>CBRAFO010000242.1:0-1850 GCA_967755175.1 uncultured Opitutaceae bacterium | reverse complement strand
GCGCCGGCCGTGCCGTTGAACAAGGCGAGGACTTCGCTTGCGGCGAGGGCATTGCTGTAGATGCGGAAGTCGTCCACGCGACCGTTGAGATACGGGTCGGAGAACTGGGAGTGGCCGATCCAGTTTTGTGTGGTGGCGCCGAGACTCATGGGGGTGAGAGTCATCGCTGAGTTGCGGCCAACCTCGACGCCGTTGACGTAGAGGATGCCCAGGTTGCCGGAGACGGTCACGGCCACATGCGTCCAGACGCCCGTGGGCAGCGCAGCCGTGCCGCTGATTTTCCTTTCACCGGCAGTGCCCGTAGTGGTGATGGCGAAGCGCACGGTTCCGCCGCTGCCGGTGGACGGCGTCAGGAACATGTAATTGGTGATGCCCGAGCCGAAATCGAATATCCGAGACCACGTGCTGGCGGCATCAAGATTCACCCACGTGGCGATGGTGAAGTTATTCAATGCACTCACGACGCCGGTCGGCAGGCTCACACAGTCGTCAACCCCGTCGAGATCCACGGCGTTGCCGCCTTTGCCGGCGACGTGCAGCGGGCCGTTGACCAGCGTGCCGTGCCGGCCGTTCACGGTGGAGTCGGCGGCGGAGGTGCCACTGGTTTCGTTGAACGAGAGCAGGGTCTGTAACGATGAGCCGGCGCTGGTCGTGGACGCTTCGGCCGACGCCGGGCCTTCGCCGCCGGCATTCGCGGCGATGATCACGTAATAATAGGTCGTGCCCGGAATAACCGTGGAATCGACATAGCTCGTGGTGATCAAGTCGGAGGCGACGGTCGTGTAAGGGCCACCCGACTTGGTCGCGCGTTGGACGCGATAAACGAGATTGGGTGACGGCGCGGTCCACGACAGCGTGATCGGACCGGTGGTGGAAGCGGCGGCGACTCCGGTCGGCGCGGAGGGCGGTGCGGGCACGGCCGGTTGAGTGATCGTCTGCGCGGTGCCATTGTAGGTAACGACCACGTCGGCGGGTGTGTTCACGGCGAGGCCAACGCCATGCTGCGGCGTGACGAAGACGAGGCGGAAGGTGCGTTGCGCGAGCATGCCGGGGAACGAGCCAACGCGGGTGCCGATTGTCAGGGTTTTCGCCGTGTCATCCCACGTGAAGGGAATGGTCGCGTGGGTGCCGGACTCGTAGTTGTAGGTATCGCCCTCGTCTTCGTAGAGGGTGAACGAGCCGTTCGCGCCGGGATAGATGCGCAGTTCGGTCGGATCGACCCTCTCCATGGCGTATTGAATGGGCGGGCCGTAGGGCAGGATAGCTCCGGCGCGGACGTAGAGGGGCATCGTCTCGATGGGTGCGGCGGCAGAGATGGTCTGGCCGCCGGTGTAGCTCGCACCCGTCCAGAAATCGAACCAGCCGGTGCCGGCCGGCAGATACACGTTGCGGCTGGTCGCGCCAGAGGTGGTGACCGGGTTCACGAGCAGCGACGGACCGAACATGAACTGGTTGCCGATGCCGTTCACCTGGGTGTCGGCGCGGAAGTCCATCACGAGCGGGCGCATCATCGTATAGCCCTCGTTGGTGACCTTCCATGCTTGCGAGTAAATGTAGGGAATCAGCCGATACCGGAGGTTGATGTAGTTGGTCAGGATCGGCTGGGTGGCTGTGGGGAAACGCCAGACCTCCTTCGCGTAGTTCGTGCCATGCACGCGGAACATCGGAGTGAACGTGCCGTATTGAAGCCAGCGGGTGAAGAGTTCGGCGTAGGCCGCCGTGGTGGGATTGCCGCTGCCGAAGCCGCCGATGTCGGTGTTCCAATACGGGATGCCCGAGGCCACGAAATTCAGGCCGGCGGGGATCTGGTTGGCGAAGACGGCCCATGTGCCGTTGATGTCGCCGGACCA
>CBRAFO010000241.1:0-1995 GCA_967755175.1 uncultured Opitutaceae bacterium | reverse complement strand
TATGTTTCCCCCGACGGCACCAACTGGGCGGCCACCGATGTCGGCCGCCTCGATAGTCCTCCGGCCACGTGGTATGTCGGCCTGTTGGTCTGCTCGCACAGCAACGGCACGCTGAACACCTCCACCTTCAGCAACGTCCAGATCACCGGCGGCAACGGCGGCGCGCCCATCGTCACCCCCGCCGCGCCCGCCGCCCTCCTGGCCTCGCCGGGCGAGAACGCCGTCCCGCTGCGCTGGCAGCCATCCTTCGGGGCCGCCAGCTACACGGTCAGGCGCGCCACCTCCAGCGGCGGCGCCTACTCGACCGTCGCCTCGGGCATCACCGCCAGCAGCTACACGGACACGACGGTGGCGAGCGGCACGACCTATTACTACGTCGTCACCGCGACCAACTCCGCCGGCACGAGCGCCAATTCGCCCGAGGACAGCGTGACGCCGCTCCGCCCGATGGTGAACATCGCCTTCGGCGGCGCCGCCACCGCCAGCGCCGAGAACGTGGCAAATGGCCAAGGCGCGGCTCAGGCATTCGACGCGAGCGCGACGACGAAGTGGTTCGACGGCGCGGGCAGCACGGGTTGGGTTCAATACGACTTCGGCTCCGGAACCCCGCAGACGATCAAGCGCTACACCCTCGTCAGCGCCGACGACATGCCCGACCGCGATCCGAAGAACTGGCAGTTCCAAGGCTCCAACGACGGCTCGACCTGGACCACGCTCGACACGCAGAGCAACCAGAGCTTCGCCAATCGGTTTAAGGTAAACACCTACAATATCGGCAACACCACCGCCTACCGCTATTACCAGCTGAACGTCACCGCGAACAACGGCAACACCACCAGCCTGCAGCTCGCCGAACTCGGCCTCTGGTCCGACCAAGGCCGCACGATCCCGGACGGCACTTACCGCGTGGTCAGCCGCTACAGTAACAAGGTCATCAAGGCCTCCAACGGAGGCACGGCCAATGCCACCCCGCTCGTTCAGTGGAGCTACGACGGCGGCAACGACCAGAAGTGGACATTCACCCACCTGGGCAACGGCCAATACAAAATCACCGGCGTCGCCAGCGGCCGGGTGATGGATGTGGAGGGGAACAACAATATCAATGGCAGTAATCTCCACCTCTGGGATTGGGTGAATGCCAACAACCAGAAGTGGACCGTCACGCCCACCGGCAACGGCTGCCTCAAACTCACCGCCGTCCATAGCGGCAAAGTGGCCGACGTGGAAGGGCCCAGCACAGCCGATGGCGCGTCTGTTCACCAGTGGAGTTACGTGGGGGCGCTGAACCAGCAGTGGTTGATTACCATCGCTCCCTAACGGACCCAGCACCCGCCGCCCCGCGCTCCGATCAAAGGAGCGCGGGGCGGCTCTTTCTTTTTCCAAACATGCGTCCCGCCCACCACGTTGCCGTCGGAGTCGTTCTCGCCTGCGCGCTGGGCCTCGTTGCGCACCGTGTCGCCGCGCCTCATCCGCTCGCGTCGCCCGCCGCTCTCTCTTCCACTTCCATCCCCGCCCATGCACCCGCGCGCCCCGCCGAGTCCGCCGCGCCGTTATCGTCCCCCGACAAGGGCATCGATCCCAGCCTCCTGCTCGCGCGCCGCTGCCTCGCCCTCGCCGAGCGCGACCCGCTCGCCGCGATGGAAATGGCCCTCGCCAACCACCTTCAAAAGGTCGATTCCGGCCTGCTCACGAGCCTCGTCACTCAATGGGCGATCCACGATTTCGACGGAGCCCACGCTTGGATAAAAACCCAGGAAATCGGTGCCTGGCGAAACGACATGGTCGCGCGCCTCGCCTATATGCGCGCGCAAACCGATCCGCTCGCGGCCGCACGCCTTGCGGTGGCCGACATCTCCCTGGGGCGGGCTCGCGACGAAGCGATGATCTCCGTCCTGCACCAGTGGGCGCTACGAGATCCCGAGGCGGCCAAGGCCTGGGCCGATTCCTTCCCGAACGATATATTGAAAAACCGGGCCTTGGCCGAAATCCAAGGAA
>CBRAFO010000240.1:0-2264 GCA_967755175.1 uncultured Opitutaceae bacterium | reverse complement strand
CCGACGGGCAACAGGAGGATGCGGGGCACGCGCACACCAAATCGACGCGCCGCCGCCGCATGGCCCAGCTCGTGCAAGGTGACGCAGGTAAAGAGAGCCAGCATGTAGGCGAGGCTCCACAACGCGCCTCGCCAGGCCGCGTCCGTCCATCCGTCCCACGCCACGTAGGCGAGGAGCAGGATGAAACTCACGTGCACCGAGAGTTGAATGCCACGTATGCGGAACAAGTTCATTGACCAGCCAAGCATGAGAAAGGTAGTGAACACTCGTTTTGCGGGATTCGCCAGTGCTCTTGTCTGGCGACCGCCAACTCGTTCCCACTGTTCCTATGCCTGATCTCGCCGCCAAACCGCCGACCATCCTTGTTATCGATGACGACGCCGAAGTGCGTTACTCACTCGGGCGCGTGCTCTCCTCGAAAAAATACCAGGTGGTCGAGGCCGCCAGCGGTGAACTCGGCGTGGCTGCGGTAAAAAAGGGACCGCACCCGGATCTCATTTTCCTCGATATCCGCATGAGCGGCATGAGCGGCATCGAGGCGCTCCAGCACATCCGCTCGGTCAACCCGAAGCAGCTGGTGGTGTTGATGACCGCCTTCGGCACCGCGCAAACCGCGATCGAGGCGATGAAATACGGCGCGTTTGACTACATCATGAAGCCCTTCGATCCCGCGAAGGTGCTCACGATCGCCGAAAACGCCCTCAAGGCACACGCCGATATGCGGGCGGTCGTGGACTACAAGCCGACCATAAACAGCGACGACTACAAGGAGGGCATAGTCGGCTCGTCGCCGGTTATGCAGGACGTTTTTAAGGTTATCGGGCAAGTCACCGCCAGCGATGTTACGGTGATGATTACCGGCGAGAGCGGCACGGGCAAAGAACTCGTTGCCCGCTCCATCTGGAAGCACTCCCATCGCGCCGCGAAGCCTTTCATCGCCGTGAATTGCGCGGCCATTCCCGACAATCTCATCGAAAGCGAACTCTTCGGCCACGAGAAGGGTTCCTTCACGGGCGCGACCGGCCAGCGCCTCGGAAAGTTCGAGCTTTGCGACGGCGGGACCATCTTCCTCGACGAAATCGGCGACATGGCACTCGCTACGCAGACGAAGATCCTGCGCGTTCTTCAGCAGGGAGAAATCCAGCGCGTGGGCGGCACCGAGACGATCAAGGTCGATGTGCGCATCCTCGCCGCGACCAACAAGGATCTTGAGGAGATGGTGAAGGCGAAGACCTTCCGTGAAGACCTTTATTACCGACTCAACGTCGTGCGCATCCGTATGCCTGCTCTCCGCGAGAGGGTGGACGACGTGCCGCAGATCGTGGATTTTTGCCTACAAAACCTCGTGAAGCAGAAGAAAGCGCGCACCAGCAAGGTCTCGCCCGAAGCGATGTCGGTGCTCACGCGTTACCGCTGGCCGGGCAACGTGCGTGAATTGGAGAACGTCATCTACCGCAGTGCGGTGATCGCCCAAGGCGACACGATTCTCTTGAAGGATTTACCCATTGAGATTCGGGATGCCGCCGGAGGCGTAGCTATGCTGCAGGCACATTTTACGAGCACCTCGGTGCCCTTCGAGGCGGCGCGCGTTGCATCGGCGGAAAATGTGGCGCTGGCGACTGCTCAAGCCGTTGCTGAGAGCGTTGTTTCGGGTGAACCGCCACTGACAGTCGCTCACGCGTTGGATTTCCTGCACGTTGAGCTAGGGCAGCACCCAGAGCCTATTATGGAGCGTTTGGAGCGCGAGATGATCGTGCGCGTGCTCACTGCGACAGAAGGCAATCTGCTGAAGGCGTCCGAGAAACTCGGCATGACCCGCGCCACCCTGCGCAAGCGCGTAGATGAACTCGGGCTAAAGATTTGAGGTCAGCAGGGGTGCGGTGGAGCGCCTTATGGAGAGGGAGGGTGTGGCCGCTACTTGTGTGGTGGACACTTTCCCTTGGGGCCGGCGCAGATTTGAGCCGGACTGCCCGAAGCGGGCATACATGGCTCACGCTATCGTTGTAGTGGATAGGAAGAAGGCGGGACTACGCACGCATGCGCACGGGCGGCACTTCGGCGTGGCGGTGAAAACTGGCTGATGTCCAGTGGTGAGATGGTATTGTATTTTCGAATACACGGTCGGTTTTGGAATGCTGTTGGGTGATGTGCATCGGTGTTTATTAAAAATACTCGTATAGTAAGTATTTAACTTAAAATAAGTTACGTGTTAATTGTATTTTTCCGAATGAAAACGCTTGATGAGGAGGGTGTAGTTTCCATTG
>CBRAFO010000239.1:0-2293 GCA_967755175.1 uncultured Opitutaceae bacterium | reverse complement strand
CGCGAGCAAGCTCGCTCCCACGCTCGGAATCGCCTGCAAGCAGGCTCCTACATTTCAAGACACCTTAACATCGTTCAGAGCTTCCAGCTCTGGAGGATCTTGATGTAGTTCGCGCGTTCGTGGGCGGCGGGCGCGGGGCAGCGCTTGAGGTTGAGCGCACCACGCATGGTCGAAAGATTGGTGTGCTCGTGGTCCGTCATCCAGGTGCGCAGGCCTTCGAGTAGCGCCGGGATGGCGCGCGGTCCGTTTTCAAGCAGGACGGACACGAGCTGCACCACATGCGCGCCTCCGAGAATCGACTTGATGACGTCCTCTGACGTGTGGACACCGCCACTGCATGCGAGCGAACAATTCAGGTTCGGCGACAAGATGGAGAGCCAGCGCAAGCGAAGGAGTAGTTCCGATGAATACGAGAGGTTCAGCCGGGGAATGACTTCGAGGTCTTGGATGTCGAAGTCGGGTTGATAAAACCGGTTGAACAGGACGAGGCCCTTCGCGCCTTGTTGCTCCAACGCGGCGGCGAAATGCGTCAGGGATGCGTGGTAAGGCGAGAGCTTAACACTGATCGGAATTCTCACGCTCGCGACGACGTTGTGCACGATCTCCAGGATGTCACCTTCCACGTCTCCACCGGACATGCTGGGATCCGTGGCGAGTTGGTAGGTATTGAGCTCAAGCGCATCGGCGCCGGCGGCCTCAATGCGGCGGGCGTAGTCGATCCAACCACCGGGACGGCACCCGTTAAGTGAGGCGATAACCGGGATGGTCAAGGTGGACTTCAGGCGTTCGAGGGTGCGCAGGTAGGCGGCAGGCGTGAGGTGATAGTCGTCGAAATGCGGGAAGTAGGAGGTGGCTTCGTAATGGCTCTCGGCCGGGGTTTCGAGGTGGTGCAGCAGAGCCTGTTGTTCGAGGTCGATTTGCTCCTCGAAGAGCGAGTGCATCACGAGGGCGGAGGCACCGGCCTCCTCCAGTCGGCGGGCGCTGTCGAGGTGGGTGCAGAACGGCGATGCTCCGACTACGATGGGGTTGCGTAGGGTGAGACCGAGGTAGTTGGTTTGGAGATTCATGGAGGTGGGAGAATTGGCCGTGTAGGGCTCGACCTTGGGTCGAGCCGCTTGGGTGTGTGCGCCGGGGGCGGCCTCACGCTAGGTGAGGCCCTACATCGGAATTAGTTGGCGGTGGGATTGGCGGGAGCAGCGGTTTTCGCAGGTTCGGCGAGGTGCTGGTAATGCGCATAATGTCGGCGGACTTCGATCTGGGCTTGAGCGGCGAGTGCTTCGGCGCGGGCGGGATCGATGTTTTTCAAGATGCCGAAGCGCGTCTCGTTCGCCATGAACTTGGACAGCTCCGTCTTGGGCGCGGACGAGTCGAGCTTGAGCGGGGTCTGACCGGCTTCGGCGAGACGCGGATCGTATCGGAAGAGCGGCCAGTAGCCGGTGTCCACCGCGAGCTTCTGCTGATCGAGGCCCTGGTGGAGGCTGTAGCCGTGGGCGATACAGTGCGAGTAGGCGATGATCAGCGCAGGGCCGGGATAAGCCTCGGCTTCGCGGATGGCCTGCACGGTCTGGCTGTCCTTCGCGCCGAACGCGATTTTGGCGACGTAAACGTGGCCGTATTGAGCGGCGATGAGCGCGAGGTCTTTCTTGGCGGTGCCTTTGCCGCCGGAGGCAAACTTGGCGACGGCGCCCATCGGGGTGGACTTGGAGGATTGTCCGCCGGTGTTGGAGTAAACCTCGGTGTCGAGGACGAGGACTTTGACGTTGGCGCCGGAGGCGAGGACGTGGTCCAGGCCGCCGTAACCGATGTCGTAGGCCCAGCCGTCGCCACCGATGATCCAGACGGTTTTCTTAACGAGATCGTCGGCAAGCGCGACGAGGCGGCGGGCGGTGGGCGTGTCGTTGCCTTTAAGGGCGGCACGGAGAGTGATAACGCGTTCGCGCTGGGCAGCGTAGTCGGTTTCGCAGGTCTGCGGGGCTTCGAGGATGGCGGTGACGAGATCGGCACCGACTTCGTTGGCGAAGAGCGGCAGGAGCATCCGCGCGGTATCGAGGCGCTGGTTGGCGGCAAGGCGCAGGCCCAGACCAAACTCGGCGTTGTCTTCGAAGAGCGAGTTGGCCCAAGCGGGACCGCGTCCGTTTTTGTCCTGGCAATAGGGCGTGGTCGGTAGATTGCCGCCGTAGATGGACGAACAGCCGGTGGCATTGGCCATGATCAGGCGGTCGCCGAAGAGCTGCGTGAGGAGCTTCAGATAAGGCGTCTCGCCGCAGCCGGCGCAGGCACCGGAGAACTCCAT
>CBRAFO010000238.1:0-2370 GCA_967755175.1 uncultured Opitutaceae bacterium | reverse complement strand
CTACACCATGCAGGGTCCGTTCGCGACCGTAAGCCGCGTCCCCGACTTGAACCGCAGCGCGTGGCTGAACGACATGTCCGCGGTGTGGAACCTCTCGCGTATGTGGTATTTCACCGGCGACACCGCCTACGCGCAGAAGGCGCACGACATCCTGCTCGCGTGGGCAAACACGCAGACTGCGTTTTCAGGCGGCGAAGCGGTGCTCGATCTGGGAGACAACGCCTACAAATTCGTGGGTGGTGCGGACATCCTGCGCGGCACCTGGCCGGGCTGGACGGAGGCCGATACGACCGCGGTGAAGGCTTATTTCACCAATGTCTTTCTGCCCGTCACCGACGCGAATGGCGAAAGCATGTCCGGCGCCGCGAACAAAGGGGCGCTGAAACTCGTGGCCCAAGGGCTGATGGCGATCTTCAATGACGACACCGCCAGGCTCGACATGGTCGCGTATCAGGCTCGCACGCTCGCGCACGTCGGTCTGCGCAGTTCCAACGACATCGGCATGGTCGGCGATTCCCTCCGCGACCAGGGCCACCCCCATGTGCAGCTTTTGTCGCTGACCATGTTGGCCGAAGCGCTCTGGAAGCAGGGCATCGACATCTACCCCGACTATAACAACCGCCTGCTCGCCGCCGGCGAATATTACGCTCGTGTGAACGATCTCTCCGTCGCCACGCCGTTTCTCCCCTTCGGCAGCACCGATGGCCATTACCTCGTGGACAACACCAACCGCGGCTTCCCGGCTGGAAACATGGCGTTTAGTATCCTCCAAGGCGCGTATGTCGTCCGGAAGGGCATACCGGCTCCCTATATTACCAAGAGACTCCGGGAGATGCCGGTAAGTAGTGACAGCTTCATGTTCCTCAAGGAGGCCGACGTCTCCTCGGCCTCCCCCGCGGCAGCGCTGGCGATCCCCGCCACCACCTCGATCACCTCGGGATTCTCCGACGCCGAAATCGGGGGCGCTTCCCCCACCGGCAATTCCTCCTACTCCGGCGGCACCTGGACGGTGGTGGGCAGCGGCACCAACATATGGGGCACAGGCGATAGTTGCCACTTCACCTATAAAGCGGTCACCGGCGACTTCGCCATCATCGCGAAAGTCGAGTCGGTCCAGAACACCCACCAGGGCGCCAGAGCCGGCGTGATGATCCGCACGACCCTCAGTGACGGCGCTCCCCGGGCCTGGATGGCCGTCACCCCCAGCAGCCAATTTCAGCAAAACATCCAGGGCCTCTTCGTGTATGGCGGCAGCAACTACGCCAATAAAAGCTATGCCATCCCCCAGCCCTCGTATTGGGTGAAGCTTGAGCGTCTCGGGAACATCGTCACCGGCTATGTTTCCCCCGACGGCACCAACTGGGTGGGCGCCGACGTCGGCCGCCTCGATAATCCTCCGGCCACGTGGTATGTCGGCCTGGTCGTCAGCTCGACGAGCGGCGCGCTGAACACCTCCACCTTCAGCAACGTCCAGATCACCGGCGGCGACGGCGGTGCGCCGGCCGTCACTCCCGCCGCGCCCGCCGCCTTCCTGGCTGCGCCGGGCGAGAATCTCGTCGCGTTGCGCTGGCAGCCGTCCTTCGGCGCCACCAGCTACACGATCAAGCGCGCCACCACCAGTGGCGGCACCTATTCGACCGTCGCCTCGGGCGTCACCGCCAGCAGCTGCACCGACAAGACGGGGACCAACGGCACGACCTATTACTACGTCGTCAACGCGATCAATTCCGCCGGCACGAGCGCCAATTCGCCCGAGGACAGCGCGACACCGTTCAGCCCGATGGTGAACCTCGCCTTCGGCGGCACGGCCAGCTCCAGCGCGATTGGAGTCCCTTCCAATGAGGGACCCGACCAAGCCTTCAACCGCAACTCCGACCCGAAATGGTTTAACGGCAACGCCTCCAACCCCGGCCCCACCGGCTGGCTCCGCTATGACTTCGGCGCGAGCAACGCGCAGACCGTGAAGCGCTACTCGGTGGTCAGTGCCGACGTGGCTAACCGCGACCCGAAGACCTGGACCTTCCAAGGCTCGAACGACGGTTCGACCTGGACGACGCTCGACACGCAGAGCAACCAGGCGTTCGTCAATCGGGCTCACGCAAACACCTACAACATCGGTAACACTGCCGCCTATCGTTACTACCAGATCGATATCACCGCCAACAACGGCGGCACCACGCTGGCGATTGCCGAACTCAGCCTCTGGTCCGACACCGGTCGCACGATCCCGGACGGCACCTTCCGCGTCATCAATAAGAAGAGCAGGAAGGCCCTCGACGTTTACAACAACGGCACCACCGATGGCACGAATGTCGATCAGTGGAGCTGGAACGGCGGCAACAACCAGAAGTGGACGCTCACCCACTTGGG
>CBRAFO010000237.1:0-2442 GCA_967755175.1 uncultured Opitutaceae bacterium | reverse complement strand
CGAGTGACCACGCATCGATGCCGCCGGCGACGTTGCTCACGGCGTCGTAACCGTTGGCGCGCAAGTATTGGGTCACGCGTAGACTGCGGCCACCGTGGTGGCAGTGGATGAGCAGGTGCTTGTCTTTGGGCAATGTCCCCACGTGCTCCGGAATCTGGCGCATCGGGATATGCTCGGCTCCCGTGATTCGGCAGATCTCGACCTCATGCGGTTCCCGCACATCGATCAGCATGACGCGATCGGGCGTTTCGGTGAGAAGGCGTCGGGTTTCTTCAACGGTGAGCTCCATCGGGTGGGAATCGGACATAGCGGATGGGAAACCGCGTTCGGGCCGGGCTCGCAAATGAAATTGCACCGCGCTTCTTCGGCGGCGCAAAATCCGCGCGCATGTCACAGTCTTTCATCGTCATCATCGCCGGCGGCAAGGGTGAGCGTTTCTGGCCGCAGAGCCGTGCCCCGCGTCCAAAACATCTCTTGCCGGTGGTGGGCAGCAAGCCGCTGCTCACGCAGACGATCGACCGCGTGAAGCCGCTCGTCCCGGCGAAAAACATCTTCGTTATCACCAGCGCCGTGCAGGAAAAAGGCGTGCGTAAGATCTGCAAGGGCATCCCGGCCGCCAACATCATCGCCGAGCCGGTGGGGCGTGACACCGCCGCCGCTGTTGGGCTCGCCGCCGCCGTGGTCGGCGCGCGCGATCCGCAGGGTATCTTTGCCGTGTTGCCCGCTGATCACGTCATCCACGATAGCGCCACGTATCAGGCCGACCTGAAGGCTGCGTTTGCCGCCGCCGAGGCCGATGCGGTCATGGTCACGATCGGCATCAAACCGACAGAGCCGGCGACGGGTTTTGGCTATATTCAGCAGGGCGAAAGCTGGCGCACGTTTAACCGCCGTCCGGTGTTTCGCGTGAAACGTTTCGTTGAGAAGCCGCAGCAGGACGTTGCGGAAGGTTATCTCGCCTCGGGAGACTATGCCTGGAACGCCGGCATGTTTGTGTGGAGTGTGCCCGTGGTCGAAAGTGCGCTCGCGCAACACGCACCCGAACTCGATGCCGCGCTTAAACCCATCCGCGCCGCACTGGCGAAAAAGCGGCCGCTCGCGGGTGTGTTGAAGAAGGTTTATCCGACGTTGCCGAAGATCTCGGTGGACTACGCATTGCTGGAGAAATCCACGAATGTCGTGATGTTGCCGTCGTCGTTTGACTGGGACGACGTGGGCGCCTGGCCGGCGGTGGCCAAGCACTTCACGCCTGATGCGGCGGGCAACGTCTCGCGCGGCCTGACCATGGTGGAGCAGGGGGCCAATAATATCGTGTTCAGCGAGGGCAAACACCTCGTCGCGGTGGTCGGGGTCGAGGACATGGTCGTGGTGCATACACCCGATGCGACGCTCGTCTGCCCGAAGTCGAAGGTGCAGGAGATCAAGGCGCTGCTCAAACGCGTCGAAGCCCTCAAAGGCGGGGCGAAGTGGCTGTGACGCCTTAATGTAGGAGCCTGCTTGCAGGCGATCTTTGGCGTGTGAACACCTTTCGTCTTCGCACGCCGTTCATCGCCTGCAAGCAGGCTCCTACATTTCGAACCAAGTTTCCCAATTCTCCATGCGTTTCCTTGGTATCGATTATGGCTCACGGCGCATCGGTCTCGCTTATGGCGACGACCTGGGCATCGCCACGCCCATGCCTGCGCTGACCGATGCGGAGCCGAAGAAGCGTCGCGAGGCACTAGCGCTCGTGGTGAAACAACGCCGGATCACCGAGCTGGTGCTGGGTTTCCCTTACAACATGGATGGCTCCGTCGGCTTCAAGGCGAAGGAGGTCGAGGGGTTTGCCGAGAGCCTGAAGCGGGAATTCGGACTGCCGGTGCACTTCATCGACGAGCGCCTCACCTCGCATATGGCCGAGGCGGGAATGAATCAAAAACAGCTCCGTGAAATCCGTTCGCAGGGAATCGTCGATTCGCGTGCGGCGGCGATCATCCTGCAGGACTTTTTGGATCAACGCTTCCCGCCGTCGCTCGCGGAATAGCAAGGATTCGGGTTTTGGCTGAAACGGGTCGGTTTTGGCCCGAGCGGAGATTTGTCCCGTGTCCAGTTAGGGTTAAACCCCATCGCTATTTGGGCCGGGCAAGTGTTTGATGAGGCAGAGACGGATGCTGCGCCCCCAACGGACGTGCCATTGCTTGTAAAGTCTCTGAGTCTCCTTGGAAACGTCGCCTGCCGGGCCGATCCACCGCCCGAATGAACGCCATTACATTTTCAAAGAAGATCCACACGGAGTTGCCTGTCCGCTACCTGAAGGAACTTCGTGCGCACCTCAGTGCGAAGGCCTCGGGTAACGGTGATCGTGCCCAAGGCATGGGGCGCGCGGCACTGGCCGAGGGGTTGGAGGCGCTGGACATGGCGCTCATGCACGAGCGTGCGATGATCCTCCTTGCTTCGTCGTTC
>CBRAFO010000236.1:0-2481 GCA_967755175.1 uncultured Opitutaceae bacterium | reverse complement strand
CCCGCCGAGCAGTTCGAGAAGGACAAGGCCGCCCTCCACGAGAGCGCCAGCAAGGCTGCCCGCACCCGCGTGAAGACCCAGCTCCTCCTCGCCAAGATCGCCGAGCAGGAAAAGATCACCGTCACCGAGCGCGATATCGACACCTTCATCTACCGCGAGTCGATGCGCAGCCAGCAGAAGCCCGAGAAGCTCGTCAAAGAGCTGACCAAGGACCGCGAAAAACTTCGCTCCATCCAACAGTCGATCATTTTCGACAAGGCCCTTGATTTGCTGGTTTCCAAGGCTACCGTGACGACCGCCTCAGCGAAGGCGTGATCAGGTCACCGTAAACCAAGGAATACTTCGTGAGCTACTACGTTCCCACCATCCTCGAAAACACCGGCCGCGGCGAGCGGCAGTGGGATGTTTTCAGCCGTCTGCTCAAGGATCGCATCATCTTCATCGGTTCTCCCATCGATGACATGGTCGCGAATCTCGTGATTGCGCAGATGCTGTTCCTCCAGATGGAAGATCCGAAGAAGGACATCCACTTCTACATCAACTCGCCGGGTGGCGTCGTGACCGGTGGCATGGCCATCTACGACACGATGAACTTCCTCCAGTGCGACATCGTCACCTACTGCATCGGCCAAGCGGCCAGCATGGCGACGGTGCTCCTCGCCGCCGGCACCCCCGGCAAGCGTTTCGCCCTCCCGAACAGTCGTGTGATGATCCATCAGCCCAGCGGCGGCGCAGGCGGCCAGGCGGCTGATATCATGATCGCCTCGAAGGAAATCCTCCGCTGGCGCGAGACGCTTAACCAGGTCATTTCCAAGCACACCGGCAAGACGCCGGCGCAGGTGGAGAAGGACTCGGATCGCGATTACTACCTGAGCGCCCACGAAGCCAAGGCTTACGGACTCGTTGACCACGTCGTCGAGTCGACCAAAGAAGTGCTAAAAGTTGTGCCGAGCGCCGTCCCGAGCGCAGCCTGATTCACATGAAGGTTTTCTGATCAAGACGGTGGCCTTCGGGTCACCGTCTTTTTTTTGGGAACTCGACACACACGGATACCCGCAACACTCTGATTTATGGCCAAATCGTCGCGCATGACCCTTTGTTCGTTCTGTGGAAAATCACAGTCGGAGGTTAAGAAAATCATCGCCGGCCCGGGAGTTCATATCTGCGACGCGTGCGTCAACGTCTGCAAAACCATCATTGATCGCGAGGTGAAGCAGCCCGCCGTCGATGCCAAACCCGCTTTCCGCCTCGTCAAACCGTCCGAAGTAAAGGCTGCGCTCGATGACTTCGTGATCGGCCAGGACCACGCCAAAAAAGTCCTCTCGGTCGCGGTCTATAACCATTACAAGCGCCTGATGTTCGGCGCCGGCCAGACGCCGTCCGACAGCGGCGCGCTCGCTCCCGAGTTCAACGACGTCGAAATCGAGAAGAGCAACATCCTCCTCGCCGGCCCGACCGGCTCCGGCAAAACCCTGCTCGCGCGCACGCTCGCCAAGGTGCTCGACGTGCCCTTCGCCATCTCCGACGCCACTACGCTCACCGAAGCCGGCTATGTCGGCGAGGACGTCGAGAATGTGGTCCTGCGTCTCCTCCAAGCGGCCAACTTCGATGTGAAGCGCGCCGAGTGCGGCATCATTTACATCGACGAAATCGACAAGATCGGACGCAAGACGGACAACGTGTCCATCACGCGCGATGTGTCCGGCGAAGGCGTGCAGCAAGCGCTCCTCAAGATTCTCGAAGGCACCGTGTGCAACGTTCCCCCGCAAGGCGGCCGCAAGCATCCGAATCAAGAATACGTGCAGATCAACACGGCCAACATCCTCTTCATCTGTGGCGGTGCATTTGTGGGACTCGAAGGCATTATCGAAAAACGACTCGGTCAGCGCGGACTCGGTTTTGGCTCGATCAAGGCGCAGCGGTCCAAAGATCAATCACTCGACGCCGAGAGCATCATGAAATCGATCGAGCCGGGCGACTTGGTGCGCTTCGGCATGATCCCCGAGTTTATCGGACGCCTTCCGGTCGTTTCGGTGCTGGAACCGCTTCAGATCGCCGACCTCGAAAAAATTCTCCTGCGCACGAAAAACGCGATGGTGAAGCAGTATTCGAAGCTCTTCGCGATGGACGGCGTGCGGTTAAAATTCACGCCTGACGCCGTCAAAGCCATCGCCGCCAAAGCCGTCGAATTGAAGACGGGCGCTCGTGCGCTGCGTGCGATCATGGAAAACCTCATGCTTGAGGTGATGTATGATCTGCCGAGCCGTGATGACGTGGTGGAAGTCGTGATCGACTCCGCAGTCGTTGCCGGCAAACGCCGCCCGACCTTGCGCAAGGCCGGCAAAGGCGAAAGCACGCAGGACGCGGCGTAAGCGGCAGGCGCCTTTGGTGGACGGGCTCCGGAGTTGGCTCGAAATGGGTCGCTCGAAAATGTAGCAACGGTCTTAAAAGATAAGTTGAAGAGGATGAAGTGAACCAAGG
>CBRAFO010000235.1:0-2731 GCA_967755175.1 uncultured Opitutaceae bacterium | reverse complement strand
TGGCCGCGGATGGTGTGGCAGCTCACGCAGGTTTTCTGCTGGAAGAGCTGGCGGCCTTGGGCGATGAGGGCGGGGCTTTCGCCGGCCTCGATCTCCTGTTGCTTGTGCCAGGAGGCAAACGGGTCGGCGTCGAAGGTGGCGGAGTAACCGGGGGCGTTGCGACCGGGGTTCTTGAAGACGTAGGGCGCGGCGATTTCGCCGGCGGGAGCGGCATCGGCGGCGACGGCGCGAGCGGTGGTCTTTTGGTGGGCAACCCAGCTGGCGAAGGCGGGGGCGTCGAGGGCGATGACGCGGAAACGCATGACGGCGTGGTCTTCGCCGCAATACTCGGCGCATTGACCCCAGAAGTAGCCGGGTTGGTCGGCTTGGAGCCAGAGGTGGTTGCCGCGGTTGGGGATCATGTCGACCTTACCGGCGAGCTTGGGCACCCAAAAGGAGTGGATGACGTCATTGGTGCGCAGGTTGATGCGCACGGGACGGCCGGCGGGGATGATAAGTTCGTTGGCGGCGAGGAGATTGCCGGAGCCGTCGATCTGCTCTTTCGGGTATTCGAACTTGAACCACCACTGATAGCCGGTCGCGTTGACCTCGTAGGCGTTCTCCTGCTGTTCGGTCGGGACGTCGTAGCTATACCAGATGGCCTTGAGGGTGGGGACGGCGATGAAAACGAGGGCGAGAACGGAGAGACCGATCAGGCTGAGCTCGATGAGCGGATTGCCATGGCCTTGGTGCGGAGTGACGGCTTTGAGGTCGTCGGTCTTGCGCGCCTTGAATCGCAGAGTGGCGTAGGCGGTGATGCTCGCGACGATCACGAAGGTGATGCCGGTGACCCAGAGGGTGACATAGAACACGCTGAGCTGGGACTTTGCGACGGGGCCCTGGGTGTCAAAAGTCGACTGGGGGCCAGTGAGCCACTTGAACCAGCCGCCGAAGAACAGAGGCATGGTAGCGACCACCGCGCAGGAAAGGGCGCGGTGTTTAAGATGAGAAAGAGACGGTAAGGTCATTGGTCCGAAAAGCAGAAGAACCGGCGGGTCAGGCAGGTGGATGGAAAGAGAATAAGCGGTGAGAGCGTCCGGAACCGGAAAGGCATTTCAAGCCATAAACGATGGTTCTAGGCTCTATGAGGAATCGATGAGGGCGGATGCGGTCGGGTTAATGCACGCGGCAATCGCCGGCTGGTTTCAACGGGCGGCGGGCCACCATTGGTAGAGGAAAAGGTAAACCAACACCCCGGTGATGCTGACGTAATACCAGATCGGGAACACCACGCGGGCCCAGGCTTTATGGCGGATGTAGTCGCCTTTGAAGGCCAGCGAGAAGGTTTTTGGGACCAGGTAGGCGATGCTGATCGCGAGGAGGATGTGCGTGATGAGCATCGTGTAATAAACGATGCGGATCGCGCCTTCGCCGCCGAAAGGCGTGTGCACGCCGTGGATAAGGACCTTATGCGTGACGTAACCGATCAGGAAGATCGCCGAGACGATGCCGGCTGAAAACATCACGGCGCGATGGGCCTGCTTGTTGCCGGTTTTGATGAAGATGAAGCCGGCGGTGATCAGAACGGTCGCGAGGCCGTTGAGCGTGGCGTTGAGGGCCGGGATGTCGTTGAGGGTCACAGTAGGTAGAGGATATGCGGTAGTCGGGCGTCGGGCCGGCGGTCGGGCGGATGGCGGATGCCGTGGGCGTTAGTTGAAGAGAAAACGGTCCGCCACCAGCGCGCCGAGTTGGAGCGGGAGCCAGCCGATAGTCGTGAAGAACAGCTTGCGCGCGTTGCGGTCGCGGTCGGCCGGGCGAAGGAAGGTCGCGGCGCGGGCGAGGAACCACACGGCCAGCACCGCCGTCACGATACTATAATAGATGCTCGCGAGCCCGAGCGGCTGAGGCAGGAGGCACACGATGACGAGCGCCACCGAGTTGGCGAAGGACCAGCGGGCGACTTTGCCGCCTTCGCTGTCACGCACGGGCAACATGGGGAAGTTAACCGAGCCGTAGTCTTTGCGGTAGGTCCATGCGATCGCCATGAAGTGCGGGATCTGCCAGAGGAAGAGGATCGCGAATAAGATCCAGCCGAGCGCGGTCACGCCGCCCGTCGCCGCCGCCCAGCCGATGAGTGGGGGAAACGCGCCCGCCACCGCGCCGATTTCGGTGGACCAACGCGACCAGCGTTTCGAAGGCGTGTAGATGGCCAGATACGAAATTACCGTGAGCAACGCGAAGAGCGTCGCCGGGCCATTGGTGTAAGTGAACAACACGCCGAGGCCGCCCGCGCTGAGGGCGCCGCCGATCACAAAGGCGGACCCCGTGGCGACTTTGCCCGAGGGAATGGGGCGATCGGCGGTGCGCGGCATGACTGCATCGGTGTCGCTTTCCATCCACTGGTTGAGCGCGGCGACTCCGCCGGCGCAGGCGCACGTCCCGGCGACCAAGCCCCAGAATTCCGCCCGATGCCAGCCGGGGCGCGCGGCTCCGTAACCGACCAGCGTAGTGATGACCGAGAGCATGCTCAGCCGGGGCTTGGTCAACTCCAGATAATCGCCAAAGCGGGCCTTGGGCACGGGCGTGGCGTTGTCGCCTGCGATAATAGTGTCAGCGGTCATAATACGGCGGTGAGCGAGGACTTGGATGCGGCGGTCTCACGATCGCGGCGGGCAATCGCATCACGATGCAACCACCAGGTTACCGTGAACACCGTGGCGAGAATGGAGACACCTCCGATAACGTGAGCCGT
>CBRAFO010000234.1:0-2984 GCA_967755175.1 uncultured Opitutaceae bacterium | reverse complement strand
TACGTGATCATCAACGCGATCGACCACCACTGGCAGGAGCACCTCACCGAGATGGAAGAACTGCGCCGCGCCATCGGTCTGCGCAGCTACGGCCAGACGGACCCCCTCGTCGCCTACAAGGGCGAGGCGTTCAAGTATTTCGAGGAGATGATGACCAACATCCGTCTCCAAGTGTGCACCGGCCTGTTCCGCAACGCGTCCAACCTGGAAGTGTTTGAGAACATGCTCCAGCTCCTGAGCCGCACCGCGAAGGTGGAAGGCCCCGAAGGGACCGCAGGCACCACGACTCCCGCCGGCCAAAAACCAGCGATATCGCCTGCCTCATTGCGCGCCGCGCAGTCACTTCCTCCCCCTGAGGAGGCACTCGCAGCCAATGAGATCGAACTCCCGAAGGTGACGATCCGCCGCGAGGCGCCGAAAGTCGGCCGCAACGACCCCTGCCCCTGCGGCAGTGGCAAGAAGTTCAAGAACTGCCACGGGCAGTAAGCCGGACAATCGGATCGACTCCGAAATGTAGGAGCCTGCTTGCAGGCGATGTGAGCCAAACGCCGTCGTTTATCTCCCGAATCGCCTGTAAACAGGCTCCTACATTTCAATCCATTCGGACCCAACAGCTCCCACCGCCTCTATGCTACGCGATCCACACCGCGGGCACGACGCCCTTCGCCGCGGACGATCCTCGCAACCCGGCGCGACGTATTTCCTCACCCTTTGCACCGAGGATCGTCATGGCGGGCTTACCAACTCCGCCATCGGCATGGCGATCATGGCAGAGGCGCACGCGTTAACGGTCGACAGCTCGTGGACGCTCCGTGCCGCCACGATCATGCCGGATCACGTGCATCTATTGATCACGCTCGGCGAGCGCCTCTCGGTCGAGAAGTGCATCTCTCGGCTCAAAGCCAAAACCTCCGCCGTCCTTCGGTCGCACTCTCACGCCACCGAACCGCTCGCGTGGCAACGCGGGTTTTTCGATCACCAACTGCGTTCCGATGAACCCATCGCGGCGGTCCTGCTCTACGTTTACCTGAACCCTTACCGTGCCACGCTCTGCGAGGGCACCGACCGTTGGCCGTGGTTCTATTGCCGAGAGGAAGACTGGGCGTGGTTCAAAGACTCGTTAAACGCCGACCTGCCCGAGCCCGCATGGCTGGCGGATTGATTCCGAATGTAGGAGCCTGCTTGCAGGCGATGTTGGACCTGCGAGGCGTTGAACCTAATCGAACGCCGTTCATCGCCTGTAAACAGGCTCCTACATTTCGATCCGCCGCCCTCTCACGTCGCCGGCTCGGTCTCCGCCTTTGCCGGGAACACCAGCGAGAGCACCACGGACAACGCCAGCACGCCGCCGATGATCCCTAGGGAAAGGCCGATGGGGAACCGGCCTTCGAAGGCCCAGTCGAGCCACACCATCTTCAGACCGACAAACACCAGGATCAGCCCGAGCCCATATTTGAGCAGGTGGAACCGATGCATCACGCTCGCGAGTAGGAAGAACATCGAGCGGAGGCCCAAGATCGCGAAAATGTTAGAGGTAAAAACGATCAAGGGCTCCTTCGTGATGCCAAAAATTGCCGGCACCGAATCGATCGCGAAAACGATGTCGGTCACCTCCACGCAGGCCAAACACACCAACAGCGGCGTGATGCAGAGAATGCCGTGTTTTTTCACCACGAACTTCTGCCCCTCAAAGCCGGGCGTCACCGGGAAGAACCGCTTCAACACGCGGATGAGCGGGTTCTTCTCCGGCTCCAGCTGCTTGTCCTCGGCGAAGAACACCTTGATGCCGGTGAACACTAGAAACAGCCCGAGAATCCACACGACCCAGTGCAGGTGGATGAGCGCGGCACCGGCGGCGATGAACGCCACGCGAAAGCCGACCGCGCCCAAGATACCGTAAAACAACACCCGGTGCTGATAGAGCGCCGGAATGCCGAAGAAATTAAAGATGACGATGAAAACGAAAATATTGTCCACCGACAGGGCCTGCTCGACGACATAGCCCGCGAGAAATTCCAAGGCGCTCCGGTCCGCGAGTCGCGACGCCTCGATCGTGGCCGCGTCACCAGTGATCCCCTTCTGCGAGAGCGCGGAGAGCAACGGTTCGTAGTGAGGAAACGTGTGATGCGCGTAGCGCCAAAACCCGAAGCAAAAAATCAGCGCGAGCGAGATCCAGACGAGGCTCCACATGCCGGCTTCCTTCAATGATACCTCACGCGCCTTGCGATGAAACACCCCGAGGTCGATCGCCAGCACGCCAAAGACGAACAGCGTGAAAAACGCGTAGAACCACCAGTAGTCGGCGAACGGGAAAAGCAGGATTTTATCCATAGCGGAATGGGTTGAGGAAAACGCACCGGCTCCCGTGCTCAAGGGAACTTAATGGGAAATTCGTCCCGCGTTTCCAGCGCGCGTTCCACTCAACCATCGCTCATCCGCACCTCCATCGTCGGCATCGTGGCCTTTGCCAACCCACCGCTTGCACGCCAGGATGCGGGCGGCACACTGGCGAATTTCCCCGTGGCCGCCGATTCCTCTCCGCTCCTCTCCGACCTCGCGCCTTCCGACGACCATTCGCCGTCGTGGTGCCAACGCCATGCAGCCCTCCTCTGGGCCGCAGGCGTGTTTCTCGTCACGGTGCTGTTGACGGTCCTGGCGTTCCCGCCGTCACGCACGCCGGAGTTCGCCTACGCGTTTGCCGCGCCGGCACTTTTCTGGGCTTACCTGCGCCCGTCGTTCCGCCTCTATGCGTGGACGGTGCTGGGCGCCCAAGCGGTCGCATGGACCATCATCCTCGCGTGGTTGCACAACGTCACCCTCGGCGGGTTGTTGCTCCTCGGACCGTTTATGGGCGTGTGGATTGGCGTGTGGTTCCTCGCCGCGCGTTGGGCGTTGCCGCGGATGCTCGGCCATTCGACGCCACTACGCATCTTGATGGTCTTTGGCCTCGCCGGACTTTGGGTCATCGGTGAATGGACGCGCAC
>CBRAFO010000233.1:0-2997 GCA_967755175.1 uncultured Opitutaceae bacterium | reverse complement strand
CCGTGGTCCGTCATGCCGGGCACGCGGGAAAGATCGGTCACGCTGCCGAGAGTAACCACCAAGTGGTCGAACGAGACCGCGTGGTTCCGGGTGAAGCGACCGCCATCCAGCGTGATGGTTTTTGCCGCCCAATCGATGCGATGAATGTTCCCCTGCAACACATCCACGTGACGGCAAAACTGCCGAAGGGGATTCACCACCGCACTGGGGCCCAGCGAAGAACCCGCCACCTCCGCCAGCATCGGCTGAAAAACGAGGACGTTGCGCTCGGCGATCAACGCCACGCGTTTCTCACCAACTTGCCCCAGCAGTTTCCCCAAAGTCTTCGCGCAATACGCTCCCGCAAAACCTCCGCCCGCAATCACGACGTCATAATGCATGCAGCCCCATGACACGCGTTTCCGAGTCGGGTGCGACCGCAAATCGCCTGGGCGAAGGCCTCTATCGAACCGTGGGCTCCGCTTCAGCGCGGACGAACGAGCAGGAGCGTGCGGTCGTCGTTGCGCGAAGCGAGGGCGGAGAACTGGCGCAGGTAGCGGTTCAGCTTCTCCACCACGCGGCCCAGCGGAACGTTTTCCTGTCCGGCGAGCGCAGTGATCATACGGTCGCGACCAAACTCCTCGCCGGCGGCATTGGCCGCTTCGGTGATGCCGTCGGTGTAAAGCGCCAGCATATCGCCTGGGGCAAGATCCACCACGGTCTCTTCCAACATCGCATCAAAAACCGGGCCCTCGTCGAAACCAAGTGCGAGACCGCCCGCCGAGAGCAGCTCGGGCGCATCACCGCCGGCGCGCAGCAGGATCGCGGGCTCGTGACCGGCGCGCACGCAGGTGAGGCGATTGGTATCCAGGTCTAAAATACCGTAGAAGAGCGAAATGAACATGCCGCGGGGCATGTCGCCATGCAGCGCGTGGTTCACGCGGCGCACGACCACTGCGGCGCTGGGCTCGCCGGCGGCGCAAAGGCGAAGCGTGGCACGGCAGGCGGCCATCATCAGCGCGGCGGCCGGTCCCTTGCCGGCGACATCCGCGATGACAAAACCCCACCGGCGCTCGTCCACCGGCAACACGTCGTAATAGTCGCCGCCGATGTGAAGCGATGCCTGCGAAAGCGCCTCGATCTCAACCTCGCTGATGTCCGGGAAAACGTGCGGACGCAGCTGGTGCTGCACTTCGCCAGCCAGACGCAGGTCACGTTCGCGCAGCGCGCGCTCGCGGTCCTCGGCGTCCTTGCGCGGAGTGATGTCGGTGATGAGTCCCTCGTGATGGGTCACGTTACCCGCCGCGTCGAAGCGAACCACCGTGTGGTCGTCCACCCAACGGATGGAATCGTCGGCGCAGACGATTCGGTATTCCTGGCTGTATTCGCGGTGGCTGTTGACGGCATGCGCATCCACCTCGGCCCCCACGCGCTCACGGTCGTCGGGATGAGTGATGCCGCGGAAGCTCAGACGGCGGGAAGTGAAATCCTCGGGCTGATAGCCGAACTGGCGGATGCTCTGCGAAACGTATTCGACCGGCCAGTTTTCCTCGGCCTTCCAGAGCACGACGACGGAAGGCGAGCGGTTGACGATCTGCTCCAGCTCCTCACGGCGAGCGAGGGCGAGCTTGAGTTCTTCCTGCGCCTTGCGGCGGATGCTAATGTCGCGCCCCACGCCGAAGAACGCGCGGCGGCCGTCGCGATCGGTGTAGGCCGAGCCGGTGGTGGCATGCCAGACCCAGTGACCGTCCTTGTGCCGCACGCGATATTCGATGCCCCGGGGATTCACGCCGAGCTCCAGGGTTTCGGCGATGAAGTCCCGCAGCATCGCAATGTCCTCCTGGTGGACAAACTCCGTGTAAGGCCGCCCGACGACTTCGCTTACCTCATGGCCGAGCTTGGGTGTCCACGCATCGGATACAAATTTATACACGCCCTCGGGAGTGATCGCGTAGAGGATCTCGCTCGCGATCTTCAGATAGGTGCGCCAGCGCGATTCGCTGCGCCGCAACTCCTGCTCGGCGGCGTGTCGCGCGGAGACGTCCCCGAGCATGGCGAAATGGTGGGTGACGCGCCCGCCAAGTTGATCGCGCAAGACCACCACCGTGAGTTCGCACATCACCACGCTGCCATCACGGTGCTGGTAACGTTTTTCCAGGACGAAGCTGTCGCGAACTCCCGCGTAGATCTCAGCGGTGAGGGCCCGCTGACGAGCCCAGTCGTCCGGATGCGTGATCTGGCGAACGTTGTCGATGTTGCTCGCCTCTTCCGGCGAAAGCCCGATCAGCTCGCAAAA
Organism: uncultured Opitutaceae bacterium; assembly: GCA_967755175.1. GTDB lineage: Bacteria > Verrucomicrobiota > Verrucomicrobiia > Opitutales > Opitutaceae > Rariglobus. The sequence continues at coordinate 722 of CBRAFO010000233.1, read as the reverse complement.
CCGTTTGTTGACGACGTTCCGCCCCGGCCGCCCGGTGGCATCAACCTCGCGCCAACTCAGCCCGACGGGCGCATGCTCGAAAAATAGCTGCAACTGCGTCATCGCTTCGGGACCGCCGCGCATCCACTCCATAAGAGTATTCTCGGGTTGAGAAGCCAAAGCTTCTGCTGACGTGCGGGGCGTTTCAGACGACGACATTGGGAACGAGGAAAGCTATGACTAGCGGCGGGGTTCCTGGCAATCCAGCACGAACACACGGGCTTCCCTTAGACGCTTGCTGACTGGCGCGATGGCCCATTGCGAGCCACACTGGCCCCATGATCACCGTAACCATCTGCAACAACCCGATGCATGCTCAGTTGTTAAAATCGGTGCTCGAAGACAGTGGCATCCCAGTGGCGATTCCCAACGAATTGAGCGCGCAAACCATGCCTCACCTGATTTTGGCAATGGGTGGCATTCAGGTGCAGGTGCCCGAGGGCTATGAGGAAAGCGCGAAGCGGCTGATTGCGGACTTCGATGCAACCACGTCGGGTAACGACACATTTCCGCCGATGGTCACGTAATCGCCGGGGCGCAAACGAATGATCAAAAGATCGAAATGTAGGAGCCTGCTTGCAGGCGATGAACGGCATGCGAAGTCGTTTTACATCGTCGTGCATCCCAAATCGCCTGCAAGCAGGCTCCTACATTTCAAGCCACCGAGGACGCCCCGCGCCGCG
>CBRAFO010000232.1:0-3014 GCA_967755175.1 uncultured Opitutaceae bacterium | reverse complement strand
TCGGTTTCGCCGAGCACAACTTCATCGACGTGGGTTCCTGCGCGACCGCCGAGATCCTCGCCGGTCTTTTCATCGATCACCACCTGCCCATCGATGCCCAGGCCGCGCAGTCCCTCTACGCCGGCATCGCGACCGACACCGGCCAGTTCCGCTTTAACTCCACCTCGCGTCGCACGTTCCTGATCGTCGCCGAGCTCATGGCCCGCGGTGCCCAGCCCGCCGCCGCCGCCGCCGAGCTCTACGAACGCGAAACCCCCGGTAAGTTGGAACTCCTTCAACGCTTCCTAGCCTCCCTGAGTTACGAGTGCGACGGACGCGTCTGCATCGGCACGTTGCCCAACGGTATCTACGGCGCGACCGGCACCAGCCCGGAAGATGCCGAAGGCTTGGTGGACTACGCGCGTTCCATCGAAGGGGTGGAGATCGGCGTGCTCATCGAGGAGCAAGACGGTTCCATCAAAGGCAGCTTACGCTCCAAAGATCCCCTTTACCGGGTCGATCGCGTGGCCGCCATGTTCAACGGCGGAGGTCATGCCTGTGCCGCTGGCCTCAACCTGAAGAACACGTCGCTGGCCGATTTCAAGTCCCGCGTCATCGCCGCCCTTACCGAGCAAATCGCCGCGGTGGATGCGCTAAAAAAAGCCAGTTCCTAATGCGCGCTCCCCTTCAAGAATTCGATGGCGTGCTCCTCATCGACAAGCCGCCCGAGCACACCTCTCACGACGTCGTCGCCCGCCTCCGCGGCATCCTCAAGATGAAGCGTATCGGCCACGCCGGCACGCTTGACCCGATGGCCACCGGCCTGCTCGTCATGCTCGTGGGCAAGGCAACCAAGCTCTCTCAATACCTGATGAGCGTGGAAAAGGAATACACTGGCACGATCAAGCTCGGCGAAGCCACCAACACGCAGGATGCCGAAGGCGAAATCCTCACGACCATGCCCGTGCCCGCGCTCACCGAGGACGACGTGCGCAAGGCCCTCGCCGGCTTCCTCGGCGATCAATACCAGATTCCGCCGATGTTCTCCGCCATCAAGATTGGCGGAAAGCCCCTCTACAAAAGCGCCCGCGCCGGCGAAGAGGTGGAGCGCGAGCCGCGCTTCATTCGTGTGATCAATTACGACCTCACGCGCTGGGAATCCCCCGAGATCGATTTCCGTGTGCTCTGCACCAAAGGCACCTACGTCCGCACCCTCGCGCACGACCTAGGCCAGCGCCTCGGCTGCGGTGCTCACCTGAAAGCACTGCGCCGTATCTCCTCGGGTTCGCTCAACGTGTCGCGCGCCGTCACGCTGGAGCAGTTGCAAAAGATGACCCCCGCCGAGGTCGAGAAAGTGCTCATCCCCGGCTACGAAGCCGCCCCGAGCGTCGCCTTCGGCGGCTAAGTCTTTCCCCCCTTGGCACCGCCCCCGCGGCATCAGCCGCGCCTCCGCTTAATGGCCGGAGCCATTGGCGAGAGGCCGCTCCCAAAGAATCGCCCCATTGGGCGATTCCATTAGTGGTCAAAACTCCGGCCGTTTGCCGGCTTTGGACTTTGTTCCTCGGTGAGCTCAATTCCCGACGGCTCCCGTGTCGGAGGCTGCCAATCGGCGCTTTACGGATTTTCTCCCGGCCACCAAGGTCACCGTCCTCCTTTCGCGTGCACACCCGCTTTTTCAATTCGATCCCCGAAGCCTCCGCCGCCCTGCCGGCACGCCCATTGCATTTGGCCATCGGCATGTTCGATGGCGTGCACCTGGGACACCACGCGGTCATCGAATCCGCCCTGCACTCGGCCCGCCGCAGCGGAGGTGTCGCGGCCGTGCTCACCTTCTGGCCGCACCCGAGCCGCTTGTTCCGCCCCGAGAACCCCGTGCGTCTCATCATGACGCCCGCGTTAAAAAACCGCCAACTCGTCCGCCTCGGAGTCGATGCGGTGATCACGCAGGCGTTCGACGCCAACTACGCGAGTATCGAAGCCGAGGAGTTTCTACCGCGACTCAAGCGCGCGCTGCCGACCCTCACCACCATCTACGTGGGCGAGAACTGGCGCTTCGGACGCGGACGGCGCGGCGACATCGCTCTCCTCGTGGCCGAAGGAAAAAAACACGGCATCGCCATCGTGAGCGCCCCGCGCATCAACCAAAACGGCGAGCCCATCAGCAGCACACGCATCCGCACCTATCTCGAAGAAGGCTGCTTGGAAGAGGCCAACGCGTTGCTCGGCTACACGTATTTCGCCGAGGGCGTGGTGATCCCCGGCAAACAACTCGGCCGTAAACTCGGCTTCCCCACGCTCAACGTCGCTTGGGAACCCGACCTGCGCCCGCGCCTCGGCGTGTATGCCGTGCGGGTGTCCGGCCCGAAAACGACCGAGCCGCTGTCCGCCCTGGCCAACTACGGCCTGCGCCCGACCGTCGAAAACTCCGTCATTCCGCGCCTCGAAATCCACATCCTGGCGCCCTGTCCATTTGGCGAAGGCGACGAACTCTTCATCGAGTGGTTGAGCTTCCTGCGCCCCGAGCGAAAGTTCGACGACGTGGAAGCCCTGCGCACGCAGATCGCCGCCGACCGCGAGGCCGCGCTGACTTGGTTCGCGAACCACTAGCGCGTTTTAAATAGCACAGTGGCTGCATTGAGGTGGCATGGGCGTCTCGCCTATGTTCCGAACCCACGGGCGGGACGCCCGTGCCACATTGGGCGTCCGACCTCGGCTACTTCGTCGGTAGCAATCCACCCCATACCCCGTTCGCCCCGTTTGGCGCATCTTCGAGGGGATCTCTGGCGACCTCTGGACAATTACGGCGTGGGCCATGTTCCGGGAGCCACGCGTCACCAACCCCCAACAAGCAAACAACATGACCTCCTCTGTTAAACCCCGTCGCGCCCTCCAAGTCGGATTCGTTCTGGCCCTCGCCGCAGTGGCTTCGTTGCCCCTGCACTCACTCTATGCGGAACCTCCCGTGCAAAAACCCATGGGCGGCAACATGGGCGCCAGCAGCTCCATGATGAATATGCGCCGCGAGATGATGGCCG
>CBRAFO010000231.1:0-3089 GCA_967755175.1 uncultured Opitutaceae bacterium | reverse complement strand
CGCCGTCGGGAGCGGCGGTGTCGGCGAGTGCGGACAGGCCGTAACTCGCTTTCCAGCTTTCGTAGGGTGTAAGGGGCATGGCGGTGGCCAGGGGCGAGGCGGCGCTTTCGCCGATATTATTCACGGCCGTTACGACGTAGTCGTAGGTTGTGTCGTTGGTCGCGGTGGCATCGGTGTAGGTGGTGGCAGTGAGGCCGGAGGAGAGGGTGGCGTAGGTGCCGGAGCCGGTGAGGGCGCGTTTGACCGTGTAGCTGGTGGCTCCGGTCACGGCGGTCCAACTCAGTGCGACTTGGGCGTCGCCAGCGGTGGTGGTCAATCCGGCGGGAGCGTCGGGGGTGGTCGAGCCGGTGACGGCTACGTTGCTGAACACCGCGGCGCCGAGCGTGCCGTCGTTCACGCTGCACACCACGAGGCCCACATAGACGTCGGTGCCCATGCTGACGGTGGTGGTGCCGAGCGCGGCCCACGTGGTGCCATTGGCCGATTGGGTGGCGGTGAAGGTGTTGCCGCTGCGGGTGAGGCGAAGCCAGTAAGGCGCTTTGAGTCCGGTGGTGTTGGCGGTGCTGGCGGTGGTGCCCGCCGTGATGGCGCGTTGTTGGAGCGCGGTGCCGTTGGTGGGCGACACGTAGGCGATGACCTGGCGGGAGGTGGCGCCGAGGGAATCGCGAATCATGAGGCCGGCCTTGGCCCAGGCGCCGGTGTTTTGCTGGCTCTCGATCTTGGCGGTGATCGAGCCATTGCCGCCGAGGATCTTGTAAACATAGCGGAACTCGTCGGCGGTGTTCCAGATGTCGGCACCGGAGCCTTTGACGAGCAGGTAACCGGGGGACTGGGTGACGGAACCGGATACGCCGACGTCGCCGATGTCTTGGGTGGACCAGGTGGTGGATCCGGCCCGGAGACCCGGGGTGTAGGCGGAGTCGGCGGAGGCGTTGGCTCCGTTGACCGCCGCAACGACGTAGTAATACGGCGTGTTGGCCGCAGCGGTCGTGTCGGTGTAGGTGGTGTCGGTCAGACCGGAGGCGATCTGGGTGTAGGTGCCGGTGCTGCTGGTGGCACGTTTGACCTTATAGGTGGCGTTGGCTTGGGCGCTGGACCAGGTGAGCGTGATGGCTGAAGCCGACGAGGTGGCCACGAGATTGGTGGGCGTGGAGAGCTTGATGATCGCGGCGGGGCCGATCTTGAAGCAGACGGACGTCTGGAACGGCATGGAGGCCGGGCAGGTGATATTCAGGTCGGTCGCGGTCTGGCTCCACACGAGGGTGGCGGCGCTGCCAAGGAGTTGGACCGAGGTGATCGGCGCGGCGAGGTTGCCGTCACCGGTGCCGAGTGAGGGGAGCTTGAGCTGGGTTCCGGCGGCGGGCACGGTCATGCAATAGGCGTAAAGAAAACCGTCCGCTCCCACGGTGTAGCGAAAGTCGGAGGTCGTGAAGGTCTTGTTCGCTTGCGAGTTTCCGAGCGAGCCGGTGGGCAGCACGTTGGTGCCTTCGCCATATTTGAGCCACGCGCGGCTGCCATAGATGCCGGCGCTGTTGATGTTCATCCAATTTCCCACGGCGGTGAGCTGGGTGACACTGCCGGGGTCGAGCGAACCGTCCGGTTTGAGCGCGATGCAGATGGCGGCGGCGCCGTCGCGGGAGACGCATTCGAGCAGGTAACGGATGACCATGCCGGGGCTGTAGTTGAAACCGGTGTTGTAGAACCAGTCGCCGACGGGGACCTCGCCAATCCACGGCTGGTCGGTCTTGATGGCGGAAGGGTAGGTGCTTTCGAAAGTGTTTACGATGCCGCGGTTGTTCGGGTTGAACTTGACGATGCCGAAGGTGTCGAGGGTGCCGCGGCGGGCCAGGGTGCGGTTAAAATAGTGGGCGAGCACACGTTGCATGGCGTCGGCCTTGTAGCCGGAGCCGCTCTTGTAGCCAGTGAAGGGCTGGGTGGAATTGCCGTCGGTGTAGATGAAGTCGGGATCGTAGTTTTCGATCACGTCCTGGATGCGGAGCGCCCACCACGTCGCATACCAATGCGCGTAATCGAGGTGGTTGGTGAAGATGCCTTGGGTGAGGTTGTAGCCGGTCTTGTCCATGGCGTCGTAGATGCCGGCATACTCGCGGAGATTGGTGAGGTAGAGCTTGCGCAGGTCGAACGGAGCGGTGCCCCACCACTGGCCCGCGCCGTTGTAGTTGGTGGTGAGGTTACCGTCGTAGGGCACGCCGAGCTGACCTTGGGTGCTGGCCGTGTCGGCGCGGTAGCAGCTCTGCCACCACCACCAGGAGTATTCATGGTGGAAGGTGACGCCGTAGCGCATGTCGGCGTGGGAGCGGATGGCATCGCGCCATTCGCCGAGGATGTCGCGCTTCGGGCCGAGATTAACGGAGTTCCACGGCTGGTATTTAGAGTTCCAGTTGTCGTATTGGTCGTGGTGCACGCCCTGGATCATGAGGAAACGCGCACCGGCATCGTGGTAAGTTTGGGTCAACGCCGCCGGGTCGAGCGCGGTGGGATTCCAAGTGCGGATGAGGTCCTTGTAGCCGACAGTCGTGGGGTGGCCGTAGTCGCGGATGTGGTTGTTATAGGCGGTCTGGCCTTCGATATACATGCGGCGTGCATACCAGTCGCCACTCTGCCCGGCGGCCTGCGGGCCGAAGTGGACCCAGATGCCGAACTTGGCCTGACGCAACCAGGCGGAATCCTTGGTTGGGTAATTGGCGATGATCGAAGGCCAGGTCGGAGCGAAGGGGCCGCTTTCGATGGGAAAATCCATCTGCACCTCGGCGAAGTTGGCCGGGTCGCCCATTGTCACCGAACCGAGCGGCAGGGGCATCGGTGGAGTTGGCTGAGCCGCCAGTTCTGGCAAGACGTAGTCGGCGGCGAGCAGGTAGGCCGGGCCTGCGCAAACAAGCACTCCGCCGGCTAAAATGAGACGGAAAAAATGGGGTGGAATAGACATCCCAAAAATCAGGGGGAAACGCTCAAGCGCAGGAAGCGCTTGGGATTCGCGGAAATAGCTTCCGTATCCGGCACGGCGATGCTGCCGGCCGTATTGGCCGCGCCGGTGCTCGACCAGATGTCGGTCCATGAGGTCGTCAGGT
>CBRAFO010000230.1:0-3230 GCA_967755175.1 uncultured Opitutaceae bacterium | reverse complement strand
GCGAGCAGCAGCGAATTCATGCAGTAGCGGGGCGTGGGCGATTGGTGAACGCGACTAGAATCGCGAGTGACCAGACGCGTGACCATTCGATTGTGTCGTTGCCCGCGAGAAACCTTTGCCACTGCGCTTGCACGGCCGGTGCATTGAACAGGCCGCTTCGGGACACGCTGGCGGCCGAAAACGTATCTTCGAGAAATGGCTTCAGCGGACCGCGCATCCACACCGCATAGGGCAACGTGAACCCGCGCTTCTTGCGCGTGAGCAACTCGGGCGGAAGCAGGTCGCGCACGGCTTCGGCCAGCGCGGATTTCGGGCGGGCAGGCGTGTGTTTAAACGCCTCCGGTTGGCCTGCGAGCCAGCGCACGAGCGGACGATCGACGAACGGCACGCGCAACTCTAGCGAGTGCCGCATGCTCATCACATCACTGTCCTTCAACAGCACGTCGGCCATGTAACCGCGAAGTTCGGCCGCGCTCGTCACCGCGAACAGTCCGGCATCGGGTAACTCCGCGTTCAACCGGGCGGCTTCAGGGTGTGGCGAATAGGTGCGAGTCGCATCCCGTGACAGGAGCGAGCGCCGGGTGGATTCGGCGAAAACGCGGCGCTGAAGCAGAGCGAACTCCGCGGGCGAATCGGCGTGCCGCAGGGTGTCGGCGAGCTTGCGCGAGCGGGTGTCGCCGCGATCCCAACGAGCGAGAAGTGCGTTGCGTATCGGGCTGGGGGTTACGTGCCAGACCGGAAGCCAGCGAACCAGTCGAGGGACGTTGCGGAACGACGGGTAGCCACCGAAGAGTTCGTCGGCACCGAGTCCGGAGAGTGCCACGGTGACACCGCCAGCGCGCGCGGCCTGGCTGGCGTAGTAGGTGTTGATGCCGTCGCCGGTGGGTTGGTCGAGCGAGGCGAGCAAGGTGCCCATGTCCGCGGCCACGCGTTTGCCCGTGAGCACGGTGGCATGGTGGTCGGCACCTAGGTGGCGTGCGTTGGCCGCGGCGGCTTCGGCTTCGGAGTAGCCGGCGTCTTCGAAACCGATGGAGAACGTCTTGAGTTGCGCGCCACCGAGGCGGGTCATCAGTGCGACGAGGGCGGTCGAGTCGAGTCCGCCGGAGAGAAACGCGCCGACCGGCACGTCGGCGACCACGTGGGCGCGCACGGTGTCTTCGAGTTGCGCACGCAGGCCGGTGGTGAACTCCTCGCGCGAGCCTGCGGGCTTGGCATCGGCGGCGGGTTTCAAGAGATCGCGCGCATTGTCGTAAGACGAAATCGTCAAGCGTCCGTCCTGCCACACCGCACAGTCACCGGCGCGCAGGCTTTGCACTTGGCTATAGATCGTGCGCGGCGCGGGCACCGAGAGCCATGCGAGGTAATCACTGACCGCCTGCGGATCGAGCTTGGCGGGCACTTGGCCTGAGGCCAGCAAGGCGTTGAGTTCCGAGGCGAAGAGTAGATCACCGCGGACTGTTGTGTGGAAGTAGAGAGGTTTGATGCCAAACGAATCGCGGGCGAGCAGGAGCACGTGTTCACGGGTGTCCCACGCGGCGAAGGCGAACATTCCGCGCAACCGGGGCAGGGCATCGCGACCCCAATGGGCAATGGCGGCGAGGAGCACCTCGGTGTCGCACTCGGTTTTGAACGCGTAGGTGGCGGCGAGCTCGCCGCGCAAGGCGTGGAAGTTATAGATCGCGCCGTTAAAAACGAGATGCCAGCGGCCGTCCGGCGTGCTCATGGGTTGATGCCCATGCGCGGGATCGAAAATCGCCAGACGTCGCATGCCGAGCGTGGCTTCTTCAATCGACTCCAAGCCACTGTCATCCGGCCCGCGATGTGACATGGCGGCATTCATCCGCGCCACTGCGGCCACGCGAAAATCACGCGACTGGTTTAAACTGAGATAACCAGCGATGCCGCACATGGCGTTGTGATGAGTGAAGGCTTCGCCCCGTCACTTCTTGAAGGGGAGGTAACCGGAACGGGGAAGAAGGTCGGGACGACCATGAGCAAAAAACAGCGACTAGGGATGTTGCCCTAGTCGCTGTGTAAATGGACGAAATGTCGGGAACTTCGACAACGCCATAATGTTATGGTGGACGTCGCGGACTAAGCGCAAACGGACTGAGCGACTTCGCGGGACTTTTCCAAGGAGGTCAGTTTCTCGACGAGCATGAGTCCGAAATCAATCGCCGTGCCGGCGCCACGTGATGTGAGCAGTTGGCCATCGGCGACGGTGCGTTCGTCGGAGAGAATCGCCGTCAATTCCTCGGCAACGGAGAAGTGCGCGGTATAGCGGCGACCGGTGAGGAGTCCGGCGTCATGGAGCACGGTGGGCGCGGCGCAAATCGCAGCCAGCCATCGACCGGCGGCATGGTGGGCGAGGACGACGGCGCGCACACGGGGATCAGCGCGCAGGAGCTTCACACCGGGGCCACCGGGAAGAAGAAGCAGATCGAAGAGTCGATCGCCAACGGCGGTCAACGAAGTGTCCGCGTGAAGGGTAATCCCATTGCGGCCGGTCGCGTGGATGGTCTCGCCGAGAGCGGCGATGGTGACTTCGACACCGGCACGGCGCAGCAGATCGATGGGCGCGACGGCTTCCAATTCCTCGAATCCATCAGGGAGAATCGCAAGGGCGGTGGGCATGCAGGAAACGAAGCCGAAAATAAGGGCTTGGACAACCTTGGGGCAACTTAATCGACAAGTGCTCCGGCTGCATCCGCGTCCATGGCTTTCATACCCCACGCGGTCCACCGAGCAGTTGCTCTCGCCAAATCGGGGAATGGTTACGGATGCGAGAAAAGATATAAGCAGTATTGGGGCGGTTCGAAACAGCGCGGTTTGGCCGATTCGTGCATTACGCGGTTGCCCTGATTTGACGGACAGAGCGTTGGGTTCTGGCAACCTAATTTAGCTAAAAGAGAACCCTTTTGCGGCGGTGCATTCGCACGCAATCGGAGCGAAAAACAAACTTAGGCAGCCCCGGCATCTCGGCGCGGCTCGTCTGGTTTATTTGGACAACGTTTGCTGAGCGGGTAAGAGGTGGGGCGTGTTTAAACCCCACTGCTGGCTGTTGTTTTTGTTGATGGTTTTTTCCACCGCGTCGGCATTCCCGGCAGTAGATCCATTGGTGGTCGAGGTGGACGCGATTCCCGTATCGGACGATTATATTCTGCGCACTTGGGGTATGGAGGAAGGGTTACCCAGTAACCGGGTGACGAGCCTCACGCAGACACCCGATG
>CBRAFO010000229.1:0-3260 GCA_967755175.1 uncultured Opitutaceae bacterium | reverse complement strand
ATCAGTGGAGCTGGAACGGCGGCAACAACCAGAAGTGGACGCTCACCCACTTGGGGAACGGCCAATATCAGGCCATGGGTGTTGGCAGCGGCAAGTTGCTCGAAGTTGCGAGCGCCTCCACCGCCGATGGTGGGAACGTCCAGATCTTTACCTTCGACTATGACAATTGCCAGAAGTGGACCGTCACACCGGCAGGCGACGGAAACTACAAGATCCTGAACGTGAATAGCGGCAAGGATGTTGACGTGAGCGGCGGCAGCACCGCCAACGGGGCCAACGTCCACCAATGGACCTACGGCGGCGGTGATAACCAACAATGGCGGATCTCCATTGCTCCGTAACTAACCTCGCCGCCCCGCGCTCCGATCAAAGGCGCGCGGGGCGGCACTCTATTCTTCCCAACATGCGCCCCGCCCACCACGTTGCCCTCGGAGTCGTTCTCGCCTGCGCGCTGGGCCTCGTTGCGCACCGCGTCGCCGCGCCTGGTCCGCTCGCGTCGCCCGCCGCTCTCCCAACCGCTTCCACCTCCGCCCACGCACCCGCGCGCCCCGTCGAGTCCGCCGCGCCGCTCGCCTCCGCCGCGCCATTATTGTCCCCCGACAAGGGTGCCGATAATCGCCTCCTGCTCGCGCGCCGCTGCCTCGCCTTGGCCGAGCGCGACCCGCTCGCCGCGATGGAAATGGCCCTCGCCAACCAGCTTCAAAAGGTCGATTCCGGCCTGCTCACGGGCCTCATCGGTCAATGGGCGACACACGATTTCGACGGAGCCCACGCCTGGATAAAAACCCAGGAAATCGGCGACTGGCGAAACGACATGCTCGGCCGCCTCGCCTATCTGCGCGCGCAAACCGATCCGCTCGCGGCCGCACGCCTCGCAGTGGCCGACATCTCCCCGGGGCCGGCTCGCGACGAAGCGATGATCTCCGTCCTCCACCAGTGGGCGCTGCGAGATCCCGAGACGGCAAGGGCCTGGGCCGATTCCTTTCGGGACGATACACTGAAAACCCGCGCCCTGGCCGAAATCCAAGGGCTACAAGACCTCGCGCTAAACACGCGTAACTGAGTCCAACGACACAACCCACCACCACCGCACAATAACCACCTCCGCTTGTTCGCGGCTTCACGCATCACCCCGTCGTTCCGACTCCGGGGTGATCCCGTCCCCTGAAGACGCTCTGACCTCTCACTTACATGCTGCTCAAGATTGAATCTGAAAAACCCTGGCTGAGCCTCTTGCGCCACCGATGGCTCCAAGCCCTCCGCAGCCCCGAACACAGCTTCGCATCTGCTCTCGCCGCTACCGCATTTACGGCGCTCATTAAAAACCCCATCCGGTTTCTTTGCTCCGCAATCGGCGGACTGCTCCTTTCGGCGGCGGCGCTGGCGCACCCGCTTACGTTCAACTCCACGATGACCTATTCCGCCGTTCAGCCCTCCGGCGCGGCCGATAGCGTCGCCCAGTGGAGCGGAGCCGCCTTCGACGCCGCAAACATCGGTGGCTCGGGCGTGAACGCCGACGGCGGCGCAGGCAACGGCACGGCCAACGACGCGAGCACGCGCGTGGTCAATGGCCAGCCGACGCAGGGCCAGACCTTCACGACCGGAAGCACCCCCAACGGCTACGACCTGAGCGGCATTACCGTGCGCCTCGCGGGCTACACGAACAACACGGCGACCGGCGCGAACCAGACTGGATGGAACCTCGGGCCGACAGACGGGCCGATCGTGGTGACCATCGGCAAGGTGAACGGCACGACGCATTCGCTCCTGTCGATCCAGAACTTCATGGCGGGAGGCGAGGGCACTCCCGGCATCGGAACCAGCGTGAACGGGCCGGGCACCCACCTCACGTTCAACTTGCCCTTTCCGGTCCACCTCGATCCGAACACGACCTACAGCTTCGATCTCGGCATCCAAGGCAAAAGCAACAACTTCTTCGAGCTGCTGGGAACGAGCGCCGATCCCTACGCCGGCGGCACGGCTTACACCCGACCCTGGAAGGGGGCGACGATCACGCCGCTGTCCGGCGACCGAGTGTTCCAGGTGAACATGACGGCGTCCACGACCTACGCGCCCTTTGCGCACCCGGGCGCCCTGCACACGCAGGCCGACTTCGACCGCATGAAGACCAAGATCGCCGCAAGCGCCCAGCCGTGGAAAACCAGCTATGACCAACTTGCGGGCGATCGCTATCAAGGGGGATGGGGGCCCACGCCGGTCGAGTATATCAACCGCGGCGGGACGCAGCCGAACAACTACACCCGCACCCAGTGGGACGCGCAGGCGCTCTACCAGCTCTCCCTCCGCTGGAAGCTCACCGGCGACGACACCTACGCAAACCGCGCTGTGGTGATCGCCAACGCTTGGTCGGGCAAGCTTCTCGGCATCACCGGCGACAGCAATCAAGCCCTCGCCACCGGCATTTGCGGTTATCTCTTCGCCACGGGCGGCGAAATCCTGAGCACCTATCCCGGCTGGCCCGCGGCGGAAAAGCAGGCCTACAAGGACATGATGATGCGGGTGTTCTACATCGCGAACGTCGAGTTTCTCTGGTATCACTTCGGCACGCCTGTGAACAGTGGCGGCAACACCCACTACCGGCTGAACTGGGACGCGGACAACATGGCCTCGATCGCCGCCATCGGCATTCTTTGCGACAACCGTGCCGTTTATCAGCAGGCGGTGGACTTCTTCAAGCAAGGGGCCGGCAACGGACGCGTGGAGCGCGCGGCGTGGTATATCCACCCCGACGGCACGGCGCAGACCGAGGAGAGCGGCCGCGACCAGCCGCACAATCAGGGCGGCTGGTATGCGATGGGGCTGCTTTGCCAGATGGCATGGAATCAGGGCGACGACCTCTTCGGCTACGACAACAACCGGGTGCTGCGCGCCTACGAATACAGCGCGAAATACAACTCCGGCAACGACGACGTGTCCTGGGTTTATCACCGCAACACCGATGCGGGCTACAGCGAGACGCTCTCGGACGACGGCCGAGGCCCGGGCAACTACCCCGCCTGGGAGCTGATCTACAACCATTATGCGAACGTCAAAGGGGTCGCCGCGCCGTGGAGCAAGATCGCAATGAACCAGGTCCGGCCCGAGTGGTTCCCCGTGCCTACCAGCACTTCCTCCGCGCAGGATACCCTCGGCCTCGGCAGTCTCACCTACGCCCGGGACGACACGACCACCAGCGCCGCGCCCGGCGGCCTGCTCGCGCAATGGAGCAAGAACCAGCTCATCCTGAATTGGTGGGGCAG
>CBRAFO010000228.1:0-3320 GCA_967755175.1 uncultured Opitutaceae bacterium | reverse complement strand
ACAACGCCGCCATCCGCGAGTGGGGCGCGCTCGGCCCGAAATACTACGTCGCCAAAGGTGTGAACGAGTTCGTTCGCGAATACGCGGAGCGCTTGGTCCGCGCCGAGGGTGGCCCCTGCGAACTCCAGGGCGCGCCCGCCTCGCTTTTTGGCGGCGTGCGTGTCGCGCCCGATGGAACTCGTTTCGTCTTCCTTCACAACACCGACGCCAAAAAACCCGTCTCCGGCAAAGTCACCGTCGCCCCCGGCAAAATCACCCGGCCCGCCGGCCCGATCTACAACTACGACCAGGAGGGCAAACGCGTGCTTGTCCGAACCAACGACGCCGGTGCCAACACAGGCTCCTCCACGATCCCTCCCTTCGACGTGGACTACGCCCTCGCAGATCTCGGCGCCCAGGTGCTCGTCATTCCTCCCGGCAAGACCGCAGCCGAAGGCGTCTGGTATCCGAAGGCGCAGACCCTCCCGGCGCCTCCCGTCCTGCCCGCACCGGTGCGTATCGCCTCCGCGCTCAAGCACCATGACCCGCTCGACGGCGCGTGGCAGGCGCTGCCGGAAGGAAAGTCGCTGCCCGAGCTCGGCGTCAGCGACCAGCGCTACGTGCTCTACCGGTCCCGCTTCTCACTCTCGGAAGCCGACGCCGCCCGGCTCGGCCGGTTGCTCGTCAACTCCTTCAGCCGCGATCTCGTCACCGCGCAGATCAATGGCCACCTCGCCAGCCGCTTGTATCCGGATGAAAAATATGCCGCCGCCGCCACGCGCAACAAGAAGCTCTCCTTTGATCGCATCCGGCCCGACGAGTTCGACAACCGCTTCGAGGTCGGAGGTCTCCTCCGCGCCGGGGACAACGAGATCGTGCTGCTCTACGAAAACATCGGCCACGAGCACGGCTACATCCCGATGGAGGAACTGAGCGGCGTCCGGCGCGCCGGCCTCGCCGCCGACGAGACGGCGCTCGCCAAGCCGCTTGACTGGCAGGTTGCCCGCGACCTCGGCGGCGTCACCGCCGGCTGGATACGCCCCGGATTCACTCCGCAAGGCTGGGAAAAGGTCTCGCTCGACACCACTCGCGTCATCGCGCGCAAAGGCAAGGGCCTGCCTCAAGGGCAGCGCGACGGCCTCCTCACCTGGTATCGTATCGAGTTTGAGTTGCCCGAGCGTTCCTCTGCCGCCACGTCGATCCCGTGGCGGCTCCTACTCGACGCTTCCGGCAACGGCTTCATGTGGCTCAACGGAAACGACATTGGCCGCCACTGGGAGATCGGCCCCCAGCGCGAGTATTACCTGCCCGAGTGCTGGCTGAACTTCGGCGCCGGGCGGAAAAACGTCCTCATGCTCGGCCTGCGCCAGACGGTCAATGGCGCCGAGCTCCGCGCGGCGGAAATCGCTCCTTACTCCCGTTAGCCGGCGCCCTGACCGTTACGAGCTGCCATCCCTTATTTTATAGCACCACGGAAAAACTACATTTCTCAATCCCTCTCTCATGAACCCACGCATCACCCAACTCCAAATCAGTCGCCGTGCCCTTGGCAGGGCCCGTTCCGCGCTCACCGCGCTCACGCTCCTGTCCACCACCCTGTCCGCCGTTGCGGCTCCCGTCCCCGCCCACCGCGCCTGGGCCGCGACGCCGCCGATGGGATGGAACAGCTGGGATGCCTTTGGCACCACGCTCAACGAAACCCAGGCCAAGGCGCAGGCCGATGTGATGGCCGACAAACTCCTCTCGCACGGCTGGAATATCTTTACCGTGGACATCCAGTGGTATGAACCCGCCTCCAAGGGCTTCGGCTATCGCAAGAACGCCAAGCTCGCCATGGATGCCCATGGGCGCCTCGTTCCCGCCGTCGAAAAATTCCCCTCCGCCGCCAACGGCGCCGGCTTCAAGCCTCTTGCCGACTATGTTCACGCCAAAGGCCTCAAATTTGGCATTCACCTCATGCGCGGCATCCCTCGCCAGGCGGTGACGCAAAACACGCCCATCCTCGGCTCCGACGCCCGCGCCGCCGACATCGCGGTCACCTCCAGCACCTGCAAGTGGAACCCCGACATGTTCGGCGTGGACGCCACCAAGCCCGGCGGCCAAGCCTACTACGATTCCCTCATGGCTCTCTACGCGAGCTGGGGTGTCGACTTCGTGAAGGTGGACGATCTTAGCCACCCCTACGATGACGTGCAACTGGCCGAGGTCGAAACCATCCGCCGTGCCATCGACAAGACCGGTCGTCCCATGGTCTTCAGCACCTCGCCCGGCGATACGCCACTCGCTCGTGGAGAGCACGTCGCCGCCCACGCGAACCTCTGGCGCATCAGCGACGACTTCTGGGACAAGTGGCCCGCGCTTCGCGAGCAGTTCAAGCGCCTCCACGACTGGACGCCGCACCGTGCGCCCGGCTCATGGCCCGACGCCGACATGCTCCCGCTCGGCATCGTCGGTCTCGGCCGCCCGACCCGCTTCACGCCCGACGAGCAACGCACCATGATGACCCTCTGGTCCATCGCCCGCTCTCCGCTCATCCTCGGAGCCGATATGACCAAGCTCGACGAGGCCACGCTCGCGCTCCTCACCAACGACGAGGTCCTCGCCGTGAACCAAGCAAGCGCCGGAAACCGCCAGCTTTTCGAAAACGGGGGACTCATCGCGTGGGTCGCCGATGTCCCGGGATCGAAGGACAAATACCTCGCGGTCTTTAACACCGGCGGCGCGCTCGCGCCCGTTCCCGTCGAGCTTTCCGCAATCGGGTTTACCGGGGGCGTCGCCGTCCGCGATCTCTGGGCGCGCCTCACCCGGGACGATGTCCGCGGCACCTTCGCCCCCGTCGTTCCGTCGCACGGCGCCGCGCTTTACCGCCTCCGCGCCCGTTAAACGTCAGGGCGCGCCCTGCGTTCATCCCTCCTCGGCGCGCCCAACTCTTTCCTTTTTTCCATGCGTCTCATTCCCGCCCTCTTCACCGCCACCGTCCTGCTGGCCTCGCTCGCGTCCGCGGCCGAACACCGCGTGCGCTCGCCCGACGGCAAGCTCACGCTCGTCGTCTCCGATGACGCCGGGCTTCGCTATCGCGTCGAACTCGACGGCAAGCCGCTCCTCGCGGACTCCGTCCTCGGCCTCGCCTTCGCGGACGGCACCATGCTCGGCCCCGCCGCCAAAATCACCACCACCCAGACGGCGGCGCGCAACGCCACTTGGGACAACCCCATCGGCCAACGTCGCACCGTGCCTGATCGCTTCCGCGAGCTTCGCATCAACCTGAGTGAAGGCGGCTCTCCTGCACGCACGTTCGCTCTCGTCGCCCGCGCCTATGACGAAGGCGTCGCCTTCCGCTA
>CBRAFO010000227.1:0-3347 GCA_967755175.1 uncultured Opitutaceae bacterium | reverse complement strand
CCGATGATTTTTTCGCCTTTGTCCCGCCGGTGCCCCAGGCCCCGGCGGCTCCGGCGGCTCCGGCGCCTTCCGAACCCGAAGAAGCCAACCCGACGGCCACAGGCGCGGACCCCGCGCGCATCGGCCGCTACCGCATCATCCGCCGCTTGGGCGAAGGTGGCTGCGGCGTGGTTTATCTCGCGGAACAGGATGAACCCGTGCGCCGGCAAGTGGCGTTGAAAATCATCCGCCTCGGCATGGACACTGAGCGCGTCATCGCCCGGTTCGCGCTGGAGCGGCAGGCGCTGGCCATGATGAACCACCCGCACATCGCGCGCGTGTTCGACGCCGGCGCGACCGATGCGGGCCGGCCGTTTTTCGCGATGGAATTGGTGACGGGCGAACGCATCACGACTTACTGCGACACCCGGCGCCTCTCCGTGCGCGAACGCCTGGAGTTGTTCATCCAAGTCTGCCTGGCGGTGCAACACGCCCACCAAAAGGGTATCCTCCACCGCGACCTCAAACCGTCCAACGTGCTGGTCACCCTGCAAGACGGCGTGCCGGTGCCCAAGGTCATCGACTTCGGCGTCGCCAAGGCGGTTTCCAGCCACGCCGGCGACGAGCTGAGCGTCACTCTCGGAGCGGACCAGTTCATCGGCACGCCCGCCTACATGAGCCCCGAGCAGGCCGAGCCCGGTCGTGCGGACGTGGATACGCGGGCCGACATCTACAGCCTCGGCGCGCTCCTCTATGAGTTGCTCGTCGGTCGCCCGCCCTTCGACTCGAAACCATTGATCGACTCCGGTCTGGACGCGATGCGGCGAACCCTGCGCGAGATCGATCCGCCCGCGCCGTCGGCCCTCCTGCGAAGCTCGCCCGCCGAAGACTTGGCGGAGGTAGCCGCCCGCTGTCAGTGCACGCCCTCCGCGATTATCGCGACGCTGCGATGCGATCTAGACTGGGTCGTCATGCACGCGTTGGAAAAAGACCGGCAACGCCGCTACTCCACCGCGCAAGGACTGGCGATCGATGTGCGACGTTACCTGAATGACGAACCGGTGGTCGCCCGTCCCCCCGGTGGGTTTTACCAACTGGGCAAATTGGTGCGCCGCCACCGCCTCGCTGTCGTCGCCGGCTCCGCCATATTCGCCACCCTCCTCGGCGGACTCGGGACCTCCACCTGGCTTTATCTGCGAGAACGCGCCGCCCTGCACGAGCAGACCCGCCTGCGAGCCATCGCCGAGGACACGGAGAAGATCTCCACCGCGGTCTTCCTGACCCGTGAAAACCGCATGGAGGAGGCCAATGCCCTCCTCGCCGCCCTGAGCCACCCGCCCGACCGACCGTCCTTCGAAGGACTCACCGCCTATCGCACGATCGGCACCTGGCTGGCGCTCCGCGAGCAATGGGCCGAAGCGGCTAGCCGTTTCGCAGTCGTCGAGCGCGTCGGACGGCTCGACGGCTGGGGATCGGTCACCCTCGATCATCAAGCCTACGGTGTGCTGTTGCTCATGAGCAACAACCTCCCCGGCTACGAAACCTTCCGCCGCGATCACGCCGAACGCTTCGCGGAGGTGGACAATGGCGACGCGGTCGGCCGCGTGCTCAAGCTTTGCCTGCTCCGACCGGCGGATGCGCAGTTGCAACAACGCCTGCATCCCCTCGGCGAACGTGCCGAACACTGGTTCTCCACCCCTCGCAACAATGTTCTCGGATGGGCCACCCTCCCGGTGGCCCTCTGGCGATATCGGCAGGGGGACATTCCCGGAACCCGCCAAGCGGCGACATTGGGCTACAATGAGCGCCTCCACACGTCGGCGCTTACGGCCAGCAAACTCGTTCTGCTAGCACTGTGCGACTTGAAAGAAGGTCATCCGGACACGGCCGCCCCGTTGCTCGCCACCGCCCACGCGGATATCGCGGCCAAATTCGCCAAGGGAGTAGCCGAGGGCACCAATGGCGACGGCTATTGGTATGACTGGGTTTTCGCCAAACTGCTCCTGAACGAAGCCGATGCACTGGCCGTCGTGCAAAGCACCGCCCCCTGATGTTACCCGTGGCTATGGCGGGTTTCCCCATGGGACGACGCTTCTCTGGGGTGAAGCACTATAATACTGTAAACCCTCGCCCCCCTTTCTCCCGAAAACCCATATTCATGCGCCCCCTTCTCCTCTCCGCCTTCCTCGCCTCCGCCGCCAGCCTGTCCGCTGCTGATTCACTTTCCAGCGACCTCAAGCCAGCGGTCATCGTCTCCACCGCGGCCGAGCCGATCGCTGCGGGCAAGTTCCAGCCCACCTGGCGATCCCTCTCCCAATACGAGGTTCCCGAATGGTTCCGCGACAGTAAGTTCGGCATCTGGGCCCACTGGGGCCCGCAATGTCAGCCCGAGGATGGCGATTGGTATGCCCGCGGCATGTATCAAGAAGGCTCCGGCCAATATAAATCCCATCTCGCCGCCTATGGCCACCCCTCCACCTCCGGTTTCAAAGACGTGATCAACACGTGGAAGGCCGAGCAATGGGATCCCGAAAAACTCGTCGCCCTCTATAAACGCACCGGAGCCCAATACTTCTTCGCCCTCGCCAACCACCACGACAACTTCGACCTCTGGGACAGCAAATACCAGCCATGGAACTCCGTCGTCGTGGGCCCCAAGAAAGACCTCATCGGCGGCTGGGCCAAGGCCGCTCACGCCCAAGGCCTCCCCTTCGGCGTCAGCGTCCACGCCGCGCATGCCTGGTCCTGGTATGAGGCCGCCCAAGGCGCCGACAAAGCCGGTGCCAAAGCCGGACGCCACTACGACGGCAAACTCACCAAGGCTGACGGCAAGGGCAAGTGGTGGGACGGCCTCGACCCCCAAGACCTCTACGCGCAAAACCACACGCCCACCCAAGACTTTCAAAACCCCGGCAAGATCCACTCGCAGTGGAACTGGGGCAACGGCGCCAGCCAGCCCGACCAAGCGTATTGCGACAAGTTCTACAATCGCACCGTCGATCTGATTAACAAGTATCAGCCCGACCTCATCTACTTCGACGACACCGCCCTGCCCCTCTGGCCCGTCTCCGACGCCGGCCTCAAAATCGCCGCCCATTTCTACAACACCAACCTCAAGCGCCCGGGCGTCGGCGCCGGCGTGATCTTTGGCAAGATCCCCACTGAGGATCAGCTCAAGACCTTCGTTTGGGACATCGAGCGCGGCGTTCCCAACTCCATCAAGCCCTTCGCTTGGCAGACCGACACCTGCATCGGCGACTGGCACTACAGCAAAGCTGCCTACAACCGCTACAAGAACGCCAAGACCGTCATCCACATGCTGGCCGACGTCGTCAGCAAAAACGGCAACTTCCTCCTCAACATCCCCG
>CBRAFO010000226.1:0-3405 GCA_967755175.1 uncultured Opitutaceae bacterium | reverse complement strand
TGCGGCACTCGCGCCGTCCCTGTCGCCCAACGCTGCGACAGGGATTGCCGATCGGGTGCCGCTCTTAAAAAAACACCACAATGCGCCACAAAAAACACACTCACTCCCTAGCTGGCCGTAGCGCCTCCCACCGCGCCGCGACGCTCTCCAACATGGCCGCCTCGCTCATCGAGCACGACCGTATCGAGACCACGCTCGCCAAGGCCAAGGCCCTCCGCCCCTTTGTCGAAAAGATCATCACGAAGGCCAAACAGGCCGCCGCGAAGACCGAAAAGAAGGATGCCATCCACCTCCGCCGCCTCGCCCTCAAGGACGTGCGCAACGAAGACATGGTCACCCTCCTCTTCAACGAGAAGTATAAGGAGTTCGCCAACCGCAACGGTGGCTACACCCGCATCTACAAGCTCGCTCTCCCCCGCGTGAGCGATGCCGCCGAGATGGCTCTCATCGAGTTCGTCAAGGCCGACGACCAAGGCTACAAGAAGGCCAAGAAGCCATCCAAAGCCAAGAAGGCAGCCGAAGCCGCTCCTGAGGCCCAAGCCTAATCCGCGACGAGCGCCCTAGGCGCCCGCTCCCGTTTCGCAACGCGCCGAAGAGCAATCTTCGGCGCGTTTTTATTTTCCACATCCATCACTTTTGTTCCGTCCGTAGGGCCTCACCTCGCGTGAGGTCGCGACCGCCCGGGGCATCATCAGCCCAACCGGCTCGATACAAGGTCGAGCCATGCGCTGGCTAAGGTCCCGTTTGCCTCCATAACGCTCTCCATGGGCCTGCAAATTGCCTCAGTTATCTACTGCTTGCTGGTCGCGGCCCTCTTCCTCGGCCTCTGGTTGTATTATGACCATCGCGACCATGCCCGGTTTGAGGGTGAACGTCGCCGGACTACGTTTCGCTGCGTTCGTTGCAACCACCTGTATGTCGTTCGCGGTGAGGTGCAGGATGCCATCTGTCCTCAATGCGGTGAGGAAAACAGCCGGCTTAAGTTTTAACCTCCGCAGCCCGTTGCCCACGCATTGACACGGGGTGTTCCCCTCGCGCATTTTTCTCGTTTAATTCACGTCAGCTACCCGCCTTTCGGCGCCTCTTTCTCTTCATGTCACAGACCATTGCCGTCATCGATTTCGGTTCGCAATACACGCAGATTATCGCCCGTCGCATTCGCGAATGTCAGGTCTACTCCAAGATCTACCACTACACCGTTAAGCCCGAGGAGCTCCTCAAGGACAACGTGGTCGGCATCATTTTCTCCGGCGGCCCCAGCTCGGTTTTCTCCAAGAAAGCACCGATCCCGGACAAGGCCCTCTTCGACCTCGGCCTGCCCATCCTCGGTATCTGCTATGGCCTTCAATTGATGGGCCATCTGCTAGGCGGCGAAGTCTCCAAGAGCGATCACCGGGAATACGGCAATGGCACGCTCACGATCAAGAAAGCCGGCCGCCTCTTCGCCAAGCTGCCCAAGAAACTCAAGGTCTGGAATTCCCACGGCGACCGCGTCATCAAGTTGCCCCCTGGCTTCACTGCCATCGGCACGACGGATAACTCCGAATATGCGGTCATCGAAGACGCCAAGCGTAACCTCTACGGCATCCAATTTCACCCCGAGGTTTTCCACAGCGAGCGCGGCACCGATGTCATCCGCAACTTCCTCGTCGGCGTCTGCAAAGCCCGCCAGGACTGGACCACGGCCGACTTCATCGCGCATTCCGTCGAGGGCATCCGCAAGACCGTGGGCAAGTCCCGCGTGCTCCTTGGCCTCTCGGGTGGCGTTGATTCTTCCGTCGCCGCCGCGCTCATTCACAAGGCCATCGGCAAGCAGCTCACCTGCGTGTTTGTGGACAACGGACTTCTTCGTAAAGGTGAGCGCGAGGTTGTCGAATCCCTTTACGCGCGGAACTTTAAGATCGACGTCCGTGTCGTGGATGCATCGGCCCTTTTCTTGCGCCGCCTGAAGGGGATCAACGATCCCGAGCAGAAGCGCAAAATCATCGGCCGCACCTTTGTCGAAGTGTTCGAAAAATCTCTCAAGTCCATCGGTGGCGCCGAGTATCTCGCGCAGGGCACGCTCTATCCCGACGTGATCGAGAGCGTTGCCATCGGCAATAATCCGGCAGCGCTCATCAAGTCGCACCACAACGTCGGTGGCCTGCCCGAGCGCATGAAGCTCAAGCTGCTCGAACCCCTTCGCGAACTCTTCAAGGACGAGGTGCGCGCTGTCGGCGAAGCCTGCGGCCTGCCCAGGGAAGTCGTCTGGCGTCAGCCGTTCCCTGGTCCCGGCCTCGGCGTGCGCGTCGTCGGTGAGATTACCAAGGAACGCCTCGAAATCCTCCGTAACGCCGACTTCATTCTCCAAGAGGAAATGATGTCCAACGGCTGGTATTGGAAAGTCTGGCAGTCCTTTGCCGTGTTCATTCCGGTGAAGTCCGTTGGCGTCGTTGGCGACGAGCGCAACTACTCCTACGTGATCGGTCTTCGCATCGTGGAGAGCATCGACGCGATGACGGCTGACTGGACGCGTCTGCCCTACGATCTTCTTCAGAAGATTTCCTCTCGCATCACCAACGAAGTGCGCGGCGTGAGCCGCGTCGTTCTCGACATCAGCTCGAAGCCGCCTGCGACGATCGAGTGGGAGTAAGCTCCCGACGCCGTCGCTTTTCTGTCCCTGCCCCTCATGAAAACACCGTTCCGTCTCCTTGCCGTTCTCACGCTCAGTTGCCTCTCTGCGT
This sequence comes from uncultured Opitutaceae bacterium, assembly GCA_967755175.1. Classification (GTDB taxonomy): domain Bacteria; phylum Verrucomicrobiota; class Verrucomicrobiia; order Opitutales; family Opitutaceae; genus Rariglobus. Next base: position 682 of record CBRAFO010000226.1, on the reverse strand, counting down.
TCACGGTTCGTGCCGCCGCGGATGTTGAGCAAGTGATCGCGCGAGCGAGGGCGGGGGTGGGGAGCGAGGCGGCGCTCGCGGGGCTGCAATCATTGCATTACGCCGGCACGCTCACCACTACGGCGACCGACGACAAAGGAGCTCCGCGCCCGGTGAAAGTGGCCATCGAGATCATTTTTCAGCGGCCGTATCGCCAACGTATTGTCGCCACCTCTGAAAACAAAATCGAGATCACTGCGCTTGATGATTACGAGGGTTGGCAACGTGAGCAGGACTCCGCCGACTCGACGCGTTGGCGCATGACCCTGCTCCCGACCGACCAGATCAAACGACTGCGCGCCAATACATGGGAAAACCTCTCCTTTTTTCGCGGCATCGAGCAGCGCCGTGGTCAGTTGAAAGACCTCGGTAGCGTGGTCCTGGACGGCAAGGCCTGTCGCAAACTCGTCTTCGATCATGGCGACGGGATTCTGTTTACCCGCTATTTTGATGATGCTACCGGTCGTCTGATTCTGACCGAAACCGAGAACGGCATTTCCATTCGGGAATCGGACGAAACCGTCGTGAATGGCATTAAGTTCCCGCGCAAGATCACGAGCACCAGCAAATTGGCTGATGGCACTGAGCGCACGGTTTCCATCGTGTTCGATAAGATCACTGTCAATGAAACGTTCGCCGACAG
>CBRAFO010000225.1:0-3436 GCA_967755175.1 uncultured Opitutaceae bacterium | reverse complement strand
GGCTGGAGCGGGTACGTTTCGAGGTCATGATCGTGCCCTTCACCTGGCAGCATACGAATTTGTCGGCGCTGGGAGTCGGGGACCGCGTCAACCTCGAGTGCGATATGGTGGGGAAGTACGTGGCGCGAGCCGTGGAAGGATTCAAGGACCGGGCCCTGCGCATCAACGAATCGGTCGATTTCATCACCCACATCGCGCAGCAGACGCACCTGCTGGCCCTGAACGCCACTATCGAGGCGGCGCGCGCCGGAGAGCACGGCCGCGGTTTCTCGGTGGTCGCGAGCTTGCCTCCCTAAATGTCAAACCAGCGCGCGCCACGCACGCTCCCACGTAGGAAATCAGGCTCGGAACTGCGGGTGGCCCTCGATACGCGCGGCGAAGGCGGCTTGCTCCGCCTCCGGTAGGTTGGCGGGGAACTTCGAGCCGCTGCGGCGCCAGCGTGTGAGCCACTCTTCGCCGAGCGGGCGCGGGGTGAGCGGATGGGCGGCAATCGCCTCGCGCCGTGTGAAGGCGATCGTGGTCGTGGACTTCGGGCCGGTGCCCGCGCCTTCGGCGATGAACCAACCGGCCGTGAGCAAGGCCACGCGCACCGCGGTTGAGTTGGAATACGTGTAGAGCTCGGCCGACTTGGGTGCGCACTGACGGCCGACGCGGGCGAACACGTTGGAGGTCCACAGGCCGGTGTCGGTCTTGGAAGAAAACGGATCGTAGAAGATGATGTCGGGCGAACACGTTGGAGGTCCACAGGCCGGTGTCGGTCTTGGAAGAAAACGGATCGTAGAAGATGATGTCGGGCGCGGGAGATGTCTCGATGAACGTGAGGAAATCGCCTTTGCGCAGTTCCCACGTGAGCAGACCTGACGCGTGCGACCACGTGCCGTTTTTCAGGAGCTTGTAAGGCGCGCCGTGACGCAGATGCGGGAACTGGTGCGGGTGTTTTGCGGCGAGCGTAAGCGGGTCCAGGTCGCACTCGAAGCTCTCGATACGCAGCGGGCGGATCGCGGCGGGTCCGTGGGTGGCGAGTTGTTGCTCGAAACAGCGAAGCGCCGACATGGCATTGTGCGCCGCACCGAGGCCGACGTCCCAGATGACCAGTTCGGCGGTGTCGTCGTCGGTGCGTTTCAACAACCGCGCGGCGAGGCACGATTGGTCGATGTAGAGTTTCTGCGCCTCGTCCTCGGGGCGGTTCACCGAGTGCATGATCTCGCCCGAGCTGAGCTGACGGATGCTGGAAAATCCCTGCGCGGACGTGTGGATTTCGTAATCGCCGAGGCGGGGGGCGCGTTCGACCTTGGGCTTCTTTTCGGGAACGGTGGGGTTGTCCTCGTCGGTGCGGATGAGATCGAGGCGTTTGCGTTCGTAGTAGGCGAGCCACGTGCCGTTGAGGATCGCCTCGCGGATTTCGCGCATGAGCTGGTGGTAATACCAGATGTTGTGCTGGCCGAGGAGATGCCAGCCGAGGTTTTCGCCGGTCTTGACCAGGTGGTGCAGGTAGCCGCGTTCGTAGCGTTTGCAGGTCGGGCAGCCGCAGCGGGAATCGAGCGGGCCTTCTTGGAACTTATAGACCGTGCGGGCGACGTGCATCTTGCCGTGCGAGCTGAACGCGGTGCCGCGTTGGGCGAGTTGCGTGGGGATGATGCAGTCGAACATGTCCACGCCGCGATGGACCGCTTCGAGGATGTCGATCGGCGTGCCGACGCCCATGAGGTAACGCGGCAGATTTTCGGGCAGGTGATCGGTGGCGAGGCCGGTGAACTCGTAGCGTTCGGCGTGGGTTTCGCCGACGGCGAGTCCGCCGATGGCGAGGCCGTCGAAGGGCAACTCGCGGAGGAACGCGGCGCTCTTTTTGCGCAGGTCGTGGTGACAGGCGCCTTGGACGATACCGAACATCGCTTGCGGTGAGTCGCCGCGGGCGCGCAACGAGCGCTCGGCCCAGCGGTGCGTGAGGTGCATGGCGGCCTCGGCTTGCTCGTAGGGCGCGGTCGAGGGGATGCACTGGTCGAGCACCATCATGATGTCGCTGCCAATGGCGCGCTGCATCGAGATGCTCAGTTCGGGCGTGAGGTTGTGCACGGCGCCGTCCACGTAGCTTTTAAACTTCGCGCCGTCCTCGTCCATGGCGCGAGAGTGGGGCAGGGAGAAAATCTGGAAACCGCCCGAGTCGGTGAGCACGGGGCCGTCCCAGCTCATGAAACGGTGGATGCCGCCAAACTTTTGGAACACCTCCGGGCCGGGGCGCAGGAGCAGGTGGTAGGTGTTGGCCAGGAGCACGCTGGAGCCGGAGCCTTTGAGCGTGTCGATGGTCTGCGACTTCACCGTGGCCTGCGTGCCGACGGGCATAAACACGGGGGTGCGCACCTCGCCGTGAAGCGTCGTGAAGCGGGCCGCGCGCGCCTTGGAGCCGGGGGCGGTCTTTTCGAGAGTGAAGTTGAGGCGCGACATGGTGGGTGCTGGGCGTGAGTGGAACGGGCGAGTAAGCGGCAGTTTGGGCGGCGGGCGAACCCTTTGTTGGCGGATATCGGCGCGAGGCCCGATGAGAGGTTGGGGCGATCCTTTGGCCGGCGCTGCGGTCGGTCGTTGTTTATGACACAGCTCACCTCCACGTCTCCTACAGGCGGCCACGAGGGCCGCGACAAGCTCTGGCAACTCATCAAGGACATCGAAATCGCCATGTTAACGACGTTGGCGGAAGAGGGGGCCCTTCGCAGTCGTCCCATGGCTACGCAGCAGATCGACGCGGATCACGCGGAGTTGTGGTTCTTTGTGTCCATCGATTCGCACACGGTCGTGGAGATTTATCACGAGCGCGAAATCGGTTTGTCCTACGCCTCGCCTGAAACCCACCGCTACGTCTCGGTTTCGGGTCGTGCCTTCGTCGTCCGCGATCAGGCGAAGACAAACGAGTTGTGGACCCCGGCGGCGAAGGTCTGGTTTCCGCAGGGGATTAACGATCCCCATCTCACGCTGCTGCGTGTTGAGGTGGATTCCGCGCAATATTGGGATTCGCCGACGAGCAAGGTCGTGCACTTAGGCGGTTTGGTGGATCTCCGGCTGGGGCGGCGAACGCCGGAAAACCTCGGGGAAGGCATGAAGATCAAGGTGCGCTGAAACTACTGTGCCGACGGTCTGGTCCGGCGATGAGCGATTCGCGATGGGGCCGCCTACTCTTAGCCCACTCCTCATTCTTCTTATGAACAAGCATCTCAGTTGGATTTCCTGCGTCTTCGTGTTTGCCATCGGCCTGTTGGCCGGGTGCTCCACGCCACATGAACGGCGACCGGTGATCGCGTATCCAGTTACCTACGATGTGCCGGTGGGCAACACACAGGTCCGCGCGAACACGGGCCCGCAAAACCTAAACGTCAGCTCGACCCAGCAGGTCACTGCTACCGTGGGCGAGCCGCTTTATTACCAGATCGTTTCGCCTGTGCCGGTG
>CBRAFO010000224.1:0-3446 GCA_967755175.1 uncultured Opitutaceae bacterium | reverse complement strand
CCGCCGACGCCATCGCCCAGAGCGCGAGCCAGTTGACGTCGAGTCGCAGGGCATCGCCGCCGAGCAACGGCACCGCATACCGGCCGACCACCAGCATCAGCCCCGTCTGCAAAAGATTCACCGCGTAAAACGGAGCCACCTTGCCCGCCAGCAAGACACCCATCGGCACCTTCAAGCTGCGCAGGCGCGGCAACGTGCCCAACTGCTTCTCCGCGATAAAAATCGTCGAGAGCGGGATCACCACAAAGAACATCGCGAAGACCAACCACGCGGGCACGCTTTGCTGCACCGCCGTCAGCCGGCCACCCGCATCGCCGCGATAGGCGAACTCCAACTTTGCTCCCTCGGTCAGCCCTTTCAGGTCGATCTTTGGTGCGTCCTCCGATCCTTCCGTCAGCGGTTTCAAAACGTCCTGCACACGCTCCAGCGTGAGCGCCTTCGTGACCTCCATGCGGAAGGCCGCGAGCAACATCGGCGGCGTGCCCGGCTCCGCCCGCACCGTGACGAGCGCGCGCGTGTTGTGCTCATCGGCGATCGCTTTTGAAAACCCCGCGTCAACCAAGACCCCCGCTTGAATATCCCCGGCCGCCAACGCCCGTTCGATATCGTCGCGCACCTCGATCCGCACCCGCGGCGCCGACTTTGCATCCGCTGGCAAACCCGCGGGCAGGCGTTTCAAAAATGCAGCCGACTCCGCCGAGTGGTCGCCGTCCCACGCCGCCCAGCGCAACTTGCCCGCGACCGTGGGTTGGAACGTGTCTCGCAACGCCAGCGACATCACGAGGATGAACACCGCCGGCATCACGAAGAGCACCAGCAGGCCGTGCACATCTCGCGACATGGCGAGCAGCTCCTTTTTAATCACCGCCAAAAGCATGTTCATATCAGTCGGGTCAGTCGCGCAACGAGCGGTGAGTGTGCTTTAAAAACAAGTCTTCCAGATTTCGACAGCCGGATTGCACTCCGACTGTCTCCAGCCCGAGGCGTCGCAACGCGGCCAATACGTCCTCGAAACGTCCTGCCTCCGGCCCGGAAAACACCAGCCATCCGTCCACCTCGTCCGCTTCCAATCCGCAGTCCGTGGTCAACACGGCGCGTTCGCCTGCCGTCGGCGCCCGTTGTGTGCGCACGTGGAGCTTTGGAGCGCTCCCGGATTCCGCCAGCAGTTCGCCCAGCGCGCCGCAGCACAACAGCCGGCCGTGATCGATGATGGCCACCCGGTCGCTCACGCGCTGAACCTCTTCCATATAGTGGGACGTGTAGATGATCGTCTTCCCTTCGCCTCGCAGCGCCAGCACCGCATCCAGCAGGAAATTCCGCGACTGCGGGTCCACGCCGGTCGTCGGTTCATCCAACAACAACAGTTGCGGATCGCCCACCAAGCCGATGGCCAGATTCAGCCGGCGGCGCAGTCCGCCCGAACATTCGCCGGCACGCTTGTCCATTACTTGGCTGAGCCCCGCCACGGCCACCGCCCGCTCCAATCGTGAACGCAGCAGCAGCCCTTTCAGCCCCAGCACGCCCGCAAAAAACTCCAGGTTTTCCCGGCAGCTCAACATCGGGTAAAACGCGTTATCCTGCGGCACCAAGGCGAAGCCACCGCTCGCCATGACCTCCGCCGACCGGAGGATTTCCCCCTGCTGCGGCTGACGCAGTCCGCTGATTAACGCCATCAAAGTGGATTTGCCCGCGCCATTCGGTCCCAACAATCCGAATACCTCCCCGCGTGACAGCGCGAACGAGACCCGATCGACGATCCACGGCGAGTCCTCGCGGTAACGGAAGCAAATGTCGGTGAGTTTCAGCACGTAAGAGGAGGACTGCGGAGAAATTTCGTCAGGGAATACGACCGGCAATAAACCGGGCCGATGGCCTTCCAATGGCAAGAGCAACCCCGGCCTGTCACGCAATCTTTCAAACAAGAGACTTGCTCCAACCGCACGCCGTTAACCAACTTTGTCCATGGCAGACCCACTCACCACCAAGTTGAAGCAGCTGATCGTGGACACCCTCAAACTTGAGGACGTTACCGTCGATGACATCGGCGACGATGAACCCTTGATGGGCTCGGGCCTGAACCTCGATTCGATCGACGCGCTTGAACTCGTCGTGTGCCTCGAAAAGCAATTCGGCATTAAGATCAGCAACAGCGAGGAATCGCGCCAGGCCCTCGCCAGCGTGAGCACCCTCGTCCGCTACATCCGCGAACACGCCGCTCCCGAGCGACTCCCCTCCGCCTAATCGTTCTCGTTCTTCTTACTCGTTCTCGTTCGTCAGTCGAAAAACACGGGAGAACGAGAACGATTCAATCCGCATAACGATGGCCGCCTCCCACCCCGTCCGCATCGCCGCGTGCGAAACCATCACCGGGTTTGGCAACACCGCCGAAACCCTCGCCGCCCTCCTCGCGGGCCGCAGCGCGCTGCAACGCACCCCCGTCCTCGGTCCCGATGGCGGCGACCTCGTGCCGATGGCGCTCATCCCCGGGCGCAGCCTCTCCGAAACCGTCCCGCCCAACTGGCTTCCGCACCTGCTCGCCCTCATCAAAGCCATCCCGGGCGAGGACTGGGGCCGCCCGCGTCGGCCGATCATTTTTACCAGCAGTAATTTCGGCGTCGGTAGTCTCTACGCCTACAAGCGCACGGGTGACACCGGCCATCTTGCCTGCGGCACGCCGCGCGATTGCATGGATTTCCTCGTGAAGCGATTGGGCAACGGCCCCGACGTCACGACGTTTTCGCATGCCTGCGTCTCCGCCCACCTCGGCCTGCTTCACGCTTCGCGTCTCCTCGCGGCCGGTCTCGCCGACGATGTGCTCATCATCAGCTTCGACTTCCTGAGTCCCTTCGTCTCCGGCGGTTTTCACGCGCTGAAGATCCTCAACGCCGAGTTTCCCGCGCCCTACCAAAAGCGCCTCACCGGCTCCATCGGCCTCGGTGACGGCGTGGCTTTCGCCGTGGTAACGCGCGACCGCGGCGACTTCGCCATCACCGGTCAGGCACTGCATAACGAGATGCACCTCTTCACCGCCAACCGGGCTGACGGCGCGGGCTTCGCGGCCTGCCTCGATAACCTCGGTGCGGCCGGCGCTGGCCGCCGCCTCTGGCTCAAAGGCCACGGCACCGGCACCCTCGAAGCCGGCCTGCTTGAAGCACGCACGCTCGTTGGACGTTTCCCCGGCTCCCCGCTCGTGTCGTGGAAAGGCGGTCTCGGCCACACCCTCGGAAGCTGCGGACTGGTGGAACTCGCCATCGCCATCGCCGCCATGCGCCAAGGCCGCGCGCCCGGCACCGTCGGCAGCCAGCCGGAAGGTGTCGTTCCCGAAGTCGCGTTCGAAGCCTTCGACACCTCTGCCTACGATGGCGTTCTCTGCACCAGTAACGCTTTCGGCGGCGCCCACGCCGCCCTCCTGCTCACCCATGCTTAAGCTGCACCTCACCGCCCTC
>CBRAFO010000223.1:0-3517 GCA_967755175.1 uncultured Opitutaceae bacterium | reverse complement strand
CCTTGGTTCACTTCATCCTCTTCAACTTATCTTTTAAGACCGTTGCTACATTTTCCTACACGTGTAGTAACCGAGACACCCCAGTAGCAGCCGAGGTAACGAGGCTGGGTTTGAAGGATTCACCGCACGAACAGCCTCCTTACGTCGGCTGCTACGTCCGAAATGTAGGAGCCTGCTTGCAGGCGATTGTTTGGCATGCGCAGGCGTTGATGCGTTCGCACGTCGCTTATCGCCTGCAAGCAGGCTCCTACATTTTCCTAAACGTGTATGATCACGCCTTGTGGCAATGCGGACAGGACTTCTCGTAAACATACCGCGAGTCCTGTTGCTCCGCGAGGGTGAGCGGCATCTGGCAATTCCAGCAAAGCACTGAGCCGGTTTCCTTGAGCTCGGGGTTCACGCCCACACGGCGGTCGAATACGAAGCACTCGCCGTCGTAATGCGCGCCGCCGCACTCCTCGAAATATTTGAGGATGCCACCATCGAGCTGGAAAACGTTTTCAAAGCCCTCGCGCTCCATGAACGGGCCGGCTTTTTCGCAACGGATTCCGCCTGTGCAAAACATCACGACCGGCTGATTCTTCAGTTCCTCGGGTAGCTTGCGCACCACATCGGGAAACTCGCGGAAATGGTCGATGCGCGGATCAATCGCCCCCTTGAACGTGCCCATGCGCACCTCGTAGTCGTTGCGCGTATCGAGCAACGTAACCGGGCGGCCCTCGTCCAACCACTGCTTGAGCGTGCGCGCCGGGAGCTTCGGGCTGGTGCGCTTTGCCGGGTCGATGCCTTCGACTCCGAATGAGATGATCTCCTTCTTGATCTTCACGAGCATGCGATTGAAGGGACGGTCGGAACTAAAACTCTCCTTCGGCGCGAGGTCCTCCAGTCCGGGAATCGTGCGCAGTTCGGACACCAGTTTGGCCACATGCTCAGGCCTGCCCGCGACGAAGAGGTTGATGCCCTCGGTGCTCAGCAAAATCGTGCCCTTTAAATTGCACTCAGCGCAGACGCCCTTGAGCCGCTCGCGCAACGCGGGCAGGTCACCGCTTTCGAGCGGGGCGAACTTGTAGGTGGAGATGTTGAGGAAATCGGCGGCCATGATGCGAGAGAGCCGGCGACTATGAGCGCAACGGTTCGCCGACGCCAAGCCCGGAGCCTATTAGGAAGTAGCGAGTAGCGGGTAGTGGGTAGCGAGTAGATCGTCTGAGTGGCACGGGCGTCCGGCTTAACATTACAGCCGACAACGGTTCAACTGCCGTGGCAGTCGCCGAACTCGGTCTGTGGTCCGACCAAGGCGTCACGGTCCAGGATAACGCCAACCAGCAGTGGTCGATCAGCATTGCGCCATGACCTCATAATCTGAACATATTCTGAATACCCAATTCCGCGGCGCCCAGAACATGGACGCCGCGGAATCTGTTTTCCTAGATATGAGTAAGCTTCGGTTTTATCTCCTTCTTTCAGGTGCGATTCTCGCGCTGGCGGTGTTGGCGTGGCGGGTTGTTGCCCCGCACCCGACGGCGTCATCCGTGCCAACCGATTCGCCTCTTGCCTCGGTCGCCGCTCCTGCCTCGCAGAAGCCACTTCGCTATGACAATCCCGTCCCCGCACCGGAGCCGGCCCTTTCGCCGGAGCTGTCGCTCGAACGCCGCTGCCTCGCCCTGGCCGAGCACGATCCCATCGAGGCCATGGAGTTCGCCCTCAACCACCACCTGTTGGAAACCCAGCCCGGCCTGCTCGAAAACCTGACCGGACAATGGGCCTCCCACGATTTTAAAGCCGCGCACGAGTGGCTGCGCAAACAGGAGCCCGGCGACTGGCGCGACCAGCTGATGGCTCGCGTCGCCTACGTGGGCTCGCAATCCGATCCCGCCGCCGCCGCCCAAATTGTCTCCACCGAAATGGCTCCCGGCCCGAAGCAAAACGAAGCCGCCATTTCCGTGCTCCACCAATGGGCCCAACGCGACTCCGCCGCAGCCGCCGCATGGGTGGACGCCTTTCCGCCCGGAGACCTGCGCACGCGCGCGCAGGCCGAGCTCGAAGGCATCCGCCACTACCAAGCGATGACCCAGGTGCGGCCATGAGGGCAGGGCGCCTCGCCCGGCTGGGAAGTAGTGAGTAGCGAGTAGTGGGTAGTGAGTAGGTTCCGGAACATGGGCAAGATGCCCATGCCACCTCGAACCGCCTCCCACCGGAGGGCTTGCGCGTTGGCGCGCCGACCGGCACATCTGGAGGTTTTCATGCATTGGATCGCCGCCAGTTTGATGTCCGCCTTCTTCCTCGGGTTTTACGACCTGAGCACCAAGCACGCGGTGCGCGACAATGCCGTGCTGCCCGTGCTCTTCTTCGCCAATGTGTGCAGCTCCCTCGTGTGGCTCACCCTCATCGGGCTCGACGCTTCCTCCCTCGCGACGCTGCCCGCCATGCTAAAGGTCGATCACCTCACCGGGTTTCAGCACCTCCAGATCCTCCTCAAATCGACCATCGTCGCGTCCTCATGGCTGTGCAGCTACTTCGCGCTAAAACACCTTCCGCTGTCGCTGGCCGCGCCGATTCGCGCAACCGGTCCGATGTGGACGCTGTTCGGGGCTTTGATCGTTCTCGCCGAACGCCCATCATGGTTGGAGCTGGTAGGTGTGGGCATCACCCTGGCGTCGTTTATCGGCCTGTCGCTGGCCGGCGCGCGCGAAGGTGTTCACTTTCATAAGAACCAATGGGTCGCTTGGCTGCTCGGCGGCACGTTGCTCGGCGCGGTGAGCGGGCTCTATGACAAGTTTCTCATGTCACGGGCCGGGTTCACCGCCTCGACCGTCCAGTGCTGGTTCTCGATTTATCTGGCACTGATCTTTCTGCCGCTCGCCATCGGCTGGAAACGGCGCTGGTGGCCGCGCAACGTGTTTCACTGGCGCTGGAGCATCGTCGGGATCTCGTTCGCCCTGCTCGTGGCGGACTTCCTTTACTTCGACGCCCTGCGCAATCCCGAGGCGCTCGTATCGTTGGTCTCCAGCCTGCGCCGCGGTAGCACCCTGGTGGCATTCGCCGGCAGCGTGTGGCTGTTTCGCGAAGCGAACGGACGTCAAAAGCTGCTTCCCGTGCTCGGCATCGTCACCGGCATCGTCCTGACGGTGCTGGGGTAGGGGATTGGAGGGGCGGGGGAAGTAGCGAGTAGTGAGTAGCGGGTAGCGAGTAGGTTACGGAGCATGGGCAAGACGCCCAGAGGCATTACCTTAAATGCCGCCCATTTTTCTGACCCCATTTTTCTGACAATGCTGGTTTCTCTCCTGGCACCGGAACTAACAATCACGCAACTCCACCCCTGAATGGGGTCGGTCAGGATTCGTGGACAGAAAAATGGGGGCAGAAATATTGAAGAGGGTGCCGTGTGCGTCCCAGTAGGTGGTGCTTTCGAGGTTAATGCCCATTGGCGAGATGCCCATGCCACCTCGGCAGGGTAGGGCGAACCGTCTCGGTGAGCCGCCCGTCTGATCGCCGGCTCGGCGAGACGCCTCGCCCTACC
>CBRAFO010000222.1:0-3548 GCA_967755175.1 uncultured Opitutaceae bacterium | reverse complement strand
GCTGCCGGAGGTAGCGCGGGCTCTTCGCGTATTCGATGCGCATGTATTGGCTGCCCTCCACGAATACATCGAGGAACGGATAATTGAGCCCCAGCTCCAGCGAGCGCAGGTAGTGCCGCACGGTCTCGTCGGGATCTTTCGAGGCCTGAAACTCCGCCGCCAGCGCCGGATCGATCATCATCACTTGGGCGAGTTTTCTCTCCCGGTCGTAAAAGTAGTCGCTCTTCACCACGCCGCCGCCACCGGACAAAAACGCAGCTTCCACCTTGGCCGCTTGCGATAGATCAATGCGCGCGGGCCAATCCAGCTTAAGCCCGTCCATCGATCCGCCAGATGCGGCGCGTTGCGCATACTCCGCCATGGTCGTGATCAGATTTTCCACCACGTCGCCAAACTGCCGGCTCGCGAAGTAAAGTTTGATCTGGTCCTGAAACGACTCGCAGAACGCGTCCGTAAACAACGACTCCAACTCGTAGGACACCTCGATTTTGAGCGCGTGGCGTTTCTCGGCCAAAAGAATGAGCACGCCCTTCCCTCCCGTGGTTCGGCCAATATCCCAATGCCCGAACAGCTTGTTCGCATACTCCTCCATCGAAGAGTCCGCGGGGATGTCCGCCAGCAGCACCATGTTGAAATCGATGCCCGTGAGCTTGCGCGCGCGCTCCAACTCATGGCGCGCCACTAAATCCGCACCGGTGATCCCCGATTGATTCAGGTAATACGAATACGCCTTCGCACGCTCGGGAAACGAAAGAGCCGGGGCCGCCCGCACTCCGCACGCCACCGTCGCCACAAGCATCAGGCCATAAACGAAACGTAGCATCACGATGTTGGAACGATGAACGAGATGTCTTCCACGGTGAGCTTCATTCCCGAGACCGAGAGGTGCAGCATCTCCGCCGGAAAATCGCGAGGCCCGCTGGCAAATACCTGCCCGTTCAAGCGCAAGACCAGTCGGTTCGCACTCCAGTCGGCCTCCCAAATCAAGATGGAGCCAGGCACCAGACTGGCCTTGGTCACGATATCATCGTCCGTTTCGCTGGAGCTCAGGTGAATCTCGTGAACGCGCTTCTTTTCATTAAGCGAGAGCCGTGCGAACACCTCGGTGTCCTCCGGGTCCGCGACCTTCTTGCGCCCGAGGCCCAGTCCAGCCGCCGCGCCCCAGCGGGCATTCTCGTAGGACTCCACGACGGTGATCTTCACCCGCACGCCCGTTGCTTTGGCGGGAATCTGCACCCGATGCCGGTCGTAGTGACCACCGGGTGCCTCAAAAACAAAAGCATCGGGTGAATCCGCCGAGGGCTCGGCCGCCTGCACCCCTAGCGGTTGTAACAGGCCGATCACGACCAACGCATACCAGGTCCGGAAAAACGAGCGGGGCGATTTTTTCACCATCGGATGGCAACGCCTATCCAAACGTGGGTCGAGGCATTTGCGGTTGTTGGCCGCGTCGCTCGGAATCCCGGCGGCATCAGCCGTCCCTCCGCTTAAAAGCGAAGGCCATTGGCCGTAGCCGCTCCCAGAGAATCGGCCCATTGGCCGATTCCATTAGTGGTTAAAAACTCCGTGGCTCGAACGGACCGAACTCCATGGCCGTCGGTTACCGGTCCCGCTCGAAGCCCCCTACTCACCGCTTCTTCTCGTGTCCGCGACCATGACCGCGGCCGGGGTGGTCGTCGTCCGAGCGGTCCGGCTCACGCTTCGACTCACCCTCGTTGCGCGCACGAGCAAAATACTCGTGCGGATAATACACGACCACGTGCTGGTGATAAATATAGGGTCGGTCGCTCGCCATGCTCAGGTGAACTCCGTGTCCCGGATCAAAGTCGATGCGATCAGGCAGTCGCGCGCCCACCTGCCACGCGCCACCTTCCAAGAAAAACCACATGCGATCCGCCGGCCGGTAATAGACATCGCATTCGGGATAATAGTAGTAGGCGCGCTCCCGAGAATACCAATGCGGCGCGGCCCACGGCGGCGGACCCGGCGGGGCCGACTCAACCACCACGACCGCAGGCGGCGGGGGCGGCGGCACGTTGCCGATGCGAATATCGACGGACAGAGACCCCGTCACTTCGGCCCGGCTGGACGCCAGACCGCTCAACGCCAACAGGGGAAGCACGAGCCAATATCGGGTTTTCATCCGACCCACAGACCGGGGTTTTTCCCACCGGTTCGCCCCTCCATCGAAATCACCACCCAGCCCGCCCCTGTCGGCTGGGCACCAACTAGATTTTCAATTCGGTAACTTTCACCGCAATGGAACCGCGGGCGGCACTCTCGACCATCGCCCGCAGTGCTGCCTGATTCTGGGCTGAGAGAGCCGCCCAAGAACTGGCCCATTTAAAATCCTTCAGCAGGACGGCACCAATAGCCACGGAATCGCTTAACGAAGCCCCGTCACGAGCGTCATAAACACAGACGCGCGCCGTGAAATAAGCGAAGTCGTTATGAAGACCAAAGATACTCCGATGATAATACCCATGCGGCGGAATCAGGACGTTGGTTTGTCCCATAAAATCTCCCATTCGACTCACCGAGGTCACGACACAGACCAGCTCGGCCTGCTCCTTTTGTCCCAAGCGACACACCATTTCGACAGACGGCCGGGGCCCCTTTAACGCGAAAAACGAGCCGCCGTTGTAACTAGACGCAAACTCATCGGCGACCTGCGTATTCATCACCACGGCAACCTTGGTATGACTGGTGGCCGAAACCGCCTCGGCCGCGCACTTTCGAGTCTCCACACGAGCCTGCGGCGCATCCCACTCCTCATTATTGAAGATCGTGGTGCCTACGCAGGTCGCATGCATGCCCTCATCCAATGCGATGACGGCGGCGACCTTCCGCACACCCACCATGCGCTCACGCGGCACGGCGTTGTTCACACACCCGGAGTGCGTCAGCGTGATTAATATTAAAGCCAGAAAAGCCCAAGCGCGCATGATGATATCAGTTTTACAGATTTAGATGTCTCAAGATCAGCAGCCGCCGAGCGGTGAGCCAAGAAACCCAAGACCCCGGCAGTTAGCTATCTGCAATGCCCCCGCGTCCAGCCCGCTTTTCCCAAAACATTAAAAAAACGGGCCCACTGGAGGAGTGTATAGGGTCCACCCAGCGAAGCACTAAGAGCCGGCTAAGCCAGACCTAGCGCTTACATGTCGGACGTCATTCGCGGCGACGCCGTCTGGCTATAAAAGCACAGACCAACGCGGCACCGCCGGCCATATAGCCGTAGGTCATGGGCTCCGGGATCGCGACGGCGGAAAGCTGAAACTGACCACTGTCTGCCCCGGGCGTGAGCCCGCCCGTCCAATCGAAAAAATAATCCACCCCACGGTTTGTCGTGCTCCAGTTAACCACACCTCCGGAGGAGTTGGTGGTGTCCAGATGGAAGAAAATCGCCCCCGACTCACCCGACGCAAAAGAGAGATGAAGCGCGCTTAAATCGAATTGGTAATCCGAGATATTGTTCACCGCCCCGTTATTGTAAGTGTTGGTGCCGGTTACGGAAACCCCGGTGTTGTCCACCAACGAAAAATTGAGCG
>CBRAFO010000221.1:0-3569 GCA_967755175.1 uncultured Opitutaceae bacterium | reverse complement strand
TATAGGTTGAAGGAAAAGGACACCGCGGGGCGCCAAGGTCGCCTGGCCGCGATAAAGGTTGCCGGTGAGCAGGTCGCGATGCGCGCCCAACGGCAGGACAACGGTGCGATCTGCGGAAGCGTGATTGATGACATACACCACGGGCTCGCGGCCGGTCGCCGCGCGCACCGTGACCTCGACCCCGTCGGGCGGCGGGACGCCGTTCGCGAGCGGAGAGGTCACACCGTGCTCGGCACAGACGCTGCGGAGAAAAATACCCAGCGCTTCCGGCTCCAGTTTTGCGGCAAGATAGTAGGCGCGACCCAGACCGAAATGGTTAAGCGTGATAGCCGGTTCGCCGGCGTAGAAATCACTCGTATAACGCGCCATCGACACGGCGGTGTGGAGCCACAGCCGCTCACACAAAAACGACACCGAAACCTCTGTGTTGGCGGCGACCAGCGGTCCCACCGCCGTCTCGTAACGCACGCCGTTGGTCGCGCCCGCTGGCAGCGCATCGTATTCCTCGACAGTTAGGCCGAGCACCTTGCGCAACGGCCCGGGCGCGCCGCCCTCGTGCATGAGATCATGGGCATCGACCCGGGCGGTGAAATGGGTGGCGACGAGGGTCGCTCCATTGCGCACGCGCGTCTCGATGCGCTTGGCCTGCGCCGCCGTCATCATCGTGGTCCACGGCGTGACAATGACGTCAAAACGATGGAGATCGTCGTCGAGGCCCACGACCTCGGTCTGAATGCCGGCGGCATGCAGCGCGGAATAGTAGGGCAAAACCTCCGTGAGATAATCGAGGTCGCGACGCGGACCGCTTGACGCCGAGAGCGCCCACCAAGACTCCCAGTCAAACACCACGGCGACGCGGGCCGGCACGCGTCCGCCCAGCGTGGCGTCACCCAACGCGGCGAGTTCGCCGCCCAACGCCGACACCTCGCGAAACACCCGCGCGTCGGAACGCCCGTGGTGTTCAATGATGGCACCATGATATTTTTCGATGCAGCCGCGCGATTGCCGCCACTGGAAATACATCACCGAGTCGGAGCCCTGCGCCATGGCCTGATAAGAGAGCTGGCGCAGTTCGCCCGGACGCTTGAGACGGCACGAGGGTGCCCAGTTTTGATGCGACGGGCTTTGTTCGAGCAGGAGGAACGGCTCGCCTCCGCGCAGACCGCGCATGAGCGCGTGCTTGAACGCGGTGGTCGCGGCGGGGTCGTCCCACATCGGATAACTGTCCCAGGCGACGACATCGAGATCGGCGGCCCACGCGCGGTAGTTGAGCGAGAAAAACGGCCCCATCAGGTTCGTCGTGATCGGCACCTTCGGCGTGACCTCGCGCAACACCGCGGCCTCGTTGCGGAAGCAGGCGAGAATGCTATCGGTATGGAAACGCCGCCAGTCGATGCGCAGGCAGTTGACCGCGCCCTCGCCCATGGCATAGGGCGGCTCGATCTGCGACCAGTCCTGATACGTGTGCCCCCAGAACGCGGTGTTCCAGTGGGCGTTGAGGGCGTCGAGCGAACCATGACGCTCTTGCAGCCAACCGCGAAACGCTTCGGCGCAGCGCGGGCAATAACAGTAGTTCGGCCAGTTGCCGCCGTATTCGTTGTTGATGTGCCAGAGTTTTAAACGCGGGTGTTTGCCATAACGCACCGCCAGAGCGCGCACGAGATCAGCGCTGAGGCGGCGGAGATTCGGCGAGTTCGGGCAAAAAGTGTGGCGGT
The DNA here is from genome assembly GCA_967755175.1 of uncultured Opitutaceae bacterium. Lineage (GTDB taxonomy): Bacteria > Verrucomicrobiota > Verrucomicrobiia > Opitutales > Opitutaceae > Rariglobus. The sequence continues at coordinate 1,854 of CBRAFO010000221.1, read as the reverse complement.
TGCCATGCGGGCGTTCGCGGCCGTGCTCGTCCCACGCGAGGGCATCGGGATACTTCTGGTCGAGCCACGCGGGCTGCGACGCGGTGGCGGTCGCGAGGCACAGATCGATGCCGGCGGAGTCGAGTTTCTCGATCACGCGGTCCAGCCACTCGAAGGTGAAGACGCCCTCGGCGGGGTTGAGCGCCTGCCAGCCGAAGACCGGCAGCGTGGCGATGTTGACGTTGGCCTGACCCATTAGGGCGACGTCTTCCTGCCAGACGGACTCGGGCCATTGATCAGGGTTGTAGTCGCCACCGTGATACACACGGTCGCAACGAAAACGGACGTTTTTTCCTGCGGACGGGGATGTCATGGGTCAGCCCTTCATGCCAGTCACGGCTATGCCTTGGATAAAGTAGCGTTGCGCAAAGAAGAAGATGGCGACCACCGGAAGGGTCATCAGGAGCGAACCTGCCATCATCATGCCCATGCTGTTACTCCCCTGCACATTCTGCACGTTGAGCGCGTAGAGACCGAGCGAGAGCGGGTAGAGCCGCTGGTCCTGGAGATAAATCAACGGTCCCATGAAGTCGTTCCAGACCCCCATGAACGTAAAGATGCCGATGGCCGCGAGGCTGGGGCGTATCAGCGGCATCATGACGTGCCAATAGATGCGGAGCACGCCGCAGCCGTCGATCCGCGCCGCGTCTTCCAGGTCGCGCGGAATGCCGCGCATGAACTGACACAGGAGGAAAACGAAGAACGCGTTGGCGAACAGGCTCGGCACCCAAAGTGGATACAGGGTGTTATACCAACCCAGATCCCGGATGATCAGGAAATAGGGAATCATCGTGACCTGCCCTGGCAGCATCATGGTGCCGAGCATGATCATAAAACAGGCGCCGCGTCCGGGCCAGCGAAGGCGGGCGAAGCTGTAGGCCACGAGGGAGCAGCTGAAGATCGTGCCCACGACCTGGAGGATGACGAGGAAGAGACTGGTCGCGACGTAGCGGCCGAAGGGAATGTGTTCGAGAACCGTGTAATAGTTGCGGGTGATCTTGGCCCACCACGCGCCGATGATACCGCGACGGTGAAGTTCGAGGGTGAGCTTGATCTGTCCGGGCGCGGACTCCGGCGCGGCTCCGACGGAGTCGCCGGAGGAGGGGGCGACCTCGTGCAGAAGCGTCCAGGTCTTTTGTTTATTGGTGAGATCATCGGGACCGGGCAGTTGCCAGGAAAGCGAGAGCCAGCCGGTATCGTAGAGCGTGGAAGCGCGTTCGGCACGGTAGCGGTGGCCGTTCATTTCGACGGTGCACTCAAGCGCGTGCCAGCTGTCGTCGGGCCGCACGAAAAGCTGGATGCGGTGCAGGCGGTCCAACGGGAAACCCGCCTGCACGGTGGTCGTCAGGGTCGCGTAATCGCCCTTGGAAAAATCGTAGGCGAGCAGGCTCCCCTGGGTCTTGGCGGCCGGATCGGTCCCGAAGTGCGCATTCGCATCGCCGCCGAGCGTCCAGGCGCTGGCGACGGCGTCGGGCGCAATGGCGACATTCTCCTGCAGGTCGTAGCTGAGCAGAATCAATTTGCCCAAGACCACACCGCGCAAGATTCCCACGCGCTCAGTCTCGACCATCGCCGGAGTGAGCAGGCCGTTGAGTTTGGCGGCGAGATCGTCGGGCGGGAGCGCCCACCAGGACTCCGGCGCCAGGCGCGCGAGGCGACGGAAAAGACCCCGCGCCAGTTCGGCTCGAGCGGAGTTGGCGTCGATTCCCGCAGGCCAGACAAGGCCACGCTCAAGCAAGGCGGCTTCGAGGCGTGGCTGCTGTTCGGCCAGCTGCGGATGCTTGAAGTCGGCATGCGTGCGGCGTTCGAGGAACG
>CBRAFO010000220.1:0-3657 GCA_967755175.1 uncultured Opitutaceae bacterium | reverse complement strand
AGTTTCTTGAGCAGGTGGTGTAGTTTATAACCCACGGTGCCGGTCTGTAGTCCGGTGCGGCCGGCGATCTCGTGGTATTTCAAATCCTCGTGGTATTTCAGGTGGATCAGATCGCGGTCTTCCGGCGGCAGCTCGGCCAGAAACAGCCGCACCAAGCCCACCGCTTCGCGCCGCCCCATGTCCTCGACCGGCAACTCGCTCGTCCCGGCCACCGTCTCGCCCACGCCGTCCATACCGGTCTCCCGGCAATGGTCACGCAGGTGGTTGAGAGCGAGGTTGCGAATGCAGCGGTAGAGCCAGGCACGCGGGTTCTCCACTTCGGCCCACAACGGATGCAGACGTAAAAACGCTTCCTGAACCAATTCCTCGGCCACCATCCGTTGGCCAACCAACCCAAGCGCGAAGTGCAGCAGCGGCCCCTCTTCGGTCTCAAACAAGCCGGCGAGGGTCGATGCAGGGGTATTCATCGCGCGTTCAAAGACATAGGTCGCCCTAGATTCCTCGGGCAAGGCCGGAGCGACGGCAGACTGAACAACGGCGGCATCCATGATGGGCGAAGGAAGAAACGGTCATGACTTCACCCTCTAAGACACAGTCGCCGCAGGTTTATTAGAAAATACTTCCCCTCATCTATTCGGGGAGGGACGGCTTCGGAGCCGTTCGGAATCTCTCAAAGCAACGTGCGCATTTCCGCCGGGTCATCTTTCAAATCAAACGCCAGCCACGGCGAACCATCCGCGTTAAAAATTTCCTTCCGCAGCGGTGAACGCCAGCCACGCCACGCACGATCGCACTGATGCGGCAGCGCCACCACGCTCGGCATAGAAATCTCCGCGCGATCCCGTTCGCACGACCACGCCCGGCCTTCGGCCCACGCACGCGTCATCTCCGGCAAGTCGATGAGCGAGACGGCTTCGTCAGACCGCACGCCGATAGTTGCTGCGCCGGCTCCGGACGGCGCGCTGGGCGCCCCGCGCACCAGCAACGGCACACGCACGCTTTCCTCGTGCGGCCAGCCCTTGCGAAACAAGCCGTGTGCCCCGTGCATGTCGCCGTGCACCGAGGTGAACACGATCACTGTGTCCTCCGGCAACGCCGCGACCAGCCGCCCGATTGCCCGATCCGTCGCCTCAATGTGCGTGTAATAACCGGCGAGTTCGTGCGTCGCTTTCTGCGCGGCAGAAGGCGGGACGTTGGCAGGCAGGATCACCGGGCGTTTCTCAACCCCCGCCGCCGGCGCGCCGTAGGGCGGATGCGGCGCCTCGAGGCTCACAACCGCAAACCACGGAGCGGATCGACGTGGGAGCGAGCTTGCTCGCGATGGCACACCAGCGAGCTCAGATCGCGAGCAAGCTCGCTCCCACGAAAGCCACTCGGCCGCGCGCTCGCACACGATGTCACTTTGATATCCGAAAAACTGCGCCGGTTCCGCCAACCGCGTGCCATGCAGCCACGGATCGTTGATCAAGAACCCACTCTCAAAGCCTTCCCAAAACTCAAAACCTCCCCGCGCTTCAGGCGGCACGATCACTCTGGCGTGCGCTTCGCCCACAAGCGGCGCAGCCGGATCACGTTTCCCCAAATGCCATTTGCCGAAAAACGCCGTCGTGTAGCCGCGTTCGTTCATCTCGTGCGCGATGGTGCGCGCGTCGAGCGGCAACGGATCGTAGTAGTCGCGCACGCCATTCTCCGGCGACAGCACACCGGTGAGTAGCGCGGCGCGCGCGAACGGTCCGAACGGATGCGGCGTCACGGCCTGCGCATAGTTAACGCTACGCGCCGCCAGCGCGTCGAGGTGCGGCGTGCGCGCGTTCGGATCGCCCGCGTAACCACACGCCTGCGCCCGCCACTGCGTGGTGACGATCCACAAGATATTGGGCGCGGCCAGCAAAGACATGTGCCGCACTCAACCTGCCCGACCTCCCCGGCGCAAACCCTCAAAACCAGTCTTTGCGTCCGCGCCGCCCGCCGTTTCAGTTGCACTCTTCATGCCGCCGTCCCGCACATCCGACCGTCCGGCTTGGTGGCAATGGCCCGCCACGCTCTCGCTCGACGCACCCCTCGTCGCGGTGCTCTGGCAGACGCTCTTCGCCCGCAAGATCGGCGTGCGCCTCGACTGGCATGACCCCGTGCTCATCGGCCTCGTCGTGTGGATCGTTTATGCCGCCGACCGCTGGATCGAAGGCTGGCGACTCTCTCCCGACACGGTGCAAACCCAGCGCCACCACTTCTACCTCCGCCACCGCTGGCCCGTGTTCGGGGTCGGCCTCGCCGCCATCGTCGCCGTCGTCGTCATCGCGCTCACCCGCCTCGATGGACGCGAATTCAAGGCCGGTTTCGTCCTGCTCATCCCCACCCTGCTCTACCTGTTTTCACATCAACTGGTTCACCGCCACCACCCGCTGCGCGTGCCCAAGGAAATCGTCATCGGGGTGATCTTCGCCCTCGGCTGCGCTCTCGCTCCTGTCGTCGCGGCCCCGGAAAAAATCACCTCGCTGATCATCCCCGCGACTCTCTTCGGCCTGCTCTGTTTCGCCAACTGTGCCCTCATTGCCTCGTGGGAAAAAGACGTCGATACCGTTCACGGCCAGACGTCCCTTGCCCTTCAGCTCAAGGGCCGCTGGTCCATCATCCACGCGCTGCCGTGGATCGTCTCTATCGCGGCGCTTGTCTCCATGGCGTTCAACTCCGATCCATCGCACCCCGGTGCGCTCTGCACCGCCGCTAGCGGACTTTTCATGGGCCTCCTGGATCTCGCGCAGCCACGCCTCGGCCGCGAAACCGCCCGCGCGTGGGTCGATTTCACCCTGATGACTCCACTCGTGCTGCTACTCCTGCCATGAACACCCGCGGATACGACCAACTCGCGAGGTTTTACCGGCTCATCGAATTCCTCGCTTATGGACGCGCGCTGGAACGCGCCCGTTTTCACCACTTCGATTACCTGCGCAACCGCCGCCACATCCTGCTCCTTGGCGATGGCGACGGACGCGGTCTCGCCCTCGCCTGCCGTCTAGCGCCCGAGGCGAAGATCACTTCGCTCGATTTTAGCGCAGGCATGATCGACCGCGCCACCCACCGCCTCGCTCCGTCCGACCGCGCCCGCGTGACATTCGTGCATGCCGACGCACTCGCCACGACGTTCCCCGAAAACACCTACGACGCCGTCACGACGCTGTTCTTCCTCGACTGTTTCTCGACCGAACAAGTCCGCTCACTCATCGAACGTCTCCGCCCCGCACTCACCGCCGACGCCGTCTGGCTGTATGCGGATTTCGCGCTGCCACCGAGCGGCTGGACCCGCCTGCGCGCCCGCATCTGGCTCGCTCTGATGTTCGCCTTTTTCCGGTGGCAAACCGGCCTGACCACGCACGCACTGCCCCCCTCGGAAAACCTCATCCACGCCGCCGGCTTCCACCGCATCGCCCACACCTCTTGGCGAGGCGGCTTTCTCGTGAGCTCTGTCTTCGCCCAATCCAGTTTGTCACTTAATAAGTGACAAACTGGATTGAGCACGCCCGGGATCGAGTGCGGCGCACGGGCGCGCGACGGGCGGCGTGATTCGGCAAGTTGCCAAGTGGGAGTTCGGCTGTTGCGCTCACCGGCCATGACTCTTCGTGAACCGGAATTCGTCGATCTTTCCACACCCCGCGGCCT
>CBRAFO010000219.1:0-3676 GCA_967755175.1 uncultured Opitutaceae bacterium | reverse complement strand
TCCCATGTCCCTCGTAAACCTCTCCACTCCCGAAATCTGGTTCGTCTGCGGTTCGCAGCATCTCTACGGCCCCGGCCCGCTCAAGCAGGTCGCCGCCAACGCCCAGGCCGTCGTTGACGGTCTCGTCGCCTCCAAGCGCCTTGCCCTTCCCCTGAAGTTCAAGGCCCTCCTCACCACGCCCGAGGAAATCAGCAAAGTCTGCATCGAGGCCAACACCGACGCGAACTGCGCCGGTCTCGTCCTCTGGATGCACACCTTCTCGCCGTCGAAAATGTGGATCCGCGGCCTGACCACGCTCAAGAAGCCGTTCCTCCACCTCCACACCCAGTTCAATCGCGACCTCCCTTGGGGCACGATCGACATGGATTTCATGAACCTCAACCAGGCCGCCCACGGCGACCGCGAGGCCGGGTTCATCCACACGCGCCTCCGCCTCGGCCGCAAGGTCGTCGTCGGCCACTGGTCTGACTCCGAAGTGCAAGACCGCATCTCCGCCTGGATGCGCGCCACCCACGCCTGGCATGATTGGCAAGGCGCCAAGTTCGCCCGCTTCGGCGACAACATGCGCTACGTCGCCGTCACCGAAGGCGACAAGGTTGCCTCCGAAATCAAGTTTGGCTTCGAGGTCAACGGCTACGGCGTCGGCGATCTGGTCGCCAAAGTGAACGCGGTCTCCGACAAGGCCATTAACGACCTCGTCGCCAGCTACGAGAGCCTCTACAGCGTTGTCCCCGCCCTCCAAAAGAGCGGTGCCCGCCACGAAGAGCTCCGTTACAGCGCCCGCCTCGAACTCGGCCTCTCCGCGATGCTCACCGAGATCGGCGCGAAGGGTTTCACCGACACGTTTGAAGACCTCCACGGCCTGAAGCAGCTCCCCGGCATGGCCACGCAACGCCTCATGGGTGCCGGCTACGGCTTCGGCGGCGAAGGCGACTGGAAGACCGCCGCGCTCGTCCGCGCGATGAAGGTCATGGGCCACGGCCTCCCCGGCGGCACCTCCTTCATGGAGGACTACACCTACCACATGTCGCCCAACGGCCACCAGGTCCTCGGCTCGCACATGCTCGAAATCTGCCCGTCCATCGCCGCCGGCAAGCCCGCCGTCGAGATCCACCCGCTCGGTATCGGTGGCAAGGAAGACCCGGTGCGCTTCGTGTTCGACGCGCCCACCGGCGAAGCCCTCAACGCCTCGCTCGTCCACCTCGGCAACCGCTTCCGCCTCCTCATCAACGAGGTGGTTGCCGTCGCGGTTCCCTCGATGCCGAACCTGCCCGTCGCCCGCGCCGTCTGGGAGTGCAAGCCGAACTTCAAGACCGCCTGCGCCTCGTGGATCTACGCCGGCGGCGCCCACCACACCGGTTACAGCTACTCGGTCACCTCCGAGATGCTGGAAGACTTCGCGACCATCGCCGGTATCGAGACGGTGCACATCAACGCCGACACGACCCTGCCCCAGCTCAAGCAGGATCTCCGTAACAACGAAGTGTTCTACCACCTCGAAAACGGCTTCCGCGCCTAAGCGCGCGAGCGCGCTAAAAAGTAGCGAGTAGTGGGTAGCGAGTAGCGAGCATTCCGACTACTCACTACCCGCTACTCGCTACTCACTACTTTTTTTATGTTCACTGAACTCAAACGCGAAGCCTACGAGGCCAACATCGCCCTGCCCAAGCACGGCCTGATCAACCTCACGTTCGGCAACGCCTCCGCCATCGACCGCGCCAAAGGCATTTTCGCGATCAAGCCCTCCGGCGTCGCCTACGTTGACCTGAAGCCCGCCGACATGGTCCTCATCGACCTCGAAGGCAAACAAGTCGAAGGCTCGCTCCGCCCGTCCTCCGACACGCCCACGCACCGCCGCCTCTTCCTCGCGTTCCCCGAGATCGGCGGCGTGGTCCACACCCACTCGTCAAATGCCACCGCGTTCGCCCAAGCCGGCCGCGAGATCCCGATCTTTGGAACCACGCACGCCGATTACTTTTACGGCAACGTCCCCGTGACCCGCAAAATGACGCCCGCCGAAATCGGTGGCGGCTCCTACGAATGGGAAACCGGCAACGTCATCGTCGAGCTGTTCACCCAACGTAAACTCGACCCCGCCGATTATCCGGCGGTGCTGGTCAACCGCCATGCTCCCTTCACCTGGGGCAAGAACGTTGCCAAGGCGGTCGAAGTCGCCGTCGCCACTGAGTGCATCGCCCACATGGCGCTGATGTCGCTGCAACTGGAACCACGCCTGCCCGAAATCGAGGCCGAGCTCCTGAACAAGCACTTCAAGCGCAAACACGGCCCCGGTGCCTACTACGGCCAACCCGGCGGCAACTGCTGAGTCGCTCAATATCAAAGGCCCGCCGAAACCGGCGGGCCTTTTTGTTATTCGCTCCGGAGATTCACACCGGTGCGATCGCGATCACCAATCCGACCACCGCACCGAAGACGATGTGGCCGGCGAAGTGCGACAGGAACACGAGCGGCGTCACGCTACGGAATTCCTCCAGCGGGTGGTTGTCCGACACGATCCACGTCAGCCCGAGGCTCACCACCAGCCCGTGGAAAAATCCGAAGCCCGCGCCGACAAATAACGCATAGGGCCAAGCGGTCGCTTGCAGCCGCATCATGAGCACCATGTAGAGCACCCCGAACACCACGGCCGCTCCGAAATAAATCCAAAGCCCCGCCGCCAAGGCATTAGTTCGCGAACGGGTGAGCAAACTTCCCACCGCCACCACCATGCCGCCCGTCGGCGGTCCCGCCCGCTCAATCAAACGCATCGCCGCCCACATCGCGCCTGCACCGAGCAGGCCTGCCAGAATTCCATAATACACCGTCTCCACCGTGATCGTAATCATGTTCATCGCTGCCTCCGGGGTTGGGGTTGAAGGAAACCGCCGCCACGCGGTTGTTTAATATAAACAGTATGCACCGGAAGCCGGTCGGTTCCATCGTTTTCCTGATCGTCACGCCTCCCCGGTAAACGCCTCTCGACACCGCGCGCCGGCGGCTGCTCTCCTTTATCGCATGGCCAAAGCGCGTCCCGACCATCGATTGAACAAAAAAATCTACGATGCTCGCGTCCCCACGCTTCGCGAACAACTCGTCCAGTTGCAGGTTCGCCTGAAAGAAACCCCGGGCAAGGTCCTGCTCATCCTTGCCGGAGAAGAAGCCGGCGGTCGCGGTGAAGTCATCAACACCCTCAGCGGCTGGCTCGATCCCCGGGGCTTCGAGACGCTGGCCTTTCGCGAACCCTCGGACGAAGAACGCGAGCGTCCCCTGATGTGGCGCTTCTGGCGCTGCCTGCCCGCCAATGGACGCATCGGCATCTTCGCCGGCTCCTGGTATACCGAACTGCTGCGCGCCCAAGCCAGCGACGGCCCCAAACCCGTTAAGGTCGCCCGCCACCTTGAGCGCATTCGCCATTTTGAAAAACTGCTCTCCGACAACGGCACGTTGATCATCAAGGTCTGGCTGCACCTCTCCAAGACCGACCAGCGCCTTCGCCTCGCCGAATTGGCCGCCAATCCCGACACCGCTTGGCGCGTGACCGACGCAGCCCGCCGCCAACACCGCCTCCACGACCGCATCTCCCGCGCCGCCACCCGACTGCGCGAAGCGACCCATCGCCCCGGCGCACCGTGGACCGTCATCGACGCCGCCGATCCGCGCCGCCGCAACCTCGATG
>CBRAFO010000218.1:0-3941 GCA_967755175.1 uncultured Opitutaceae bacterium | reverse complement strand
GCCTTCCGGACCTCGTCAATCGGCTTCCGGGGCGTGACGCCCCCGCTTCCGGCTCGTGACAATCGCGTTTCGCCACGCGCCAACGGCCGTTCCGGTCACCCTCCGATTCCGAGAGCTGATTCGGGGGCATGTGGGGCCGCCCGCCCGCCACACTTATTGAGGCGCGAAAAAAGCGGCGCGTTTCCGCGCCGCTTGAAGGATGCCCGCTTGGCGGAATGTTAGGCCGTCCGGCGACGGCGATACACTGCGAGACCGAGGACTCCCATGCCGGCGAGGGCGGCGTAGGTGGCGGGCTCGGGGATGGCGGAGACCGTGAGGGATCCGGTGCCGGTGAAGGCAGAGATGCCGCCGAAGTAGGTATTCAGCTGGGATGCGTCGTAGGTGCCGGCGGCGAGGAACGTCGAGGTGACGGAGTTGACGACGGAGCCCACGGTTTCGGCACCGGAGAAGTTAAGGTTAACCGTCGAGGTGCTGGCGAACGTGAGGGATGACAGATCGCCGATGGAGGTGTTGTTGCCGAAGGTGAGGGCGGCCGATGCGGCGACCGAGACATTGCCTGCACCGAACGTGCCGGTGGCATCGGTCGCCAGCGTGCCAGCGGTGGCGCTGGCGACACCGCTGAAGGTATTAACCGCACTCAGGGTCGTGGTGCCGGCGCCAGCTTGGGTGAACGCGCCCGTGCCGGTGATTGCAGCGCTGCTGAAGTCAGTGCCCTGCGCCACCGCATTGCTGCGATTGATGGTCAGGTTACCATTATTCACAATGGTGCTGCTCGTGGAGAGCGCGCCGGTCGTGCTGCCATTGCCCAGTTGCAGCGTGCCGCCGCCGATGGTGGTCGTGCCCGTGTAGGTATTGGTGCCAGAGAGGGTTTGGGTGCCCGCCCCGCTCTTAACCAGGTTGCCGCCGTTGGCGATAACACCGCCGAAGCTGTAGGTGCCACTGCCACCCAGGGTGAGAGTGGTTCCATTGCTAAGGACGCTGCTTCCGCTGACACCATTCAGGCCGGCAAAGGTCTGGCTGAGACCGCCAGCATCGATGGTTGAGGTGGCATCCAACGTCACGGCAGTTTGGGTTCCCAAGGCATTGGCGGTCGAGTTACCGAACTTCAATGTGCCTTTGTTTTGAACCGTGATGTTACCCGTGTAGGTGCTCGAGCTGTTGGCGCCCAATTGGACGAACTTCGTCGTCGTGGTGCCACCGTCGATCGTGATCGCAGATGAGCCGGTGATGGATCCGTTCTCGAAAATCGCCCCGGCACCGGAGGTCTTGAACGTGAGTGCGTTATTGAGGGTGATCGCGCCTGAAAGCGTATAATCAGTTCCGGCTGAATCCAGAATCGTGTAAGTGCCGGTGCCGCCGCTCGCGATGGTGATCGCGTTCGCAGTGGTAAACCCACCCGAGCCCGAGAGCGTGGCATTATTGCTGCCCGATCCGGAGCCGAGTGTGATGGTGCCCGTGCCCAGCGCGCCAGATGCCCCGGTTTGGCCGAGCGTGCCTTGGCTGACGGTGATGCCGCCGGTGATGGTGTTGGCGGTGTTCGAGAGATTGACCGAACCCGTGCCCGAGCTTGAGACAGTGATGGCCGAGCTGCCGGTGATTGCTCCGTTCAGGGTAATTGCACCCGTGCTAGACGCATTAAGAACCAAGTTGTGATTCAGCGCCACAGCACCACTCAAAGTCTCGGTGGATGCGCCTGAATTACTAATCGAACTGGTGCCTGTGTTACCCGCCGCGACGGTGATCGCGTTTGCGACCGTCAATGCGTTTGACCCCTGAAAGACCAGCGTGGCGTTGCCTGCACCGGAGGTATTTCCAAGCGTTAAGGTGCCGCTGCCAAGTCCTGTGCCGCTTTGGAACAATTCCACCGACCCCTGCTGAATATTAACGCCACCGCTAAATGTGTTGTTCCCGTTAAATCGAATAAGTCCGGTGTTACTGCTGTTGACGATTACCCCCATGCCCGAGGTGCCTTCGCTCACGACACCGTTCAGGCGCATGCCGCTGCTGCTTGAAGAGTTCAGCGCCAATGTGTTGTTCAGCGTGATCGCGCCGCTGAGAATAAAGGCTCCTCCGCTGCCTGATCCGGTGATCGTTCGAGTGCCGGTTCCTGACGTGACGGTGATCGCATTGGCCGCGGTCATGTTTGATCCGGAGGTCAACGTGACGTTGGCAGCCCCCGTGGAAGTGTCGCCGAAGGTAACGGTGCCTGTGCCCATCGCTGCGGCGGCGGAAATGGATACGGTGCCAGAGCTGATCGCCATGCCGCCGCTAAAGGTGTTCGCACCGGAGATCGACGTGGTGCCGGTGCCCGTGTTGTTGACCACGAGGCCTACCGTGCCGCCATTCGCGCCGTTGCCGATGATGCCGTTCAACGTGACGCCACCGGTGGAGCTGGAGCCTACGGTGATGGTCTGGGAGCCCGATGCCGCGGAGCCAGTGACCGCGCCGATCGTCAGCAGCGCGGTGCCGTTGTTGGAGAAATTATAGGCTATTGGCGTGCCAAGAGTGATCGCCGTGCTGATCGTGCTGGCTCCATTCGCAGTCTGAAAAATCCCCGCGCCGGTAGTGCTGCCAAGAGTAATTCCCGTGCCTCCGCTGACGGTGACCGCCACGGCATCATCGAAAGTAACGCTGTTCGCCGCTTGGTTTCCACTGACCGTGATCGTGCCCGTGGTGCCGCTAGTTCCGGCGGAGATGAAGAGATCATCGGCCGTTGTCGGGGTAGTCACGGAAGGCGTGGTCGCACCGGTGGAATCGGTGCTCCAGAATGCGGAGGTTCCCCATGTGCCCGTAGCTGCGCCCGAGCCGGCGGTGGTGCTATTGGTATCCCAATAATAGGTTGAAGCGAAGGCTGCGGACGGGACCAGCGGTAGTGCCGTCACGAAGGCGGCGAAGGCAAGCAACTGTGAAACGGTGGAGCGGGTGGGGTGGGAGGCGGATTTCATTGAGGTGGAAAACGTGATTCGGGGTGAACGGAATCGGGGTATGGTGAAAGGAGTGACTTGCACCGGACTGAGGGGCCAATCGGGCGACGGTTTCAGTGGAAACTAAAACGGTGGTAACGCGGGGGGGCGCATCCGTCGGCGCCGGTTATTGCCGCGAGTGGTGATCTGCGGCTCGCCCACCGAAGGCTGCGGACTTCCCGGAGCTCGGACCGGGTCTGCTCAGTGCGCCTTGAAGACGACGTGCGGTTCGGTGTCGTAGGCCGATGCGGCGGAGGCGTGCATGAGGCGCAGGCCATAGACCGCGCCGGCTACATCGCCGGTGCGCGCTTGGAACCGCACCGTGATCTTGGCGCGACCGCTCGTGAACTCGGGTGGAATCGGGAGCACACGCTCGAAGAAGTCGCCGGGTTTGTTGGTGAGCAGGCGTTCCGTGGAAACGAGTTGGTCGTCGATAAACAGATCGAACGTCCGCTCGTGCCAGACTCCGCCCCAGTAGGTGATGACCAGCGCGACGGGCTCTTCCGTATCGACGCGCAATTCGTAGGAGAACCAGCCGCCGTCGCGGGCGAGGCGGCCTTTGCGTCCGCCGAAATCCTCGATCTCGCTGCGCTCGGCGCGGAAGGCGTGTTCGACTTCGGGCTGCTGGTAACCGGGCGTGATCCAGTCGAGTGTGGCAGCGTCGAGCGCACGTTGCGCGGCGGCGGCGGCGCGGAGTTCGCCTTCGCGTTGTGACCATTCGGCCGCGGTGAGGCGCGTGAAGTAAACAGCGTATTGCTCTTCGTAGATACGGTAGAGCGGCACAAGCGTCAGGTCGGCGGGACGCAGAATATCGCAGCTGGCGAATTCGAGCGGCGCGCGGCCGGTCGGGTGCAGGCCGGCGAGAATCGCGTTGGAGTCGGGTGCAACGAGGACCGGAGGAAAGGCGTCGGTTTTTCCGCGCGCGGCGAGGTGTTCGCTGAAGCGTTGTTTGGCGGGATTGGGCACGCCGGGTTCGTC
>CBRAFO010000217.1:0-3961 GCA_967755175.1 uncultured Opitutaceae bacterium | reverse complement strand
CGGCGGCTCATGCGCGACACGTAAGCGAGCGCGGGTTTGCAGGCGGGCGTGAGGTCGGCGGGCACGCCGCCGGCGGGGAGAAAAAGCTGCGGATACCAGAGCGCGTAGAAACCGCCCGCGTTGAGCGCGGCGGCGGCACGTTTTCCGATTGGCTGGCGCGAATCGAGGACGGTGCCAGCGACTTTTAGGTGCGGGTCGAGCGCTTCGCGGGCGAGGAAGAGGCGCATGATTTCGGATGAACCTTCGAAGATGAGATTGATGCGGCTGTCGCGCATCATGCGTTCGACGGGGATGGGCTTTTCGCCGCGGGCTTTGAGCGAGGCGGCGGTTTCGTAGCCGCGTCCGCCGCGGATCTGCATGGTGTCATCAATCGCCTGCCAGGCGGCTTCGCTGCCCCAGAGTTTGCACATGGCGGCTTCGATGCGGATGTCGGCTTTCTTCAGGTCAACGAGCGCCGACGTGAGCATGACCATCGCTTCGCACGCAAAGGTGTTGGCGGCCATGCGAGCGAGTTTGGAGGCGATGGCGGCGTGTTGTCCGATGGGCGCGCCCCATTGCACGCGCGCGGCCGACCATTCGCGTGAATAGCCGAGGCAGCGTTTCATGAAACCGATGCAGGCGGCAGGGATGGTCACGCGTCCGGTGTTGAGCGTGGTGAGGGCGACTTTGAGCCCGCGACCTTCGCCACCGACGATGTCGGAGCGCGAGAGGCACACGTTGGTGAAGCGCACGACGCCGTTGTAGAGAGCGCGCAGGCCCATGAAGTGACAGCGGGTGACGACTTCGACACCGGGAGTGTCCATCTCGACGATGAAGGCGGTGATCTGGCTGCGGGGTTTTCCGTGGACGATTTTGTCGGGCGTGCGCGCCATCACGATGATTACGCCGGCCTTCACGCTGTTGGTGCACCAAAGCTTTTCGCCATTGAGCACCCAGTGTTCGCCGTCGGCGGTGGGTTCGGCGCGGGTTTCCATGCGTGCGGGATCGGAGCCGACGCCGGTCTCGGTGAGGGCAAAGGCGGAGATTTCTCCGTGGGCGACGCGCGGGAGGTATTTGCGCTTTTGCTCCTCGGTGCCGAAGAGCTTAAGGGGCTGGGGCACGCCGATGGATTGGTGGGCAGAGAGGAGCGCGGTGAGGTTGCCGTCCACGCTGCCGAGGAGTTGGGCGGCGCGGGAGTAGTTGGTCTGCGAGAGACCGAGGCCGCCGTATTCCTTGGGGATTTTAATGCCGAAGGCGCCGAGGCGAGCGAGGTGGTCGATCACGGCGTCGGGGATCTCGCCGGTGGCGTCGATCTCGTCGGCGTTGACCTCGTGTTTGAGGATGTAGGCGAGTTCGTTGAGGAAGGGCTGGCCGGCCTCGACGTCGACGGCGGGTTGGAGCGGAAACGGGTAGATGTGTTCGAGCGAGAAACGACCCATGAAGAGATCACCGGCGAAGCTGCGGTAGCCGCTTTCAGTGCGGGCGGACTCGGTCATTTCGAGCGCCTCGCGCTGGCCCTGCGTCATCTTCGACGTGTCGATGGTGCTCGGGGTGTCTTCGGTGGTGTTCATGGTGTGATGGCGAACGGTGATGAGGGATCGAATGTAGGAGCCTGCTTGCAGGCGATTCGGAGGATATTGGTCGGCGGTTGGTTTTCATCGCCTGCAAGCAGGCTCCTACATTGCGGAGTAGAATGTGCGGTCGGTGCGGGCCATTTCGGCGAGGTGCTCGCAGGGCGTGAAATGCGGTGCGACGTCGCGGGCGAGGGCTTCGAGGCGAACAAACACTTCGGTGGTGCCGAGGCTGTCTGCGTAGCGAAGAGGGCCACCACGGAAAGGCGCCCAGCCGGTGCCGAGGATCATGCCGAAATCGACGTCCTCGGGTGCGGCGACCACGCGGTCGGCCAGGCAGCGGGCGGCTTCGTTGACCATGATGAGCACGAGACGGTCGCGGAGGGTGTCGGCGGAGGCTGAGGCGGATGGATTGCGGGCCAATGTGTGGCCGGCGCCCTCGCCGGCCAAGGGGAGGATGGCGCCAGCGGATGAATGGGGGATGGCGTCGGGTTGATGCGGCTGGCGTGGGTCGCTGGTTGGCCGGCGGGGGCGCCGGCCACACTCTGGGCGCAGGCGGTCGAGTTCGGGATTGGGCTTGGCGTGATGCGCGCCGGGACGGTGCAGGTAGAAACCGGTGCCGGACTTTTTGCCCAGCCACTTCTGGGCGATCATCGCGGGGAGCGTGTCGTCGATCGGAGCAAAGTGCGGGAGACGCGACGCGAGATCACGGGCAACGTGGAGGGCGACGTCGATGCCTACTTCGTCGGCAAGGCGTAGCGGGCCCATGGGCATGCCGAAATCGAGCATGATCTGGTCGATGACGGCGGGGGCGTAACCTTCGCGGAACAAGCGCACCGCTTCGCCAAGGTAGGGCATGAGGATGCGGTTCACCAGGAAGCCGGGAGCATCGTTGACCACGATGGGGAGCTTGCCGAGGGACTTGGCGAACTGGAGCGCCGTGGCAAGGGTGTCGGGCGATGTGCGCGGGCCACGCACCAGCTCGACCAGTTGCATGCGGTGAACGGGATTGAAAAAATGGATACCGATGACGCGTTCGGGGTGCGCGAGCGGTTTGGCGAGGGCCTCAATGGACAACGCTGAGGTGTTGGTCGCGAGAACCGTGTCGGGGCGGACGTGCGTTTCGAGGTCGCGGAAGATGGCCTGCTTTGCTTCGAGTTTTTCAATCGCGGCTTCGATCACGAGATCGACCGAGGTGAGCGGGATGTCGGTGTGCGACGGCGTGATGCGATCCAGTCCGGCAGTGGCCTCGGCGCGCGTGAGGACGTGGCGTTGCGCGGCTTCGCGGTAGAGCGACGCGGCGGTATGCAGACCGCGCGCGAGGGCGTCGGGGGCGACATCTTTTAACGTGACGGGGAGGCCTCGGGCGCTGGTCCATTGCGCGATGCCTGCGCCCATGACGCCGGCGCCAATCACGGCGACGCGGTGCACCGGACGAACGGTGGAGCCGGCGGGAGCGGGTAGTTTTTTAGCGCGTTCTTGCAGGAAGAAAATCCGCAGCAGGTTCTCGCATTCGGGCGTGCGGATGAGCGCGAGAAAGGCGGCTTTTTCCAGGGCGAGGGCGTCCGCGAGCGGGCGTCCGAGCGCGGCGGTGCAGACTTCGATGGCTTTGATCGGGGCCGGGTAGTGTCCGTGGGTTTTGGCGAGGACGTCGCGGCGGGCTTTAGCGGCGATGAGCTGTTTTGCGAGCGGGAGGTGGGCGGCGCGAAACGGAGCGGGCGGACGTTTGCCGCGAGCGAGGAGTGTGCGGGCGGTGGCGAGGAGGTATTCGGGGTGGGCGAGTTCGTCCACGAGACCGAGTTTACGCGCTTGAATGCCCACGAGTTGGCGGCCGGGAAGAATCATCCCGAGCGCGGCGGGCAGGCCGATAAGCGCGGGTAGACGGACCGAGCCACCCCATGCGGGAAGGATACCGAGTTGGGTTTCGGGCAGGCCGATTTTGGTGGGCTTGCCGGTCGAGGCGACGCGCCAATCGCAGGCGAGGGCCAGTTCGCAACCGCCGCCAAGGCACGCGCCGTGGATGGCGGCGACGCTGGGCGCGTGGAGGTTTTGAAGACGGGTGAAAACGCGGTGTCCGAGGTCAACGATGGCGGCGAGCGCTTCGGGGTCGGGAGCGCGGACGAACTCATGGAGGTCGGCGCCGGCGATGAAGATTTTGTCCTTGGCGCTGATTAGGATGACGCCGCGCAGGATGGCGTGTTGTTCGAGGGCGGCGAGGTG
This sequence comes from uncultured Opitutaceae bacterium, assembly GCA_967755175.1. Classification (GTDB taxonomy): domain Bacteria; phylum Verrucomicrobiota; class Verrucomicrobiia; order Opitutales; family Opitutaceae; genus Rariglobus. The sequence continues at coordinate 191 of CBRAFO010000217.1, read as the reverse complement.
CACGTCGAGTTCATCCAGCGTGGCGCGGTCGAAGACGTTCGCCGAGGAATCGGCACGGTCGAAGGTGAGCGTGCAGACGTGGTCGTCGTCGATGTGGCGCGTGATGTTCATGGTGTGGCCTCCAACCAGAGTGCTCCGCCTTGGCCGCCACCGATGCAGAGGCTGACGAGGGCGCGACGGGCTTTGCGGCG
>CBRAFO010000216.1:0-4062 GCA_967755175.1 uncultured Opitutaceae bacterium | reverse complement strand
CCTGCGGAGTGATTTCCAACGCTCCCCGGGTCGTGGCAAACCAAAGATGCCCGTCCCGTGTGCGCATCGCGGCGTTGCGGAAACCCAGGGCAAACTCCGCGTTCGGCAGGCCGTCGTTGGAACCATAGGCGATCACCTTCGCCGTGGACGTCCGACCGTCCATCACCGCATCAATCTCAGCGCGTCGAGTGCAAAACAAACCACGCGCCGTGCCGATCCAGAAATCGCCCGCCGGATCGATCACCAGCGACCGCATATCATCCAATGGAAGTCCGGCGGCGGCCGGCATTCGCGCGACCTGTCCCGAGCGCCAGCGATAAAGGCCGCTTTGCAACACCCCAATCCAAACCGTGTCTCCTTCGTCGGGCACGATAAACTGAACCACCTCGCCGGGCTTTGCCCCCGGCAACGAGACGCCCTTGAAACCCGCGCCGTCCGTCCGTTGAAACACCAGCCCTTCGGCCGTCCCCACCCACAATCGTCCGGCATGATCCTCGGCCAGCGAACGGGTAGCGATCAGCCCGCCCGCCACCGGCATGTAGTGGTTATCCTCACCCTGTCGGCAAACCAGCGCGTCCTGAAGCGTTGACGCCCACAAATCGCCACGCCTGTCCACGAGCAGCGCGGTAAGTTTTTCCCACATCCTCACCGGGCTGAACGCCCCTTGCTGCCAGCGCATCAAGCCGGCGTTGATCGTGCCGAACCAGACCCCGCCCGCGGGATCGGGACACACGGTCATCACCGCGCCGCCCGGCCACCCCGGCGGAGTCGCGAACGTCTGGTGCGAAGCATCAAGCGACCGCACCGGCACACCGTCCCGCCCGACCACCCACAGTCCCCCTTCGGTGTCCTCGCATAACGAAGCGATGCTGTCGTGGCTCAACCCGTTCTTGGTTTGACGCAGGTGAAACCGGGTCGGACGCAGGCGATTCAAACCGCCACCCACCGTGCCGACCCACAGGTTGCCCTCACGATCCTCCGAGATCGCCGCAATCTCCACATGGGAAACCGGCACCCGAGTAAACCGTCCCTCATGAAAACGAAACAGCCCCGAACTGCGGGTGCCGATCCAGAGATTGCCCGCGTGATCCTCGAAGAGCGCGGTCACTCCGGCCTTCTGACCAATCCACGAAACATCCGCCACCGCCGAGCGAGAACCATCCGCCTGATAACGCAAAAGCTGCTGGTTCCGCGTGGCCCACATGCCTCCCGCCCGCGCTGGCGCCAACACCGGCCGCTCCCCGCTCTCCGGATCAACCGGACGAAAACGAACTCCGTCAAATACGCCGCAGGCATCCTTGGTCGAAAACCAGATGTTCCCATCTCGGTCGGCCTGCACATACGTTTCCACCCCCGGCCCCACGCCGTCCTTGTCCGTGAACTCGGAAATCCGCCCCGCTTGCCAACGCCCCACGTTCGCGACCGCTGCGTGGCCAAACCACATAGCTCCGGTGCCATCCTCGATAAATGAGTTTATCCAAGCCACCGCCGCCGGACGCGGCTGCATCGGAACAATGATTTCAATCTGGGTGCTATGCTTGCGTGCCACCCCGCCCTGTTCGAGTCCCAGCCATAGGTCGCCGTTGCTCGCCGCCGCAATCGCCCGCACATGATTCGATTCCAGCCCCGGCGTGGACTCGTGGGTGAAAACGGTGAACCGCACGCCGTCGAACCGCGCCAATCCGCCCCATGTTGACAGCCAGAGGTATCCATCCGGCGTCTGCGCGATCCCAAACACATTATTGTTGGGCAACCCGTCATCCACCTCCCACGTGCGCAGCACGTAGTCCTCCGACACCGGGATCGAGACCACCCCGTCCGCTAGCGGCGTGGTCGCCGCAGATGGCGCCACCACGACGGCGGAAACCACCATAAAAAGCAGCAGCCAGCACAGGGGTTTAAACACGCCCCACCCCTAGCGGCGCGCAACCAATCTTGTCCAAACAAACCGTTTGGCTGTCGCGCTCGCCTCGTCGAGTTCCGCGACCGTGACGTTTATGATGATGTCGGTCGCACGTTCATCCCCCGGACCGCGCCGAAATATTCGATTCGATGCGCCGCGACCTAGCCCGCGAATCCCGCGCTGTGGTGGAGTTCTCCGACGAGTGCCTCTTCTGGGCCGCATGCCTGTTCAGAGCCTCTTTACGAGGTGGCCTTGCGGACGGGTGAAGCGGCGGAGCCCATCACCACGCTGATGCAAATAACTGCTTGCGGCTAGGCGAGTGGCTATCTGTTACATAAAGCGCATGCGCCTTCCTCTCCTTGCGTCTTTGCTTTGCACCTCGGCCTTTGCCGCTGAGATCGCGCCTGCTTCCAGCCAATATGATCAGCAAGGGACCGTGCCCGTAGCGCCGACGATCACCACGGCACCGGCAGCACCCGTGATGTTTTCCAGGAAGATTTGGCCACGCGTGGAGCTGGCCGATGGGCGTGTGTTGGAGCTCGTGCGCGTATCAGCCGAGGACGGCACCACGGTCACACTGATTCATTCCGGCGGTATCGCCAAGGTGGACAAACGCGCCCTGCCCGAGGAGCTGGCGAAGTTGCATCCCTACGATCTAACCTCCGATCGACCGGCAGCGCCGGCCCGCCCGGTCGTGGTTGTCAGGACGCCGCCGGTTTATCAGGCGCCACAATCTTCGTCATCCGGCACGATGCGGATTATCCGCCCGGACATGGATGTGCCGATCACGCAGACGACACAGATGGCAAGGCCTGTGCCGGCGCCCGCCTCTCCTGCACCAACCGCAACGAACACTCTAACCGATGCCATCGAGGCGGCGGTGAAGGCGCGGGCTCGCCGGTATTTCGAGACCGAGAAAAAAAACGGCTCCGGCCATACTTTGACTTTCGGCATGGTCAGTGAACTCAGCGAGCCCAGGGAGATCCCAGGCTGGTCGAATCAGTGGGAGGTCAAAGGCGTGGCTGGCTACAAAGTTTACGACTCTGTCGGCTGGGGCAGCTTCAAGCCGTATAGCACGAACTTCACTGCTGTCGTCGATACGACCCCGGGCAAGAGGATCACCGTCCTGAGGTTCGACGAGCGCTGAACGCCGCGTAGTGCTTGCCCCGACCGTCTCGGCAAAAACATTGGCCGATTTAGGAAATAATGCCCCACCCTGCACAAAAGACCGAGGCCCGGAGCAGTGTGCGCTCCGAGCCTCGGTCCCAACCATTGCTAGTCCTATGTCTTACGTTCACACCGCCGCCTAACAGAATGCGGAACAGCTCCGAGACACCTCCGGTCTGTCCCCCGCACTGTTTGCGGCCACACGGTGATCTTCACGTCACTCCCGGGGAAGGGACAAGCCGCTAACGCCTATCAATGTCCCGATATAACGGAGCTTAATGGCATTAATGACCAATGGTTGCCGAAAAAAGCCTCAAGGCAGGGTCGGGAGCTCATCCCAGAGTCATCGCAAGGCTCAAGGAGCCTCCGGGAGCTCCGCCGAACGTCACCGGAATGCTTTCGCGGCGTTTGGGCGGAGCTCCCCACGCCGACGCAACGCTCGTTCCGCGATTTGGCGGAGCTCCCGAAATCGCCCGGAGCGGTTTGACCGGATTTGAGGGAGCGTCCAAACCTCGCCGGAGCCTCCCTCCGCAGTTGGGCGGAACTCCAAGAGTCGCCCGGAGCGATTCGACCGGGTTGGCAGGAGCGTCAAAACTCGCCCGAGCATTCGCCAAAATTTGAGCGGAGCTTCAACCGCCGACCCAACGCTTCTTCCCCCGTTTGTCGGAGCTCAAAGAGTTGACTGGAGTGATTGGGCCGGGGTTGGAGGAGCGTAAAAACTAGCCCGAGCGTTCCCCGAAATTTGGGCGGAGCTTAAAGCGCCGACGCAACGCTTCCTCCGCAGTTTGGCGGAGCTCAAAGTGTTGACCACAGCGATGGGGCCGAGGTTGGAGGAGCATCCAAAACTCGCCGGAGTCTCCGCCAAGATTTGGGCGGAGCTCCCAAGGGCGCCGCAACGCTCGCTCCGCAGTTTGATGGAGCTCCCGGTGTCTCCCGGAGCGACGTGACCGGGGTTGGAGCAGCGTCCAAGCGTTGCCCGACGCTCCGCCACG
>CBRAFO010000215.1:0-4129 GCA_967755175.1 uncultured Opitutaceae bacterium | reverse complement strand
ACACTGACGGTTTATCGCAAGGAGCTGCGCGAGGCGTTGCGCGACCGGCGCACCCTCATCTCGATGTTTCTGGTCCCGGCGGTGATCATGCCGGTGATCGTGATGCTGTTTGGAACGGTGACGCATCAGCTCGTGAAAAAGGCGCAGGCTCAGCCGCCGGTCGTCGGTGTGTTGGGCGGCGAGGATTCGCCGGCGGTGCGCGCGGCGTTGAACGCGCAACCCGGGCTCGTCGTAGTGTCAGCGCCGAGCGATTGGCGCGAACGCATCGCCGATAAACGGCTGCGGGCGGTGGTGGAAATCCCTGCGCACTTCGAGGCGTCGCTGGCGGACCAGGTGCCGGCCGAGGTGAAGTTCTACCATTATGAAGGTGAGTTTAAGTCCGGCTTCGCGGTCGGTGAGCTGCGGCGGTTTTTCTCCAGCCTGAGCGAGCGCACGCTGGCGCAACGGTTGACGGCGCGCGGGCTGCCGGCGGGGTTTGTGCGGCCGTTCGAGGTTCATACGGAGAACGTCGCCCCGCCGGAGAAAGTGGGGGGCAACGCGGTGGGCGGATTCATCCCGTATCTGCTGATCCTGCTGTGTTTCACGGGCGTGATTTATCCGTCGATCGACCTGATGGCGGGCGAGAAGGAGCGGGGCACATTGGAGACGCTGTTGTGTTGTCCGGCGGCGCGGATTGACCTCGTGTTGGGCAAATTCCTGCTGGTGCTGACGGTGTCGCTCACGACGGTGGCGTGCTCGCTGGCGTCGATGGCGGTGTCGTTATTTGCGGCTCGGAGTGGCGTGGGCGCGTTGCCCTCGCTGGACCCGGCGGGGCTGGTTGGCGTGGTGGTGCTCGTGTTGCCGCTGGCGGTGTTGTTCGCGGCGGTGGCGCTGACGATCTCGTTGTTCGCGCGCACGCAGAAAGAGGCGCAGACGTATCTGGGGCCGCTGGTGGCGGTGGTGATCCTGCCGGCGGTCGCGGGCGTGCTGCCGGGCATGGAGCTTAATTCTACGTTGGCCTTGGTGCCGGTGCTCAACATCGCACTGGCATGCAAGGAACTCGTCTCCGGCGTGTGGTCGTGGGGACCGCTGGCGCTGATCTTCGGCTCGACCTGCCTCTACGCCGTGGCGGCGCTGGCGTGGTGCGTGCGGATGTTTAACCGGGAAACGGTGCTGTTCCGGACGTGAGCCCGGAGGACCGTTGACATGACGGGAAAGTGCTTTGCGCTGGCGGGGTGGGCAGGCAGCCTTTTCGCGATGAATGTTCACGTCGCTTTTCGCGTCACCCGCCTTGGCTGTATCGTCCGGCGTCCGGTGATGGCGGGCGTGCTGGTTTGGGCGTCCTTACTGGCGGGAGGCTTAATCGCCAATGACCGCATGTGGACGTCGGCGATGGGCTCGCAGATCGAGGCGACGTATGTAGCCAAAGTGGGGCAGGACTATTGGCTGCGGGAAAAGGGCGGGCGTATCATCAAGCTTACGCGCGAGCAGCTTTCGCCGGCCGACGCCAAATTTCTGGAAGCAGTCCCCGTCGCGTCAGACGACTGGATCGCTTCGGGGCACGTTTTGTCGATAACCACTCGAGACCCGGCACTGCTGGACACGCTGGAGGCACTGGTCGCCACGAATATACCGGACTTCAGCGTTGATAAACTAGAGTTGGACGAGGCGCTGAGCCGGTTATCTGCCGCGATAGAGCAGAACGATCCCAAGCATCGACGTATCGAGTTTCATCTGGATGCCGCCGTCACTAACCGACGACCCGTGGGGGTTAAAACAAGAAACATGAGTGGGATTCGTGTCGTTGAGCTTATGGTCGATGGTCAAGGCCCCACGGGGCAGGTGTCTGGCTCGCTCAGCGCCGGGCGAATCGAGCTGGCGGCCTACCAGCGGCCACTACCGGGTTCTGGAGCGCAACGGTGACGAATGGTTTGTGTCACCACGCGGGCTTGCTTCCCAGTGGTGTTTAGCGGCACGGGTCCGATTTGTGTATAGCTAATGATCAGAGCCGTGCTGATCGGCTGGTCTTTGATTATTTCGTTCCGACGTTTTTCAGTAACTCGTCGATAACTGGATCCATCTTGGCTTTGGTCCCTTGCCATTTTGTTAAAGACAATCCGCCTTTACCCTTGAGGTGGTAGGAGGCCTCGGCGACGCGCCTTCCATTACGATCAATCGAGATCGTCGCGTCGGTTAAGTAGGGTGCCAAATCCCAGTTTCTATAGGCGACGTAGTTTACGACATATGAGTCTTTCCATTCGGCATCAGCGGATGTCACTTTGGTCGTAATTCCGTGCCGATGAAAGCCATCCGCCAAGACGTCGAGAAAGTCGTCAACAGCGACCTTGGGGTTTTTGTTAATGATGACTTCTTTTATCCGGTCGCTTGAGGGGATGGGGCGCACATTCACCGAAGTGCATCCGGCTAAGAAGGCCGATAAGAGGGCTGTGAGGATGGCTATGTATTTCATTGGAGGTGGAAATGGATTATTGGGTGGCGGGTGCGGAGAAGCTCACGCGTTCATCGCTATAGAAACGTGAGAGCTTGATTACACGGCCGGCCGCCGTGGTTACGCGGATCTCCTTGTCGCTTTCGCGGATCACGAGGTTCGTATAACGCTCTCCGGCGACCGGCTGCAGGTCGCGTATATAATGATCCGGACCCGGGCCAACGAGGTCGGCGTAGGTGGCTCGGTTGACGCCTTTTTCGAGCATGAACTGCTGGGCGGCGGCATCGAGCTGGCGGAGGTTGTTGATGATCGCTTTTTCACGCGACGATTCGCGCACTTTACTAAATGCCGGGATAGCCATTGCGGCCACCAATCCCACCGGGAAAAGGGAGATAACGAAGTAGCCAAGCACGAGGCCGGCGATGGCCAAGCCGCGGCCTTTTTGCGCGCCATTGGAACTCTTGATATTGGAGCAGGCGATGTGTCCGCAGATGACTGCGGGGATCGCGGTGATGAATCCTACAAAGCCAACTACGCCGAGGATGAGGCTGGCGATGGCGAGGCCCGAGGTGGTGGCTTGAGTCGGATCAACCGGAGAGGCGGCGGGGGTGGGGGAACCCGGCCAGCGCTGGACCATCGGCGGCAGGGGCGGCGGTGGCGTGGAGGTGGTGGACGGGAATGCTTGGGAGAGCGGACGCCATTCGGGCCAGCCGTCCTTCCAGCAGAGCGTGTCGGGAGGGAACGCATGGCTGGCGATTTTCTCGCGAATAACCACTTCGGAGAAGGGGCCTGATTGGACGCCGTGTATGCCGATGTAGTATTCCATGCAGGCAAGTTACATGAGGCCGGGAATTGAACCGTAAAGGTGAAATCTGCAGACGTTGGGAGCTAGTTAGCAACAGCCTGACTGGAGCGGAGGCCGGATCTGCGGATGAATCGGGTGGGGGTTTACGAGCCGTCCATCAGCTTGTTGATCGTGCCGTAATACTGCATCGCAAACGAGATCACGACATAGCCAACCATCACCGCTACGGCGCCGAAGAGCAGGCCGGGATAAAGCATCGAGGCTGCCGTGAGCCGCTGATTGGCGGTGGCTTGGTGGTCGGCCGCCAGCCCGAGAAGTGTGTGGTCTAGGTTGCCTGTTTTCTCACCGGTTTGGTAACGGGCAACAAACTCCTGCGGAAACACCCGTGTGAGTGCGAGGTGCGGGCCGGGTGCTTCGCCACGTTCGATGTGGCTGTGGATGGTTTCCGCGGCGGCGCGGATGCGGGGTGAGCGGGAGATCTCACCGGCGTCGATCCACGCCTGGCCGATGGGCGCGCCTGCGTCCAAGAGGTTGCCCAGCGCAAAGGCGAAGTCGGCCAGTGCTTGATTTTTCCGATAACCGCCGATGGCCGGCAGCAGGTTGAGTGAAGCGAGGGCGAGCGGATTTTCACGTCGCACCAAGGTCCAGAGCAGGATCGCTCCGCCCCAGACCGGAAGCAGGATCGCGCATAATCCACCCAAGTAGCTGGCGAGGCTCCAGCGCAGGCCGACTTCGAAATTGATTAACCGAAGAAAGGGAAAGATCGCTGCGGCGAAGTGAAACACGCCGACGGGATACAGGCAGGCCATCACCACGCGGCGGTGGGTTTGAGCGATCTGCGTGTGTCGGTCGGCGAGGTTGGTGAGCACACGTGGGAGCCGGCCGGAGTTCGCTGC
>CBRAFO010000214.1:0-4202 GCA_967755175.1 uncultured Opitutaceae bacterium | reverse complement strand
TATAAATTCCTGTAGTTGTTTTGTGACTTGGGGGTGTTTGGTTTTCGGGTATTTTTTTTTTGTTTGGGAGCACCCGGGGGGGGTCCCGCGGCTCGGCGGGACGCCTCGCCCTACCTGCCCTCGCCCTCCCCTGCTCTCGCCCTCGTGGAGTCGCGCCAACGCGACCGGCGATTTGACCGCGTTTGCGACCCGACCACGTTGGCGCATGAAAACCGCGTTTGTTCTGTTTTCACTGTGCGCGGTCGTGACGATGTCCCGAGCCGCTTTGGTGACCAAGCCGATCACCTACGAACAGGGCGGCGTGAGCTGCATCGGTTACCTCGCCTATGATGATGCCAGGGTGTCCGCCGCCCGACCCGTGCCCGGCGTGTTGGTGGTTCACGAGTGGTGGGGGCTCAACGCCTTCACGAAGGAGAAGGCGAATGCGCTCGCCATGCTGGGCTACGTCGCGTTCGCCGCCGACATGTATGGCGGCGGCGTGAGCACCGAAGACCCGAAGCAAGCAGGTGACTGGGCCGGGCAGTTTTACAGCGGGAAGCTCAAGATGGCCGATCACGCCCAGGCAGCTCTCGATCAACTGCGGGCGACCGGGCTGGTCGCGCCTCGGAAGGTGGCGGCAATCGGCTTCTGCTTCGGTGGTTCGGTTGTCCAATCGCTGGCTTACACCGGCGCACCGCTGGCGGGTATCGTTAGCTTCCATGGCGTTCCCGTGGTGCCGACGCGGGAACAGGCGGACGCCATCAAAGGCAAGGTGCTCATCTGCCACGGTGCGATCGATCCGAACGTGAAGCCCGACCAGCTTCAGGCTCTGCTCACAGCCTTCGATGAGAGCCGCGTGGACTATACGTTCATCCGCTACGCGGGCGCGCTCCACTCCTTCACCAATCCCGAGGCCACGCGTATCGCCCTAAAGTTAAACCTCCCCGGCGTCGGCTATAACGAGGCGGCGGCTCACCGCTCCTGGCAGCACATGCGGGACTTTTTTGCAGAGATTTTTATGGAGCAGGAATGACTCGTCCAGCCACTGCGGCTACGCGGACATGGCTCGCGTAAGCCAGCAGCCAGAACGCCTCGTAGCAATCGACCCCGGAGTAAACGCTGCCACCGTCTCCGCCCACGTTGCCGCGGAGGAGGAGTGAGTTGCGTTTCCACTGATAACGGTCGCCCGCCAGATCATAAAACGGGACGGGCTGCGTCGCCTCTAGTTTCCACGCGTTCTTGATGTATTGCGGCGGCAACCGCAGGCGATACGACGCGCCGCCGAGGTTATTCAACTCACGCGAATCGTTCGTCAGCGGATAAGACTGCAACCGTCGCCAGGCGATTTTGTATTGGGCACTCCACCACGCGTCAGAAGCCTTGGGGCCGTAAAGGAGGTCGAGCGCGATAAAGAACGGGTTTTCCTGCGCACGATAATCGGCCGCCAAGTCGTGGAGCAGATGCCGGTATTTCCCGGCACCGGTGGTTTCGACGAGCGTGGCCAGCTTCATGAAATTGAGCCATGAGCTCGAGGTCGTCGGCAGTTCGAGCAGAGGCGCCGAGACGTGAAGGACGTAAGGAAGGCGCGCATAACCATAGTCGTCCTCCACGCGTTTCCTGAGCGCCAGTAACGCGCCCAGTCTCATGGGATCGTCTTGGGCGAAGAAGCAGGCGGTCCGCACGAAGGAGAGCGTATCAAGTTCCCGGCCCGTTCCAAAAAGCCGGGGTTTTAAGGAGGCATCCGAAAACGGCAGAGGCCTGCCCTGTGCATCCACGGTGACGAGACCGTGATTGATGATGTGATCCAGCATACGCTGCGATTGCGTGCGGATCTGCGCCTTGAGTTGCGCGTCGGAAAACAAGCGCCAGGCCAGCACATCGGCGTAGAGCAGCTGCGTGTAGGAACTCGCGACAAACCGCTCGCTGGTCACCTCGATCCGGCCGTCCACCACACGTGCTTCCAGTGGCAAAAATCCATCGAGGCCGTTCGCCCGATCCAACTCCTCCAAGCCGGCGAGCAAGCGCTTGGCTCGCTGCTCGGCCAGGGGATCGCCGGTCACGGCGTAGTTGCAGGCGAGGCCAATGAGCAGATGCGCGTTTTGCTCCACGTCCACGGGCCCCTTCTCGGTCCGGCCGTCGCGCACGGTGTTGAAATTCGTGATCAGTCCGAGGCGTTCCTCATAAAAATCCGAGAAGAGCCTTCGCTCGATTTCAGCGACGCGTTCCTCCAGAGGAATCGTGACCTCGGCTCGACGCTGCTGCCGCAGGGCTTTCGTTTCGGGAGATTCTTCGGGAACCGAGAGGCATCCAGCCAGCGACATCACCACTGCTCCCGCAGCGGTCCGCATCAAGACCTCGAACTGCGCGTTCCCGCGGCTCATTTGAATACGCTCATATGGTCCCAAGACGGACGCTTGAAGAAGCGTTTGAAATCGAAGTCGGTCTGGAGCCGAAGGCTGGTGCCGAAGTTGGTGCCGTCAGATCCATAATCCGCATGAAAACCCACACCCACTGTCCAGTGGCTCCGTGAATGAAACGTGAGCGCGGGGGGCAAAATCCATCTCACACCGGGTCGCAGCGTTATCCGATAAGTCGCCTCCGAATCCAGCCCCAGCGTGCTGGAGAACGTAGTTTCCACCGTGTAACGGAATGCGCCTTTTTTCCATACGACACCCGGCGTGATGAACCAGGTATTGGGCGAGATGTCGCCGTGCGAAACGACGTCGTTTACGCGGCCACCCGTGATGAAATCCATGCCGTAACTCACAAACGTGGAGAAGCCGGGACGCCCTTCCCACTTGTGCTCCAAGGTCATATAGGGCGTGAGATGGTGGAGTCCGTCGGCGAGCTCCTCCGGAGGGTTTCCAATCGGGAAACTATAGTTAATACCGGCTGCGGTCTCCCAATACGGCAGGAGAAATTCGCTGAATTTGTATTTCACGCCGAGTCGGACGGTGGATACACCGAGCTTTTCGCCGAGTTGAGCGCCGCCCAAACCGTGAGCGATATACGTCTCCACATCGCTGTTCAGCTCCCACTGCGGAGTCAGGCCGTAGCGAAGGCCCACCGTAGTTCGGAAATAGTCGTGGTGGAGGAAATCGCCGAAGTGCGGGCGCAGGCTGATGCGCAGCTCTTCGGGCCACACCGTCCGCGGAAGCTCCGTATTGAACACGCCGGGTAACGGCGCCACTTCATCCACCGGGGCCGGTGTCTCGCGATCAGACAACGGAATCTCAGCGGCAACGGCCACGTGAAGTAGCAGTGCATTTCCCAACCAGCCAAGCAGGCAGGATGAGGATTTCATGGGGAAAGGGGTTATCCCAACCATAGGATAATTCCCGATGCGCAGCAACCGACCGGTCACTTATTGTCTTCAGTAGAGGCAGCCCAGACCAGTCCGAGATCAGGGATGATCAGGGAAAGGCATGCTCGGCGGCTAGGGACTGTTCAGCTAACTACGACGAGCTGATTGCCGCTGAGTCGTTTGCGAAGTGTTCGTCGCCTGGGTGTTCGGCGGTCGGTCAATTGACGGAGCAGTCGATGGAACTAGTGTTTTTCGTCAGCCCCACCCCACGCCAGTCCCTTTCGAAAACGATTTCGTTATGAACCCCAAGATCATCTTCACAGGCATCGCCCTGCTCGCAGCCACCTTCGCCCAAGCGGCCGAGAAACATCCCTTCAACGTCCAAGGGCTCTATTCGGAAACGTGCAGTTGTCGCGCTCCGTGCCCCTGCGAAATGATCGGGCTCAACAAGGGCTGCGAGGGCTTCGGTGCTCTGCAACTCTCTGCGGGCAACTACAACGGGCAGGATCTAAGCGGCATGAAAGCCGCGTATGTCACCGAGCCCGGTGAGTGGGTGATTGTTTACCTGCAAGCCGCCAATCCCGCACAAACCAAGGCCGCTCGCGAGTTCCTGACGGCAGTCTTCAGCAACTGGGGCAACGTCGAGGCCATCAAGGATGCCAAGGTCGCTATCGCCGGCCAAGGTGGCAACTACACGGTCACCGTAAATGACGGAGCGATCCTATCCTATCAGACCAAGGTGGTCTTGGGCGGAGACCGGAAAACGCCCATCGCGCACACCAACATTGCCGATCCCCTGAACCAGACGTTCTACCAAGCGTTGAGCGAGTCCGGCACCTTCAAGGACAGTGGTCGCGAGATCACGTTGAAGAAGGGCACCAACGCTTATTTTAACGACAAGATGGATAGCAAAGGGGAG
>CBRAFO010000213.1:0-4292 GCA_967755175.1 uncultured Opitutaceae bacterium | reverse complement strand
ATCGCGAGCAAGCTCGCTCCCACGTCAAACCATCGCCTGCAAGCAGGCTCCTACATTTAGGAATGGGTTTACTCATTACGCAGGGCCTCCACAGGTTTGAGACGCGACGCGCGCCAGGCGGGGAAAATGCCGGCGATCGTAGAGATAATGATCGTGCCCACGATGATCACCACGAGATCGGACGATTCGATGTGCGCCGGCACGTTGCTGAATTGATAGAAGCGTTCGAGCGTTTCCCTGCTGCCGGTGAGCTTGGTGAAGAGCAGCAGGATGTCGTTGCGCTCATGCAAAAACCCGAAGCCCAACGCGAGGCCGGTGAGCGTGCCGATCACGCCAATGAAGAATCCCTGCACACAGAAGCACGCGGCGATCTCGCGCGAGCTGCCGCCCAACGCACCGAGCAGGCCGATCTCGCGGGTCTTGCGGACCACCGTCGTGAGGAGCGAGCTCATGATCGAGAACGAGGCCACGAGGATGATGAAAAGCAGCAGGATCGAAACGAGGTTCTTCTCCATCTGGAGCACGAAGAGAAACTCGCTGTTCGCCTCGATCCACGAGCGGGCAATCATCTCGGGCTGCTTGGGCAACACGGCGTTGATGCGTGTGGCCATGGCGTCGGCGTCGAGGCCATCGGCGATCTTCACGTTGAGCCCGTGCACCGCTTCGCCGAGTCCGTAGAGGTCCTGCATGCGGCGGAGCGTCACCAGCACCGTGTTGCTGTCGAGCTGCTGGTGGCCGATCTCAAAGATGCCCACCACGACGAGCTCACGCGGGAGAAATACCTCGTCGTTTTTAAGTCGCTCGATGAGCAACGGCGAAGAGATGGTGACCTTGCCGCCGATCTGCACACCGAGCGAATAGGCGAGCTGCGAACTGAGGATGACCGTGTCGTCGTCGAGTTCATCGAGCGAACCGACGCGGATAAAGCGGTTGAGTGGGATGACGTCGTTCACGCGGTTGACGTCCACGCCCTGAATCATCGGGAACGCCGGTTTGCGTTGGTATTCCAACATGCCCACGCCCTCGGCGAAGGGCGTCACGCCGAGAACGCCGGGAACCTTGGCGACCTTGGCGATCAGCGGATCGGCCTGCTCGATCAGCCCGCGCGCACGAATCTGCACGTCACCTTGGGTGTCGATGATCATGCGACGGATTTCGTAGCCGAAACCGCCCATCACGCTGTTGGTCACGACGAGCGTCGCCACGCCCAGCGCCACGCCGAGGATCGAGATCGCCGTGAAAAACGACAACCGCTTCCCGGTCGGGAAGAGCTGTTTCAGGGCGAGGTAGAGATACCAAGGCATCGTGATTCGGAGATCGTTCTTTCTCGGTCCTCTTTATCTTAATCTTTCGTCAGGCCTGCACCGAAGCTCCGGAGACGGAGGAGAACGAGAAAGATTAAGAGAACGAGAATGAGTCGGCGATCAGGAGCCCGGGCGGAGCTGCGGGTAGAGGATCACGTCACGGATGCTTTCGGCGCTCGTGAGCAGGATGCAAAGGCGGTCGATGCCGATGCCCATGCCACCGGCGGGCGGCATGCCGTGTTCAAGCGCGAGCAGGAAGTCTTGATCAATGTTTTGCTGCTCGCCGCCGGCCTGCGCCTCGAACATCGCGCGCTGCACGTCGGGATCGTTTTGCTCGGAGTAAGCCGGCGCGACTTCCATGCCACCGATGATCAACTCGAACACGTCGATCGTGCTCGCGTCATCCACTGTGATTTTCGCGAGCGGGCACAGCTCCTTGGGCAGGTGCGTGACGAAGGTCGGCTGAATCAGCTTCGGTTCGATCAGCTTGCCGAAGATTTCGTTGGTCAGCTCGAACTCCTCCCACTTCGGGTCGGCGTAGAGGCCCAGCTTTTGCACGCCGGCAACCTTGTCCTCTTTGCTGCGGCTGAACCAATCGGCGTCACCGGTCTTTTCGATGATGAGATCCTTATACTTCACCTCGCGCCACTGGCCGCCGAAGTTGATCATCTCGCCCGTGGCGGCGTGCTTGATCTCGGAGACGCCGAGGATGTTTTGGCAGATGGAGCGCAGGAGGTCCTGCACGAGCGTCATCATGCCGCGGTAATCGCTGTAGGCCTGGTAAACCTCGAGCATGGTGAACTCGGGGTTGTGGCGGCGGGAGACGCCTTCGTTGCGGAAGTTGCGACCGATTTCGAACACGCGGTCGTAGCCGCCGACGAGCATGCGCTTGAGGTAAAGTTCGAGCGAGATGCGCAACACGAAGTCCACGCCGAGCGTGTTGTGGTGCGTCTGGAACGGACGGGCCGCCGCGCCGCCGGCGATGGCTTGCAGCACGGGCGTTTCGACTTCGAGGAACTGACGGTCCTCAAGAAAACGACGAATATGCGACACGATCTTCGAGCGCTTCATGAGGCGGTCGCGCGACTCGGTGTTAACGATGAGATCGAGGTAACGCTGACGATAAATCTGCTCGGAATCGGTGAGGCCGTTCCACTTTTCGGGAAGCGGGCGGAGCGCCTTGGAGACGAGCGTGAACGATTCCACGCGCACGGTCACCTCGCCGGTCTTGGTCTTAAATAACGTGCCGGTGACACCGATGATGTCGCCCAAATCGAGGGACTTCTTGAAGGTGCCATAGCGTTCTTCGCCCAGCACATCGCGGCGGAAGTAGAGTTGAATCGGGCCCTGCTGGTCCTGGATTTTGACGAAGGAGCTGCCGCCCTGGACGCGGAACGTGATCAAACGGCCGGCGACCGTCACCGCCACGGCGTAGTCCTGACCATCGACGTAGAGCGCTTTGGCTTCGTCCGAGAAATGCGTGGGGCTGACGTTGGCGCGAAACGGGTCGAAACCGCCGGCGCGCATCTCGGCCAGTTTATTGCGGCGCACCGCATGCTGGTCGTGGGAAATATCAGTCGAAGGAGTCTCGCTCATGGGAATCGAAAACCGTGAAGCGCGCCCCCGCCCTGCGCAAACGCAAAAACCCACGGCCCGGCCGACCTTTGCGGCGCTACCCGCAGACTTGCGACCGTGCGTGCAAAATCGCATGCTGGCGACGTGCCCCAACCCCTCCTTGGCCCCATCTTTGCGAGCGCCGGGCTCGGCGCGCTCATCGGCCTGATCCGCCAATGGAGCGAACAGACCGAACGCGGTGGAAAAACCGATTTTGGCGGCGTGCGCACGCACACCTTATGGGCGATGTTGGGCTGCCTCGGAGCCGTCGCGAGCCGCGACCATGCGCCGCTGGCATTCCCGGTGGTCATCACCGTGGTCGCGGTGCATCTGCTCGTGGCGCACAATCGACTGACGGAGCCCAACTCGCCCGGCAGCACGTCATTCGCGGTCTCGTTGCTCACGTTGTTCACCGGAGCGTTGGTCGCGTGGGGCCACACGCAGACAGCGGTGGTCATCGCGGCGCTCACGATGGTGCTGCTCGGGCTCAAGCAGCCGATTCACGCGTGGACGCGAGCCTTCACGCCGGCCGATATCCGCGGCACGTTGGAATTCGTCGCGATCACCGGTGTCGTCCTCCCTCTGGTGCCGAATCGCGACATGGGGCCATTTGAAGCATTCAACCCCTACTCGACCTGGCTCATGGTAGTGCTCATCTCGGGCCTCGGGTTCACCGGCTACATCGCGATGCGCCTGCTGGGCACGCGGGCGGGCATCGTGGTCACCAGCCTTCTCGGCGGACTCGCCTCCAGCACGGCCTCGACCCTCGCGTTTAGCCGCCGCAGTCGCGAGGAACCGGAACTCTCGTCGGACTACGCCCTCGCGGTGGTGGTTGCCTGCACAGTCATGCTGCCACGCGTGATCATCGTGGTGTTTTTCCTGAGCCCCACGCTCGCAGTTCGCATCGCGCCCGGCTTCGCCGCGATGATGGTGCCGGCGGTGGTTTACGGAGGCTGGCATTGGTGGTCGACCCGCCGCGTGGAAAATGGCGCAGTTGCCTCCCCCGCCATGGCGAATCCGCTCAGCCTCGTGACCGCGATCAAGTTCGCCCTGCTCTATGCGGTGATCGCGTTTCTTGTGAAAGCGGCCACCCAGCTCAATTGGCAGGGCGGGCTCTTGCCGCTCAGCTTCGTATCGGGCCTGACCGACATGGACGCGATTGCTCTCTCGATGGCCAACAACCTGCGCTCCGGCACAGTCGTCTGGGAACTCGCCGCCCGCGCCGTGATCATCGCCGCCGTCGCCAACTCCGTGCTCAAGGCATCCCTCGCCGCCGGGCTGGGTTCGCCGCACCTTCGCCGGCACGCAGGCGGAGTGCTTTTGGCAACCGCAGCGGTCGGCGCCGGCGTAGTGATGTTCGTGTGAACTGTGTGA
>CBRAFO010000212.1:0-4315 GCA_967755175.1 uncultured Opitutaceae bacterium | reverse complement strand
TTGTAGTCGAGGTGGCCGCGTTCGTCGCGCGGGGTGCTCTCGGTGTAGAGGAGCGTATTGGACATGTTGTAGGTGCGGGCGGCTTCGCGGGCGCCGCTGGCGTCGTAATCATATTCGACGCGGGCAATGGCGTGGGCATAGGCCAGCGACGGATGGGTGGCGTCGGCCGCCTTGGTCTTGAGGCGGTGAAGCGTGTCGTAGCCGTAGGTGGTGGTCTTGCCGGCAAAATCGCGGCGGTGCCAGAGGTTGCCCCACGGGTCGTAATCGAGGTTTTCCGTGGCGAGGTCGGGCAGGATGCGCTTGAGGCGGTGGCCCATGACATCGGTCCAGTAGGTGGTGACGTGGCCTAGTGCGTCGGTCTGGGTCCGCTGGTGGCCCGCCTCATCGTAGGAATACCGCGTGGAGACGATGCCGGCGGTGGTGGTGGCTTGGGTGAAACCGGCGTCGGACGCGGCGAGGGACTGGTCGAGGTATTGGCGGACTTCGGCGAGGCGTCCGAGCGCGTCGTGGCGCTGGCGAGTGACCTTGCCGGCTTGGTCGGTCATGGCGACGCGTTGGCCGATGGGGTTGTAGGTGGCCAGCGTCTCGGTCGCGGGATGCTCGTCGGTGGCCGGATAGAGCGTGCGCACGGGACGTCCATGACTGTCGTAACGTGTCTCGGTGGTATTGCCGCGTGGGTCAGTGACGGAGCGGACCTGGCCGGATGGGTAGTAGGCGTAAGTGGTGACGAGTTCGTCGCCGTCTAGGTGTTGGACGAGGCTTTCGCGGCGTCCGGCCTTGGGGGTGCCGTCGGCGAAATAGCGGGTCTCGGTGGTGGCACCGCCCTCGTCGATCATCCAGCGAACGCGGCCGACTAGGTCGTAGCGGGTCTCGTTGCGGGGGTTGTTGGCGAGGCGAGGGTCGTCGGTGGAGGTCGGAGCGGCCGCGAACGTGCCATCGTCCGTGTCGGGATGGATCGTGAAGCGCGGGCGACCGACTTCATCGTAAACGCTGAACGTGCGATAGCCGCGGGTGTCCTGTGACCAGACAGTGCGGCCTTCGAGATCGAAGCCGGTGGCGGTATAGGTGCCATTGGGCAACGTGGTGCGCTCGACGTTGCCGCGGGCGTTGTAGCTCATCGACGTGACACGGGCGCCAGTCGTGGGGCCGGTCGGGCCGGCGGCGATGAGAGCGGAGAGGTCGGTGCCGACAGGCCACTCTAGGGTCTTATCGGTCTGGCCGAAAGAGGTGTAGCGGGTTTCTTGGATGCGCCCGTCGGGGAGGACGGTGAAGCGCAGGCGGTTCTCGGCGTCGTAAGTGTAGCGCGTGGGCAAACTCTCTACCGTGCCATCGAGCAAGGTGCGCGGGGTGACGGTGGCAAGGAGGTTACCTTGCACATCGTGGTAGCTGTAGCTGGTGCGCAGGGTGGTCGCGGTGGCGGCGTCGACGACGGTGGTGGTCACACGTTTGACCGCTCCGGGGTAAGCCGGATCGGAGATGCCGTAGTCGTAGGTGGTGGTGGTGACGTTCCCGAGGGCGTCGGTCACGGTCCACAGACTGCCATCCGCGTGGTAGGTGTAGGTGGTCGTAGCCGGGGTCGCGGCGATGATTTCGGAGGACGCGTTGGAGGCGAGTTGGCCGATAGTGTGAGTAAGGAGCTGCTGGGTGACCGGATCATAGGTGAAACTCTGCACACGTCCGTCGGGGTCGGAAATGCTCAGCGGGGCGCTGAACGTCGTGTAGGTGGTGCGGGTGGTATAACCCGTGGTGGGATTGGCAGGATCGTCGGTGAGGCTCGCACCGATGGTCTGGACGGTGACGTTGCCGCGCGCGTCGTAGGCCATCGATTTGATGTTGTTGTAATGATCGGTCTCGAACTTCACCCGATCCGAATCGGGGTAGTAGTCGTAGGTGGTGCGCGCACCAAGGGCGTCGATCTTCGTGGTGACGTTACCACGGTCGTCGTAGAAGAACGTCGTGGGATGACCGAGCCGGTCGGTGATCTTTTCGAAGCGACCGAAGGCGGCGATGCCCCGGTCGAATATGGTCTCCTTGCCATCGGCATCGATCTGCTTCTTGAGGCGCCCGTCGTCGTCGTATTCGGACCGGAGCGCGGGCAAGCCACGAGGATCAATGATCTTGGTGAGGTAGGAGAAGCGGAGATTCGTAGGGACGTCGCTCAATTCGTAGCGGAACTGAGTGGTGTTGTTCTCGCGGTCGGTGAAGGAGGCGAGACGACCTTGCGGATCATAGAGATAGTCGAGGGTGCGTCCGGCGAGGTCGGTGATGTGATCGACCCGTCCATCGGTGAGGCGGTCGATTTGGACAGTGCGGGTGATCGGGCCGGTCTCGGCGTTCTGGACGGAGTCGATGGACTGAATGCGCCCGTCGGTGGTGCTATGGTGAATGGCGAGGGCGTTGCCGGATTTATCGTGGAGTTCGAGCAAGCCGAGGGCTTGATCGAGAACCATGACGGTGCCGTCGGCGGTTGTTAGGCGGAAGCGCGTGGGTTCGTAGGCGTCGTCAATGCCGGCAAAGCCCTTGGTCAGGTATTCTTCCCCGATCATCCCGGAGAAGGAGAAGGAGTCGTCTTCATCCAGGGTCAGCGCGCCCGTGGTGTCGCCTATCGGCTTAAATACGAGACGTGCCGTTTCGATGGGAAGCAGCCATTTATAGTTGTCCGGTAGGACGGGCCCGGAGCTTCTTGGGACGTAAATACCCGCCTCGAAACGGTGGGTTTCTCCGTCGGGCATAACAATGCTGACCAGGTGCGTGCGAGTGGGATCAATATGATAGACGGTGCTGAGTTCATCCCCGTCCTTGAATTGCTCCCAGTCATGCGCGAGGGGCGTGCTTTTCTGCACGCGGATATTGCCGAGGGCGAGGTGCCAGCCGGGGCCGAAGTCCCCTGCCCTGCGGTCGCGACTGTCGTAGGTGCGTGTCAGCGTGATCGGGAGTCCCGGGGTGGATTCTACGAGGTCGTTAAAGGCGATGGAGAACGCACCGACCTTCATGTTGCCTTCGACGAGAACTGAACGCGGTCCGATGAGCTGCGTAGTTCCGGTCGTGGTGGTTGCCACGAGACGAAGCTGATAAAGGCCGTTGAGGAGCAGAGTCGGGTCAAGCGTGCCCAAGGTGCCGGGGACTGCGGGCGTGGCACCGGAACCCGGGGAGCCGACGTAATCGATGCCCGTGTTCAGAGTGGTCCAAGGCGCGGAGGCATCGGGCACGCCTTCGTCCGGGGTGAGCCGACACTCGACCTTCCACGACGTGAGCGCGTTCAGCGCGATGATTCCGGTGATCGGAGTCGGCGCGGAGATGCGGGCGGCATCCAGTGGCGTGGCGAGTTCCACCACCTCGGGGCCGGAATAAGGAGCCGCGGTAACGGTGACCGGAGTCGAATCGGCAGAAGCGCCAACAGCCGTGATCGCGCGGGCAATGAGCGTGTGAGTGCCGGTGGAGAAGCCACCCGGAAGACTCAATGAATAGCTCGAAGCCGAAGCAGGCGTGCTGGTGCTGCCGAGCAACGCTGTGCCATCGTAGAACTCAACGCGGGCAACGGAGCCAGCGGACACCGTGGCGGTTGCCGTGAGGGTGACCGGGCGACCGGTGATAAATGCGGATCCGTTGGTGGGCGCGCTGATGACCACGGACGGGGAAACCGTCGCTGCGGTGATGTGGATCGACGCAGTGGTGCGATTGGCTCCATCGATTGCGATCGCCTTGGCGGTGAGGACATGGGGGCCTGCGGCGATACCTCCGGACAGAGTAAGGCTATAGTGACCGGTAGCCGCATCGGGCGTGGTCGTTTCGCCGAGTTTGATAGCCCCATCATAGAACTCGATCTTGGCCAGGGGGCCTCCAGCGTAGCTCGCCGAAGCACTCAGAGTGAGCGGAAGGAGGGCGGAAACCGTGCCGCCATCAACAGGCTCAAGGAGAGCAATCGACGGCGGGCCATAAGAAACAATGACCGTCGCCGAACCGGACGGCGTGGACACACCTCCGGCATCGGTGGCGACGGCGGTCAGGACGTGAGTTCCGAGGGATAGGCCCGCAGGAATATTAAGGTTGAACGCCGAGGTTGAAGGCGCAGTCGGTATAGTGACCGTCCCGAGGAGGTCGTTTCCATCGAAGAAGGCTACGGAAGCAACCGAACCCTCACGGTCAATGGCCAGAGCGGTAAGCGTGAGCATGTCACCAGTGAGCATCTGGGCTCCGTTGAGCGGAGCAGTGAGCTGGACTTGCGGCGGAGTCTGGTTGGCTGAAGGAGTCTGCTTACCTTGAGTATTCGCATTATAGATACCCACGATTGCCTCCTGCGTCAACGGACGGTCAT
>CBRAFO010000211.1:0-4324 GCA_967755175.1 uncultured Opitutaceae bacterium | reverse complement strand
GGTCAAACGGTCCGCTACACCGGCGATGAGATCACGCTAAAGTTCTGAGCCCCACAGGAGGACGGCCATTCCGGTCGGTCCTCCTTTAGGCGTGGGTGGGCGGAGAGAGGACGGATCCTCGCCGTATTGCATACCGCCGATCCACCTGACAAACCACCACGGCCATGAGTGAGATTACCATTCTCTTCGAAGCCGTGGAGCACGGTGAAAACCGGGCGGCCGAGGAATTGCTGCCGCTTGTTTACGACGAACTGCGTCATCTCGCCGCCGCACGCTTGGGGCGCAACGCCAACAGCCAAACGCTGCAGGCCACCGCTTTGGTGCATGAGGCCTGGCTTCGGCTCATCAACCTCGACAAGCCCAACTGGAACAACCGGGAACACTTCTTTCGAGCCGCCGCCCAAGCCATGCGGCACATCTTGGTAGATCTGTCCCGCCAGAAGCTCAGTCAGAAGCGAGGCAACCATCCGGAACGCGTGAACATCGAGGAAATCGACCTGGCCGCCGCAGCGCCCAACGACCGCATCCTCCTGGTAAACGAGGCGCTGGCACGCCTCGAAGCGGAAGACCCTGACAGCGCGCGGCTCGTCACTCTGAAATTTTTCGGCGGATTCACCAATCCGGAAATCGCCCGCATGCTCGGCCTGAGTGATCGCACACTGGAGCGACAATGGGCCTACGCCAAAGGCTGCCTGTATCAACTCATCCATGACAGTCGGGACGCGGTCCCTCCACCGAATCCGCCGAGCGAATGACTCCCGCAAGACAGCACGAGAAGGCGTTGTTCGAAGGTGCCCTGGATCTGACTGATCCAGACGAACGCAGCGCCTTCCTGAATCGTTCCTGCGGCACCGACACCTCCTTGCGCGTCCGCCTGGAAAAGTTGCTCGCCTCACAAGACTCGGCCGAGGCGTTCCTCACCCTTCGCCCGCAGCGCGGACCTGAGTCTACGCCAGCGGGAAGTTCTCCCCTGAATGAGGATGACAGGATGCTCGCGGAGACCGACGTGCACATTGGCCGCTACAAGCTCATGCAACGTCTCGGCGAAGGCGGCTGCGGCGTGGTTTATCTGGCCGAACAACAGGAACCGGTGCAGCGGGAGGTCGCCCTTAAAATCATCCGCGTGGGCATCGGCACCCAAGCCATCATCGCCCGTTTCATGATGGAACAGCAGGCGATGGCGTGGATGGATCATCCGAATATCGCCCGCGTGCTCGACGCCGGAGCGACCGCCACCGGTCGCCCCTACTTCGTCATGGAACGGGTGCGCGGCACCAAGATCACCGATTATTGCAATGAACACCGGCTCAACGTTAACCGGCGCCTCGACCTGTTTGTCCAAGTCTGCAACGCGATCCAACACGCCCACCAAAAAGGCGTCATTCATCGGGACATCAAACCGTCGAACATCCTGATCGCCCTTCACGACGGGCAGCCGGTTCCCAAGGTAATCGATTTCGGCATTTCCAAATCGATCGAGGAAACGTTGCCCGCAAACACCGAGGCTCCGGCCCGTATCCGCTTTATCGGCACGCCCGACTACATGAGCCCGGAACAGGCCGAGCCGGATGATCGGAACGTGGACACCCGCAGCGACATCTACGGCTTGGGCGTGCTGCTCTACGAATTGCTGGCCGGCCGCACGCCCTTTCCGTCCAAACCGGCGGCCCAGTCCACCCCCGAAGAACTGTGTCGCGCTATCCGGGAGCGCCCGCCGGCCACCCCGCCCTCGGTTTACGTTGCCTCGCTTGCCCCGGATGAACTCGCGCGCCTCGCCGAGCAACGCGGCGTCAGTCCCCGGGCCTTGGTCGCGGCCCTGCACGGCGATCTCGATTGGATCGTCCTGCGCGCTCTGGAAAAAGACCGCCAGCGCCGTTACGAAACCGCCAACGGTCTGGCCCGCGACATCCGCCGGTATCGGGAACATGAGCCCGTCGCCGCCCATCCGCCCTCGCGTTTTTATCACCTCCGAAAGCTTGTTCGTCGCAACCGTCAGCTCTTCATCGCCGGCACCGCCCTGGTTGCAACCCTCGTGGCGGGTCTGGGCGTCTCCACACGGCTCTACTACCGCGAGCGCGAAGCACACCGGGAACAAGCCCGCTTGCGGGACGAAGCCGAACAGTCTCGAGCCGTAGAACTGTCGCTACGCCAGCATGCCGAAGCCCGCGAAAAACTCGCCCAGGCCGCAGTCCTCCTCAACCACGGCGACATCGCAACTGCCGACGCACTGATCGCAGAAATCCCCCTCGAACTCATCCCGCCCTCGCTGGAAGCCGCTGGAGTCCTGCGCAAACTCGGTGAGTGGCACGCCTTCGCCGGCAGATGGCAACCGGCGGCAAAACGCCTCGCCGGACTGGCGCGGGCCATCACCCAAGTGGACTCTGCCGACACCGATGACGTCTCGCGCCAGCTGCTCCAGGCCGGTGCGGCGCTCTGCGAAGCCGGTGATCGGGACTCCTACGAACAGTTCCGTCAAATGGCCATCGCCCGCTTTGCCCTGAGCGCCAACCCCGTCGTCGCGGAACATACCATCAAGGCCAGCCTTTTGATGCCGTCCGATGCCAAAACCCTCCGCAAGCTGGCCCCGCTCGCCGATGTCGCGACCGCCACGTTGGAGGGCACCGGGCCTAACATCTCTCGCGACCCGCATATGTCCGCTTGGAGATCGTTCGCCGTCGCCCTGTTTGAATATCGGCAAGGCCGATACGAGCAGGCTCTCGTCTGGGTTCAGCGCTGCGAGGGTTATCCGAATTACAACGAAGCTCGATTTGCTTCCAGCCGGTTGATTTTCGCCATAGCCAGCCATCACCTGCACCGGGAAGACGAAGCCCGGGCGGGCATGAAGCAAGCCCGCGAACTGATCAACGCTTGGTTCCGAACCCCGCTTAATGGAGGCAATGACCGACAGGGGCTCTGGTTTGACTGGATCAACGCCCGCATCCTTCTGCGCGAAGCCTCCGCCCTGATCGACAACGTGTCGCCGGCGCCCCCGCCGGCGAACTAATGGCTCACGAGCGCCGTAACAGGTATCGCCGACAACTGACTCCCGCCGGCAAAGGGTGAATTGCGCCATCCTTCCCCTGTTTTCGGCATAGGCCGCCGCAGAACGAAAAAAATCCAACAATGTTGGCGGGGTTTGGTGACCGATTCCGTTTCTCCCAGTTAGCACGCCCTCAACCGAGACGAGTCCCTTCACTTCCGCCATCCCCCCATGCCCTCGATATCCATCCCCACCACCTCGCCCGCCAAAGTCGCCAAGCTTTCCTTGGCCGCCCTCACCCTCGCCTCCGCTCTTCCCTCGGCTCACGCCACCCTGCTCAGCAGCGAATCATTTAGCGATTCCGGCTACACCGTCGGCTCCATGCTTCAGGATAAGAACAACAGCCTAACCAGCCCTACCATCGCGGGCTATACGGGTAACTGGATTGATCAAGCGGTGGATTCTTTCGGCGATGCGAATCCGAAGATTATCTCGGGATCGTTGGTATATAGCGACTCGAGCTATGCCGCGACTGCCGGTAACAGCGTTGGCGTAATTGCCGGTGGCGGCAATGCGACCAATAGCGGCCGCGTCCAACGCCTTTTCGACAGTTCGCTTACGGTAACCAGTTCCACAACGGGGACCATTTACATGAGCTTCCTCTTCCAGACTGCGTCAACGGGTAGCTACCAGTCGTTGTCTCTCTACGACGGGTGGGTTGGCAGCGGAGCTGCGGATCTTCGACGCAACTTCGACTTGGGCCTCATTAGCGGCAGCGACAGCACCGTCCGATTTAACGCGGGTGCCACTGGCGTGGCCAAAACCGCCGCTGCAACGACCGGTGTTACGGCCTCTAATGTGAACTTGTATATCGTGAAGTTCGACCTGAGCGCCACGGCCGCGAGCGACACGGTGACGGTGTGGGTTAATCCCACCTTGGGTGCGGGCGACCCGTCGTCGGGCGGAATCGTCCTCAGCAGCCAAGATATCACCTTCGACCGACTGGCGCTGTCGGATTATTCCGCCGGTGCAGCCACTTGGGACGAGATCCGTTTCGGCACCACCTTCGCTGACGTCACCACGTCTGCCATCCCCGAGCCGGCCACCTACGCGGCTCTCCTCGGTGCGGCCACCCTTGGCGTCGCCGTGCTCCGCCGCCGTCGCAAGACCACCGTCTGATCGTAAGGCCTCAGCGTTAGTTTCTGCACCGCCCCGTCCTGATCATCGGCCGGGGCGGTTTCGTTTCTGCGTGTCCGTGCCCCACCCCTCCCCCCGTTATGACCCTCGCTCGCCTACTCCGGCCCGTTTACCTCATCGCCGGCGTCCTCCTCGGCGCGACGCTCT
>CBRAFO010000210.1:0-4337 GCA_967755175.1 uncultured Opitutaceae bacterium | reverse complement strand
AAAACCAGCGGCGCGCTCAGCCTCTTCGTCAGCAGCGTCTGGAAGGACAGCACACAGGGCGCCGGCACCTCGGCCAGCGACTGGACCGGATTCCGCGACTACGCTTCCCAACGTTGGGGAGGCAATCTCCAGACCGCTGCTCACGGCGTAGAAAACTACACGCCTGTCGCCATCAGTAAATACGTCGAGGACTCCACTCCGTCGTCAGGTGGCGACAACTCGGTAAATACCGGCCGCACCATTATCGAACCCTCGAACTACCCCGATGTATCCGATCCGGATTACAGCAAAAAAACCGAGGTTGAGTCCCAAAAATATGCCAACAATGCCGGCATCTACATCACCGTCAATCCGAGCACCCAGGCCATCACTGTTACCAGCCGCAACAAGGAGGACCCCTCCAAAAACAAGGTGCTCACGCTTCCGGCCAGCAACACCATTGTAACCTACATACCCTACAGGGTGACTTCTACTTATTCGAGCACCGCGACCAGCACAACCTACACGGTTGGTGCAAAGATCACTAGTGGTGCAAATATAAACAAATATCCCGTCACGACCACCACGGGAAGCACCGTCACTCCCTACACCACTACCGTCTCCAGCGGTGGCAGCACCGTCACTGCAGGCACACCGACCAACAGCAGTAGCAGCACCACCACTTATAGTTCATCGGCCACCCCGCCTACGGCTACCTCGACCTCGTCAACATCCACGCCCACCACGCCCGCTCTTGCCCAAGGCATGTATGACCAGCACCGCCAGAAAGGCACCGATCTAGTTGAGATCGACATGAACGGACTTCGAAAAGCCGTAGCAGCCATGGCAGGCCTATCCTCGACTTCGGTTGCCACTACGAGCGGCACCATTACGAGCACCACCACCAGCGTAGCCTCTACCGACGCCATCGGCAATCTCACCACCAGCGACTGGACTGGTATCGTTTACGTCGAAGTGCAAGGGGGGCCATCCACCGATCCGATAACCGGAGCCACCAACTCTGCAACCATCGCCAACAGCATGCAGACCAGCGTGCGTATCATCAACGGCACAGGCAAGGTGCCCAGCTACACCGGCCCCAGCAGTTCCGAAGGACTCACCATCGCCACCAACGCCCCTGTCTATATCAAGGGCAACTTCAACGCCGACGGCACCGTGAGCACCAGCAGCCCCAACTCCGCTACCACGCCCGACACCGGCGAGGTGCCCGCCGCCATCGTCGGCGATGCCGTTACCATTTTATCGCAAGGGTTCTCCGACACAACGAGCCTCTCAGGCTTCGATCCCGTCGCCACAACGACCAATATTGAGATTTCCGCCGCCTTGCTCGTCGGAATTACCCCTACCAACAAAAATGGCACCGGAAATAGCAGCGGTGGCGCGCACAACCTGCCGCGTTTCCTTGAGAACTGGGGCAGCAAAAACGTCTACATTCGCGGTTCGCTCGTTTCCCTGTTCGAAAGCCGGGTATTTACCGAACCCTACAATTCAAGTGGCTACTACTCGCCTCCCAATCGCTACTGGGGGTTCAACTCCATGTTCCGTGATGGCCGCTATCCGCCCGGCACGCCGCGAGTAATGTCCTACCGCCGCGTCGATTATACGGACCTCACCGCCGCCGAATACGCGACCATCAAGGCGTCCTTTAGTTGGTAAGGGACCCCAGCCACGTCGCCAGTCCCGCCCAAGCCCGGCCGCGGTGACTGAGGGTGTTCTTCACCGCATCACCCAGCTCGGCAAAGGTCTGGGTGTAGCCAACCGGCACGAAGAGCGGATCGTAGCCGAACCCCGCCCCACCCTGCGGTGCCTCGCACAGCGTCCCGTCGCACCGCCCCTCGAAGATCCACTCCGCTCCGCCCGGCCCCGCCAGCAATAGCACGCAGACGAAGTGCGCCCCGCGCTTGTCTGCCGGCACCCCGCGCATGACCTCGACCAGCTTTCGCAAGTTCGCCGCTCCATCACCCTGCGGCCCCGCGTAATAAGCCGACTCCACACCCGGCGCGCCGCCGAGTGCATCCACGCACAAGCCGCTGTCGTCGGCCAGCACCCACGCATCGGCCGGCAGCACGGCTTTCAGACCGAGCGCCTTCTTGCGCGCGTTGCCGATAAATGTCCCCGCGTCCTCCACGACCGGCGGCATCCCGCCCACGGCCTTCGCCGAGACGATTTCCACGGCGAGACCGCCCGCCTGCGCGAGCGTGTTCATCTCCGCCACCTTGTGTGCGTTACCTGACGCCAAATGCAGTTTCATCCAGTAAAAGTTTTTCAGGGTAAACCACCTTGCCGCGCATCAACGAATCGTCGCCAAACACCTCATTCCTTACCTGCGACAACCGCACCGCCTGATCCAGCTTCTCCGGGCGCAACCCCGTGAACATCGTCTTCGCCTTCTCGTCGGCAAACAGCACCGGCGCCCGATAAGCGAACAAGTAGTCCAGCTGCCGCGAACGCACCAGCTCACTCAGCAAGAGCGACCCGCCCTCGAAATAGACGCCCGTCACCTTCTCCTCGGCGCACCGCTTGCGGAAATCGGCGAAGTTAACCCGCTGCGTCGGCGTATCCATTACCCACACACGCACGCCCAGGTCGCGCAACTTGCGCACGTAGCCCATGCCACCATGCGGCGTCGTCACGACCACCGTGCGCTCGCGATACTCATCCGTATAAACCTGCGGCAAATGCGCGTCGCCCATGGTGCGCAGCAGCCCATCGAACACAAAACGCAGCGGACACCATGTCTCACCCTCGGCCGTGCGCGCCGTGAGTTTGGGATTGTCCTTAAGGATCGTCATCGCCCCCGCCGCGATTCCCGGGAAATACCGCCGCCACGCATGCACATCGGCTCGCGCCGCCTCGCCCGTGATCCAACGCGACTCGCCCGTGCGGCAAGCGATCTTCCCATCAAGCGTCACCGCCACCTTGGCCGCCAGCAACGGACCGCCCGTCGCGATCCAGTGGTTAAAAATCAGATTCAGGTCCGCGCACTCCGCCGCCAGCACGCCCGCCGTGACCTCGACGCCCGCCGCTCGCAACACCTCAAAACCATGCCCGCCATGAGCGGGATTGGGATCGGTTGCGCCCACCACCACGCGACGAATCCCCGCCGCCTGGATCGCATCGCAACACGCCCCCGTGCGCCCATGGGTTGAGCACGGCTCCAGCGTCACATACATCGTCGCCCCCGGCTTCGGTGCTCGACCCAGCGCCGCCAGCGCCACGCGCTCCGCGTGCGGACCGCCATCCTGCGCGTGAAACCCCTCGGCCACCACCACGCCGTCCTCGACGATCACCGCGCCGACATGTGGATTCGGATGCGTAAGCCCCCACGCCCGACGCGCCAGCGCGATCGCCCGACGCATGAAGTGTTCGTCATTGTTCATGAAGAAAGAAGGCAGCGAGCTTGCTCGCGATTCCCGCCCCCGCAATCACTCGTTCTCTTTCTCTTACTCCCGTTCTCGTTCTCCTCTCAATCGGACGAGGAACGATTACGAGGGTTGCCGGTCGTGTCCCAGCGAGTCACTCGCGATTCCCGCCCCCCGCAACTCAATCGTTCTCGTTCTCTTACTCGTTCTCGTTCTCGTTTTCCTCTCAATCGGTTGAGAAAAAGAACGATTACGAGGAAAGAGAACGATTTAACCCCCGCGCCTCACCCCCGCACATACGGGTTGCTCGTCTTCTCCGCGCCCACGGTCGTCGCCGGTCCATGGCCCGGATATACCGCAGTGTCGTCCGGCAACGTATAGATCTGTTCGCGGATTGACCGCATGAGCACGTCGCGACTCCCGCCCGGCAAATCGGTGCGACCCACGCTCCCGGCAAACAACGCATCGCCATCGAACACCGCTCCCGCCGAAGCGAAGTAGAACAACACGTTCCCCGGACAATGCCCCGGCACATGCCGCACCTCCACGGTGCGACCCAGCGCCTCGAACCGGTCTCCCTGCGCCACCCAGTGATCCACGGCCACCGGCTCCAACGTGATGCGCCCGCCCAAAAACGCCGACATGATCTCGGGTGTTTCAAAAAACTGTCGGTCGGCGAGATGCCCGCGCACCTTGGCACCGGTGGCACGGACCACCTTGGCGGCATCCTGGATGTGATCCCAATGCCCATGAGTAAGCCACAGCTCGACGAGTTTGCACTTCTCGCGCTCAAGGATCGGTTCGACCAGCTCCCAGATTTCGCCCGGAGCATCGATGAGCACCGCCTCGCCCCGCGAGGTATCGGTTAAGAGGAAGCCATTGGTCTCGATCGGCCCGGAAGGCAGGACATGCAATTTCATGAACCGCCAACAGAAGCGGAATCCGCCCGCCCGCAACCGCGAAAGTAGCCGCCCC
>CBRAFO010000209.1:0-4398 GCA_967755175.1 uncultured Opitutaceae bacterium | reverse complement strand
TTCCAGTAGGCGAGATCGAGGAAGTCCTTCCAGCGTTCGCGCTCTTTATTGCCGAGCACCAAGGAAATCACCGGACGCCACTTCGGCCGCACCGGTTTGCGGATCAAGCGCATATGCGCCTGATGCGGGAGGCGGTTTGCCTTTCGCGAGTTACACTTGATGCACGAACACACGATATTTTCCCACGTCGTCTTGCCGCCTTGGTCGCGCGGAATCACGTGGTCGAGATTCAGGTCCTCGCGCTCGAAACTGTGTCCGCAATACTGACAGGTCTCGTTGTCGCGCTCGAAGACGTTGTTGCGCGTGAGCTTCAGCTCCTTGCACGGCAGCCGATCGAAATACGCCAGTAAGATGACGCGCGGCAGACGGATGGTCGTGCGCGGCGTATGCACGTGATCCATGGCGTCCAAGGACGGATTGCTCTGCGAGAAATCCACCCAGTCCATCAGGTTAAAGATGCGGAAGTCGTCATCGTGATGATGGACAACGCTCGCGTGACCTCTCGACAACAAGGCAAAGGCGCGTCGAGCGCCGATAACATTCACCGCCTGCCACAGGCGATTGAGGACCAACACAGGTTGATCAAGCACAGCCTCCATATGGGCTCTTTCGAGTAGGGCCCGAGTGGAGACGTGTCAAGGGCGGTGCCGGAAAGTTGAAAGCTGAGTGCTGAGAGTTGAGAGCCTCGATCCCGTGTTCGGCCTCTCAACCCTCATCTCACTCCGGTCTCTCAACCCTCAACCTTCAACTCTCAGCTTTATTCCTCACTCCGCCGCGCGATCCGCATCCGTCGCCACCGAGGGCTCCAGCGCGACATTCTTCACGCGGATTCCCTTCAGCTTCTCGACGATCAGCGACGCATGCTCGGCCGTGACGTCCACCAGCGTGTGCCGCTGGTGAATGTCCATCGCGCCGACCACGTTGGCGGGCAGACGGGTGACACCCGCGACCTTGCCGACGATGTCGGCCGGCGTGATGAGCTGCTTGCGGCCGACATTGAGGAACAACGTCGTCATGCCCGGCTCGCGACCCGTGCGGGCGGGGCGTTGAAACTTCTGCTTTGAGGGACGGGGCTCGGTCGGCTCGCCTTCGTTTTCGAACAACGCGCGCTCCTGTTCAGCGGGCTCAGCCGCCGACGAGGCAGCTTCGACCGACTTCGGAGCGTTCCCTTGGAAAGCGGGACGGTCCGCCTGGGGTGCCGGTGCGGCGACCTTGGGCTTGTTCGCCACCTTGGCGAACGCCGCCGGCACAGCAGCGCGCGGCTCCTCGGGCACATACGCCGGCGCGGGTGTGTGCGCGGCGGGTTTCGGAGCGGACTTGGGCAGTGCCGACTTTGCTGCCGGAGCGGCTGCCGGCTCGGGCTTGTCACCGCCACCATGCATCATGTGCAACAGCGCCGAGACCACGTCGGTGCTCGGGAAACCCTGTTCCATCAGGCGGTCGATGAAGCGGTCTTGTTTGATAAACTTACCGGCCTCAAGCACGCCCTTCACCTTTTCAAAGAACACGTTTTCACGCGCCTCTTCGACTTGGTCGAGCGACGGCACGTTCTCGCGGCGGATCTTGAGCTTTCCGTAGCGGATCATGTTTTGCAGGCCGTAGAGCTCACGGCCGGCGACGAACGTGAATGCCTTGCCTTCGCGGCCGGCGCGGCCGGTGCGGCCCACGCGGTGCGTGTAATCCTCGGCATCGTTCGGCAGGTCGAAGTTGAAAACGACTTCGAGGTCGTCCACGTCGAGACCGCGCGCCGCCACGTCGGTGGCCACGAGGAACTCAAACCCGCGGCGCTTGAACTTCTCCATGACGCGCGTGCGCTGGGCCTGCGTGATGTCACCGTGCAAACGGTCGGTCTGATAACCGCGCGCGTGGAGGTGCTCGTCGAGTTCATCCACCATGACTTTGGTGGAACAGAAAATGATGCCGTAGCGAAAGTCGTGGAGATCGATCAGACGCGTGAGCACGTCGATCTTGTAGCGGCGATCCACCTCGAAATAGACCTGATCCACCTTGGGCGCGTTCTGCGCTTGGGCGGCGATCTTGACCCACTCGG
Organism: uncultured Opitutaceae bacterium; assembly: GCA_967755175.1. Classification (GTDB taxonomy): domain Bacteria; phylum Verrucomicrobiota; class Verrucomicrobiia; order Opitutales; family Opitutaceae; genus Rariglobus. The sequence continues at coordinate 2,348 of CBRAFO010000209.1, read as the reverse complement.
GGTTCGGCAGGAAGCGATTGATCAGCGCCTGAATCGCCGGAGGCATCGTGGCGGAGAAGAACAGCGACTGGCGGGTGGTCGGCGTCTTGGAGAGAATCATCTCGATGTCGTCGCGGAAGCCCATGTCGAGCATGCGGTCGCACTCGTCGAGGATGACCATCTTCAAGTTATCAAGACGCAGCGTGCCGCGTTCCATGTGGTCCATGACGCGACCGGGGGTGCCGATGACGATCTGGGCACCGGCCTCAAGGGCACGGATCTGGCGCTCATACGGCTGGCCTCCGAAAATCGGAACCTCGCGGACGCCCGTTTTAAAGAACGCGAGCTTGGCGATTTCCTCGGCGACCTGCACGGCGAGTTCGCGCGTGGGGCAAAGGATGAGGACCTGCACGGCCTTCTTTTTGGCATCAACCTTTTCGACGGCGGGAATGCCGAACGCAGCGGTTTTGCCCGAGCCGGTAGCCGACTGGCCGACGACATCTTTACCGGAGAGCAGCAGCGGAATGACGGCGGTTTGGATGGGCGAAGCCTCTTCAAAACCCATCTTGTCCACGGCCTTCAACACCTCGGCGGACAGCCCGAGCTCGGCAAATTTACGTTTTTCCATGAAGCAACGTATGCAGCCCTGCGGCGAATTGAGAGCACAAATTCGCCTGATCAGAAACGACGTCGGTTCATGCCGTTAGTATGCGCCCCCCATCACAGGGAGCGGCGACGTCCTCGTCGCCGGAGGCTGGCAATGCCGCCCCTCCCGGAGCGGCGGCATTCCTGCCGCCGAGGTCGGCGACGGGGACGTCGCCGCTCCGCCGAATCCGGAGCTAAAACAACCGTATTGGTCAGTCCGCCTATCTGGCCGTCTCCAGTCTCGCCATCCCCCAATTGCAGCCCGCATCGTTGACCATGCCTTTTTCCAAACTCGGTCTCTACTCCAGCCTCGTGCGTGGTGCGCAAGCCCTGGGCTACACCGAGCCTACGCCCATCCAGGCGCAGGCCATTCCTGCCGTGCTCTCCGGCCGCGACTTGATCGCCTCCGCCCAAACCGGCACCGGAAAAACCGCCGCGTTCGCGCTGCCGATCCTGAACCGCCTCGGCCCTCATCGTGACTCCGGCCCTCGCGTGCTCGTGCTCGAACCCACCCGCGAACTCGCCGCCCAGGTCGATGAATCCTTTCACGCCCTCGGCAAATTCACCGATTTCAAATCCGTCGTCCTCCACGGTGGCGTTACCCTCGGCCCGCAACGCAACGCCCTCCGCGCCGGCGTCGATGTGATCGTCGCCACCACCGGCCGTCTCCGCGAGTTCCTCGACGGCACGCTCATTAACCTCTCGTCCATCGAAGTCCTCGTGCTCGACGAGGTGGATCGCATGCTCGACATGGGCTTCATCGAGGACGTCAAAGCCATCGTGAAGCTCTGCCCGGCGGCGCGGCAGACGCTGCTCTTCTCCGCCACCATTCCGCCCAAGCTCGAAGAGGTCGCCAAGTTTGCCCTGCGCAATCCGCAGCGCATCGAAATCGCCCGATCCAAGCCCGTCACCGAGTCGGTCAACCACGTCATCCATCCGGTCACCGAGAACCAGAAGCTCGATCTGCTTTACGCGCTGCTCCAACGCGACGACTTCAAAAGCGTGATCGTCTTCACCCGCACGCGCAAAGGTGCCGATCGCGTCGCTCACCAGCTCCGCCTCGAAAACCACGCCTGCGTGGTCATCCACGCCGAGCGCACGCAAGGCCAGCGCGTCGATGCCCTCGACAAATTCAAGACCGGCAAGTGCGGCGTGCTCGTGGCCACCGACATCGCCGCACGCGGCATCGACGTCGCCGGCGTGTCACACGTCATCAACTTCGACGTTCCCTTGCATGCCGAGGACTACGTTCACCGCATCGGCCGCACCGGTCGAGCCGCCGCCACCGGCGACGCCGTCACGCTGGTGACTCCTCAAGAAGCCAACGAGGTCGTGGCCATCGAAAAACTCATCGGCCAACCCATCCCGGTCGTTCCCGTCGAAGGCTTCGCCTACGAAGGCGGCGCGGCTCCCCGCGTCGATCCGGCCAACCCATTGGCCAACTCGCCGAAGCGTTCCGGCCACCAACAATCGCTTGGCAAAGGCGGCAAGCAGACGGGCGACTCCGGCAAAAACCAGGACAAAACCTACAAAGGAAAAGCCTTCGGCGGCGGAAACCCGACTTGGCACTCCAAGGGCAAACCCGGCGCCCACTGGCGCGACCGCAAAGGCCGATAATTTATCGACCGGGAATTTGATCGAAATGTAGGAGCCTGCTTGCAGGCGATGGTTGATGTGGGAGCGAGCTCGCTCGCGAGGATCGAACATCGCGAGCAAGCTCGCTC
>CBRAFO010000208.1:0-4427 GCA_967755175.1 uncultured Opitutaceae bacterium | reverse complement strand
GAACACTTTCCCGTGCGCGCCGAGTTCCAAGGTGCGTCGTATATAGAACGTTATAATCTGCTCTGCAAAAAGCTCGTCCAAGAGCAGCTCTACACCACGACGGCCGTGCTGGCCTCGCCGCAGACGGCAATCAAGACCGGGAAGTTCTCCGACGTAAGCGACATGACGAGTCTAAAGACCTTCGTCACCAGCTTAGCCGGCCACATCGCGGCTGAAGCGGCACGATAGTGACACGCTATTATCAACAAACAGCGGCCTGACTCCATTTCTGCACCGGCCTATGTTTCCTAACTGGTTTGGCCTGATTTGCGCAGCGTTGGCCTTGGCGTTGTTTGCGGTCGCTCATCGGCGAGCCTTGGCGATGTCGCCCCCGGTGCGCCGGCGATGGTTTATGCTGACTACCGCTCTGGCTCTGCCTGCGGGCTACAATGCACTCTACTACCTGCACTGGTTGCCGGAAACAGCCTGGTTTTATGAAGTCCGCTCGTGGCGCGGCGTGGAAGCGCTCGTGATTCCGGTCGGTGCAGTCGGTGGATTTTGGGCTGCCTTGATGCATCGGCGTATGCTCGTGCTCCCGCTTTTGGCTACCGTCGGAGTTTCGTGGGGACCGTTTCTCAAGCCGATCGTCATGCCTGTGGATAGGGATTCACTTCGCGATGCATGGGCGCACGACGTGTGTATTCAAAGCACACTTTCGAGCTGCGGCCCGGCAAGCACCGCTACGGTGCTGAAGACCTTGGGCGTGGCGGCGCAAGAAAGTGAAATCGCGCCAGCCGCCCATACCTACTTGGGCGGGACTGAGGCGTGGTATCTGGCGCGCTACATCAGGTCCCGGGGTTTACGCGCGCGATTTGTGATGACGGGGGCCGGCTTTAACGAAGCGATGCAATTACCCGCCATCGTGGGAGTGACCGTGGGCAGTCGCGGACATTTCATCGCCCTGACCTCGCGAACCGGCGACGTGTTTAATGTAGGCGATCCCATGGTCGGACCTGAGAAGCTGACTCGGGACGCATTGGAGCGACGCTATGGCTTTACCGGATTCGCCTTGGAGGTGCCTCGGATGGAGCCGACAAAATGACGCCAAGACGGTGAGATAGGTCGATGGCTCTTGATATTAAAATTGATGAATCGGCTCTTTAAAACCGTTCTTCCCCTATGAATTCCCCAATTAAGATTTCGACCGCTATTCTGGCGCTACTGGGCTTTTTCAGCACGCCGGGGTCGGCGCACACCATGGGCGCAGTAAAGTTCACATGCCCTATTGATCAAACGGCATTCAAAGCCATGCAGGATTTTTCAGGAACTTCATTTGGAGCGCAGCTCGACCTAAAAAAGATCGGCCCCATCGCCCAACCATCGAAGCTGGCCCAGTGTCCCAAATGCCACCTCCCTCTGTATAAGGAAACATTTGAGCCCGCAGAGCTAGCCAAGCTGAAGCAAATCGTGACGAGCGAGAAATTCGTCAAAGAAACCAAAGATACGACCTCCTACTTCACTCTCGGGGTCATCCAAGAAGAGTTGAAAGACCCGCCTTATGAGATCGCATGGGCTTATCTTCAGGCAAGCTGGCAGGTAGAATCGGACAAAGACAAATACGCAGCGGTGTGCAAACGAGCAGTAGCTTGGTTCGATAAATCCGCTGCCGCCTTGGAAAGGGGAAAAGACAAAAAGGATGATTATTTAATCTCCAAATACCTTCCCATTGAATTGGCGCGACGGAGTGAGGATTTCGCGGATGCGACGCGACGATTGAACGCATTCCCAAAGACCACCGGCACGGAAATCAAGTGGCTTGATGACACTCTGAAGTATCAAGCGACCCTCGTGAAAAACAAAGACGCCACACCCCATGAACTCAGTGAAACTAACGCACCGAAACCTTAGTCTCAGCAATACCGTGCGCCTAATCTGCATCGCTCCAAGGGCGCCCGATTTAATCGGCACAAAAACAGCCGATTCATAACCTCATCCACCCCTAGATGAGCACCCGCGTATTAAGAATTTCGAGATGATTAATCAGACCAATCACGATTGAGAAAAGACCTGCTCAGCCTGCTTAAGACCGTCGGGCTTTATCTCGTATTGAACGTGGGCACGTTTCTGATGCTCAAAATCATCGTTCAATACTCGGCATTCGATGACCACGTCGGGTTTCTTGAGTTCAAACAGGACTATCTCCACATCAAGCTTTGGAAGGCCGCGTTCTATATTCACGTCTTTTCCAGCATTTTCACGCTACTGGCCGGGTTAACTCAGTTCTCCTCGGAAATCCTCAAGAACCACCGGCGCATCCACCGGCTCATCGGCAAGATTTACGTTTGGGATATCGTCTTAATCAACTTCCCGACCGGCCTGATCATGGCGGTGTATGCAAACGGACACCTCCCCAGCAAAATCGCTTTTCTGATTTTGGACTGCCTTTGGCTATGGTTCACCGTGAAGGCCGTAATCGAGGTGAAGAAAGGCGATATCACCCGGCACCGAGAATTCATGATCCGGAGTTATGCCCTCACCTTCTCGGCCGTGACCCTGAGGACGTGGCGGGTGATATTGACCACCTCGTTCGACCTCGATCCTCAGCTTATCTACATGCTGGACGCGTGGCTGGGCTTCGTCCCGAACTTGATCTGCGCCGAGTGGCTGATCGCCCGAAGCAGAAAAGCCGCCCAACCACGCTGGCCCGGTCTATTTCGAAAACACGTCTCAGCGCCTGAATGCGCCGCCATAACTGATGGCAACGACCCCAGCTATAAAGATAGCGACCAATGAAATCATAGCAGCGAAGAGCGAGGCGGTATTCGCCCACTTGCTCTGCTTTTTTTCCATGATCGAAAAGACCTTTCGGCCGATCAGCCAGCCACTGAACATCGAGGCCACGAGAAAAGCTAAAAACAAGATTTCCATAGGGTGTTAAGTTGAGTCGCAGCTTCCCAGCCCTGCACCTCCGGTCAATTACTTACAGTCAATGAGTGATGGCCTCAAAGAGCCCTAAAGCATTTCAAATAGAACTGTGGCCGCAGCCAAGTGGCATGGGCGTCTCGCCCATGTTCCGATCCCACGGGCGGGACGCCCGTGCCACGCTGAGTTATATTGCGGCCGGCATCTTACGGAAGCCTCCCGCGATTCGGTTCCAGAAGTTGGTGAGGGATATAGAGAGGCTGAGTTCGACGATTTCACTCTCCGAGAAATGCGGATGGAGCGCTTCATACTCGGGGTCTCCCGCATGCGTCGTGGCTATATAGGTCATCGACTCCGCCCAGGCCAACGCGGCCTTTTCTCGCTCCGTGAAAAACGGCGACTCACGCCAGACAGGCAAGGAATCCAGGCGTTGCTGCTTCTCGCCACGCCCCCGCGCCTCACGGCTATGTAGATCGGTGCAATAGACGCAGCCATTGAGCTGAGAAACACGAGTCTCGACCAAGGCACGCAGTTTGGCGTCCAACCCAAACGATTCCTGCTGTTTGGTTATCCCCCTGAGTTGCGTGATGAAGTCCGGCTTGGCGGAAAAATAGTCTATGCGCGACATGGTGAGATAAGGCTTCGCGACGAGGTGGGTGGTGACAACAGCCCATCTGCTAAAAATCAGGGTTATTTCACAGAGCCGGGTCAGGCCAAGCGGGCCGATGATCAAAGGCCAGCGATCAGCGGATGCCTCGGCACTCCTGCGAAGCCAATTCTCCGGAGCCGCCCCCAACGAAGCGCCCGCTTGGGCGATTCATCCGGGGTCCAAGACGTTCGCCGCTACCGACTACGCTCATGAGCCCCGCGCCGGAGATCAGGTCCTCCCTTGCGACATAAGTGCATGTAGATAACGCGCGAACATTGTCCAACAGCCCAAAATAATGACGAACAGTCTAAAACAATGGAAAACAAGGCGCGCACATTGAAAAACAGCGCACGCACATTGTCGGACAGCTCTCGCACATTATCGGACAGTCCGCCCACATTGAAAGACAAGCTGCCCACATTGCCGGACAAGATTCGCACATTTTCAGACAAGCCGGCTACATTGTCCGACAAAATTCCCACATTGTCCGACAAGCGGTCCACATTGACCAACAGCGGCCCAACAATGCCGGATTAGTCCCCTACTTTGCCCAACACGTCTTCGATCCGTGATCAAAGGAGATCGGATTTATATCACAGAGGCGGAATGAGGGGACACAGAGCGCCACGGAGGGCGGATTCGAACTCACTCACGTCTTGATACCCCCACCCCTTGGACAGGATTTACAGGATGCGGCAGGGATGAAAGCCGCTGTGCCGTTATCCAGCTATATATCCTGTCATCCTGTCTAATCTCAGGCCTGTGGTTAAAGAGATCGGAGTTGTTTCACAGAGTCGGAAGGAGGGAGCACAGAGCGTCACAGAGGGCGGATTCGAACTCACTCACGTCTTGATACCCCCACCCCTTGGACAGGATT
>CBRAFO010000207.1:0-4455 GCA_967755175.1 uncultured Opitutaceae bacterium | reverse complement strand
CAGATGAACCTGCAAGGGTTCCGGGGGTTCGAATCCCCCCCTCTCCGCCAGTTTTCCCGTTAGATAGTAACGGGTTACATTTTGGATGAAGTTAGGTTGTCCGGTTCACGCGGCAACCTAAGCATGAATCAGTCAACGTTCGCCGTCACCCGGTTCGAAAACCGCAACGGCGTTATTTCGTGGAGAGTGGACGGTCGCCTTCACGGCGTCCGCATCCGCAAAAACTTCAAGTCTCGCGAGGAGGCTATTGCCGAGAAGGCCACTCAGGAACTCAAGGCGCTCCAGGCCGACGCCGGCCTCCAATCCGCCACGACGTTCCTCTCCGAGGAGCAGCTACGCGAAGCCGAAACCGCGTTCAACCGCCTCAAGGAAAAGCCCCGCTCGCTTTCGTTCTATCTGGATTTCGCTCTGGAAAACTACCGGGAGCCGCAGACACGGAAACTGCTTTCCGATGCCGTCCCGCTCTACACCGCAACCAAGGACCACGAGTTTGCGCAGGACCAGATTTCCACGCCGCAGCTTGAACGGATCAAACGCGACCTGAAACGCCTTCGGAAGCAGTTCCCCAACGTTACCGTCGCCGAACTCACGGCAGAGGGTCTCATCGCCTTTTTCAACCTCGGGAAACCGTCGAAGAAGACCTACAACAACCGGCGCGGCATCGTCTCCACCTTCCTCAAGTTCTCCTTTCATAACGGATGGATCAGCGAGAACCCGATTGCGAAGGTGCCGCATCACCGGATTCGCCGGAAACGGTGCGCCGCCGCCACGCTGTCGGCGACCAAGGCCGCAGAACTCATGAAGCACGTCGAGGGATTGGAGGGCGGACGCTTCGTGCCGTTCTTCGCCCTGTGCCTGTTCGCCGGCATCCGTCCTTGCGTCCGCACGGGTGAAATTCTCCGCCTCAAGCCCGAGCTGGTGAACCTTGAAAACGGCGTCATCAACATCACCGCCGAGGTGTCCAAGGTGCGCGAGCCCCGGAAAGTCACCATCCAGCCCAATCTGGTCGCTTGGCTGAAAGCCTACCCGTTGGACAAATTCCCCATCGTGCCGGAGAACTTCCAGCACGTGCGGGCCAAGATCGCCAAGCAGTTTGGCCTCTCGCACGACATCATGCGGCACACGTTCATTTCGATGTTCGTGGCCAAATTCCGCTCCGTGGGTGAAGCCTCGCTGCAAGCGGGCAACTCCGAGGCGATCATTCGCAAGCACTACCTCGACCTAAAAGGCCCAACCGAAGCCGAGACGTTTTATGCGATCATGCCGAAAGAGACCGCCGGAGAGGAGGAGCCAAAGGCCTTGCCCGTCGCTGCCTGACCGAATTGGCCGGCATGGCGCCACCGGGTGCCATGTCGGGCGGTTTACGACACGTGCCGGTCGTTTTTGCGACGGCCAGCGGGCCGAGCATCCCGCCACTCGCTGCGTTTACACCGGAGCAGAGGCATGGAAACGCAACTACCTGCATCCTCCCTCCCACCCTCACTGACCGACATCACCGGCCTGCGCACCTGCGGTTTATTCCCGAAAGGTCGCGAGCCTTCCATCCGCACCCTGCGCGAGTGGACCAAGCTGCGTCGCATCCCCTACCATCGAGTCGGCCACTTCATTTACTTCGATCCAGTCGAGGTCGGCCTTCACATCCGAACGAAACTCAAGGTGCCAGCCAGGGGGTGAAAAAGTCGCCAGCGACCGGTGCAGGACGCGACACGTTGTCGTTTTTGAAAGCGTCTCCCGCTCAGGCCGAACGCAAAGCGCCTTGGATATTTCGTTCAAACTGCCGCCACTCGCGCCAAACGGCCGCTCGCACTCGCGAGGTATGCAGAACCTTAGTTGCCCGAGCCAGAGCCGCGACAAGGCGCTCCCGATGCGCAGCGGACGACAGAGCACCGCGTTCCAGAAGTCGAAGGTCTGGCAGTTCAGTGAAATTGGCCGGATCATCCAAGTTGGCTCCTACCGGGGGCGATGGAGCTGCCGATACCACGGGCACGGCCGGAGGCGGAATCAAAGGCACGGAGGGTGGAATCACAGCCGTAGGCTGGGCTTCCACGATGGGCGCGGACGGAGAAACCGGCACCAAGCCGAGCGCGGCAGCGAGAGCCGCCGCCTCATCGGCCCGGATGTCCCGGTATCCGCACTCCATTCGGGAAATATCCGAAGGACTGAGGCGCACCGCCTTGGCGAGCGCACCTTGACTCATGTTCTGCGCAATACGCGCGGCCTTAAACGTGTATCGATCCATCCTAATTTAGTAGGAAAAAACCGCACGGGACGAAGCGAGGCAAGCGAGCGGTGAGCCTACGAAATAGCGACAGCCAAACATCACCCTTTGTCAGTCCGTTTGGGGACATTGACGCCGGAGGGCGGATTTAGAGTGAACGAGAAGCATGGTTCTGGCGGAGGTGAGCTAGGAGGGGGCCACTGGGATGCCTCAATCTTTTGCTTTCGAAACGTCTTTTCCGCGTGCCGGTATATTACGGGATAAGCCTTGTTCAACGCTTCGAAGAGCTCATTTCTAGTCTCCTCCGCGAATTGCGAAAGATAGACATAGTTTTGTGTCAAATCGACGGTCAGCCAATTGGCGTCTTCATACCACTCGCCCGGTAGCGGATCTTTTTTCCTGCTGATGATCGGAATGCGTAGATCTAGATCGTCCAAGCGCATTGGAATTCTTGAAGCATGAATGGCATTTGACCGGAGACGGTGGAGATCAACGACATGACCGTGGATTTCTCCCCCTGCCTTAAGAGCCTCCTCTATGCGCCCTACCATATCGCAGACGCTGCCCAAATGGTTGATGAGGCTGGCGTAATTATCTATGTCCTCGAGATATTCTTCCACGCTTCTGCGCCTGCCTTCTCTGCCCACCATGCGCTCGGCTGTGCGATCCAGCAAAAACGCAGATATGGCCATACTGTAGTGGCCTTCCATAAATCGCTGTCGCCGAGCTTCAGCCGGCACATCCAACCCACGGATATCTATGGGCAAGCCTTGACCATTGTTCCCGATGAAGTCCTGCCAGACTTGCTCATATCCTAACTTGCGATGTCCGCCTAGCAGCTTGTGCCGAAGCCATGCGAAGTGCGTGTTCTCGAACGGGTCTCCTTGTTCAAGGGTCATGCGAGACCCTATCTGCGTTCGTCAACGAGACGCAAACTAACGCGTGGTGCACCATCTTGGTGCCCTTCCGCGAAGTCTAGCAGTGCGCATTTAGGGGCGGTCATGCCCAACAAAAAGCGGCGGTCGCCGGAGCGACCGCCGCCGAACGAAAAACCCACGGTCACGGGCTCACACCGCGACTCTGCACCGTCTGGTTCAACGCGAACGATTTGGCGGCCGTTATGAACGCCCGTTCGCGGTTTTCCGGAGGCACGTTGCGGATGCGCTGTTCCACCTTGGCCTTGATTTCGGGGTTCTCCTCCACCCAGGCCACGATTTCCTGATTCCGTTGGTTCGTGTATTCCGACCGCTGCATCTTTCCGAGCATCAGTTTGCGGATCAGCTCTTCTTTGCTGAGTGCAGTGTAATACTCGACGAGCTTTGGATTCTCCCCAATGAACGCGTCGAGTTTGGCGTCGATCTCGGGGTTTCTCCGCAGTTCGGGTTTCTGCTGCGCTTTGCGGGCGGCTACTTGTTCTTTTAGTGGCATAACGCCTCCTTGTTTTTCCCAGCCATTTTTAGTTCAAGGCGACTGGTCGCCAGTGGCATTTGACCTTGTCTGGGCGAGATTCGCCCAAAGTGGTTTTCAAAGGCAGTCTTCACGAAGTCTCCTTCTTTGTTCGGGTGTAAACCCCGGTGTTTGATGTCGAGCACCGACCGCTCGAATTCCGCACGCACGCGCCAGGACGCGCCGCAAGCGAGCCAGAGGCGCATGAGCGCCAATGCACCCGGACTCACCCCGTAGAACTCGCGCAGTTCCGCGTCCGCCTTCTCGAAGTTTTCCCAGAGGTGCGGAGGCAGCATCACGGCTTGCCCCTCAATCGTGGCAGGTTCGTTGGCCATCACTTGCCCCCTTTCGTGTCTCCGCCCGTGGCGCGTCCACGCAGGTCCGTGAGTTCTTTGCCGAGCTTTCCAAGCTCGGCGGCAAGCGCCTCGTTTTGCTCAATGAGAGCGGCCATGAGCTGGTTTTGCTCCGCCACCTTTTGCTCCAGCTCCGCCGGTAGCGGATTGGGTTGCTTGGCTCCATCCGAGACCGCGAGCACCGGGCCTAGCGGAACCACGGTCGGCGCGTTGGGAGCGAGATTCCAGCCCGCGCCGGCCTCCTTCCGATACACGACATGCGATTCGTGCATGACGTTGGGGTCATTCGGATCGACATAACGACCGATGGGATACGCCTTCAGCGTTTCGCCCGAGCGCACCTTTTCGACGTTGGCTTGGTCAAGATCGGTGCCAGACACCGAAACAGGAGGCGGGGCCTCCGCCACCGAGGGTTTCTTTTTCGTGGTGGCGCAGCCC
>CBRAFO010000206.1:0-4556 GCA_967755175.1 uncultured Opitutaceae bacterium | reverse complement strand
GAAGGCTGGAACCCGGGACTTCACGACGCCACGGCGTTCAACGCGGCCGATCCGGGTGGTTTTCTGGTGGGCGAACTGCCCTCAGGCGAACCCGTCACGATCATCTCCTCCGTGCGCGCCGGATCGGATTTTGGGTTTCTTGGATTCTACATCACCGCCCCGGCTTATCGCGGACTCGGCTACGGCCGACAAATTTGGGCCGCAGCACTTGCACGCTTGGCCGGTCGCACCTCCGGGCTCGATGGCGTGGTGGCGCAACAGGCCAATTACGCTAAATCCGGCTTCGTCCTCGCCCACCGCAACCTTCGCTACGGCGGCCTCGCGCCCACGTCCGCGACCGTCGCCCCGGCATCGCTCTCGCCCAATGCCGGCTTAGTCGATGCGCGCACCGTGCCCTTCGCCGACCTAGTGGCTTTTGATGCGGTTCATTTTGGCCAACCGCGCCCGGAGTTCCTCCGTGAGTGGATCACGCTGCCCGAAAGCCGTGCGCTCGTCTTGATGCGCGACGGACAAATCAAAGGCTTCGGCATGATCCGCCGTTGCCAGACTGGCTGCAAAATCGGCCCGCTCTTCGCTCTCAATGAAACCACCGCCGAGACGCTCTTTACGGCGCTGGCCGGCTTCTGCCCCGGCGAGATGCTTTTTCTCGATCCTCCTGAACCCAACACCGCCGCAGTCGCGCTCGCCCAGCGTCACGGATTAACGCCCGTATTCGAAACCGCCCGCATGTATTGCGGACCAGCCCCGGTGCTCCCGCTCGACCGCATCTACGGCATCACGAGCTTCGAGCTAGGTTAAGTTAACCACTGCGGCCCTGCGGCTCACCCAGTGAGGCACGTCTAAGATGCGGTGAACGCGCCAAACAGCGCGCGCATTTCCTCATCCACCTGCGCGGGATCCGTGAGCGTCTGCGCAATCTCCTCGCGCAACAGCTGCCGGTAACGCTTGCGCAAACGATGCACCGCCACGCGCGCCCCGGCTTCGTTTATGCCCAGCGCTTCGGCGGCACTCGCGTGTGACAACGCGCCTTTACCCGCAGTGAGGAAGACCTTCAGCACATCGAACTCGCGCGCGCGTCCGGCCCCGGCGGATTCCGTTTGAAGCCGCTCGATGACTTGCACGAGAAGCGCCAGCGCCCACTCGCGGTCAAACGCTTTGTCCGGGCTGTCAGATGCGTCGGAAAACTGAAACTGCTCATCCGCACTGCGCCAATCCAACGAGAAATGCGTGGCTTGGCCGCCGCGCTTTTGGCGCTGCGACTTGTCCCATTCGTTCGCGAGAAAATGCTTAAGCGATGCGAGTAGAAACGCGCGGAATTTCCCCTGCCCAGCCGATAGTCCGCCGAGATAGTTCTTTTCCAAGAACCGCGCAAAGAAAGCCTGCGTCAAATCCTCGGCGTCCTCGCGCGCGTGCGCACGCCGGCGGACATACGCATAGAGCGGATACCAATACGCGCGGCACAATTCCTCCAGCGCGCGAGCCGATTGAGGCGACGACTTTTCTCCGGCGGAGAGCACAAGCGTCCATCGCGTCGTGACGAAAAGGTCGCTGTGCGGATTTTCTCTGCTGGTCATTGGATTAAATAACCAACCGAGCGCCACTGCCCATCCGTCTCGAGGCGAAACGTTACTGTTTCGACGCTGGTTTTGATCGCGGTAAAGGAGGTGTCGAACTGCATGAAAACGTATTCTCCATCCGGTGCGCCGGGGAGCGACTTGGTGTAGCGCGCGGTTTTCAGCTTGCGGGAAACCAAACCACCGAGCGGCTTGCGTGCGCTCGTCACTGCGGACGTCCAGCCCTCCTCAGTGATGGCCGCTTGGAACAACGCCGCGGCATCCTTCCAACTTTGCGCATAGTTCCCGGCGTCGATCCCGGCCAGCCACGTTTCCGCCGCCTTCACCGCCGCTTTTTCCGATGCCGATGAGGGCTCTTTCTTCGCGCTCTCCTTCGGCAGGATGAGATAGGCGGCCGCTTTCCATTGCCCCCCTTTTTCGAGGACGAAAGTCACGGTTTCAGTCGCCGCCGACATCCCCGCAAAGGACGTGTCGAACTTCTCCACGAAATAAGGGCCGTCCGCCATTCCCGGTAAGGAGGAGATCTTCTCCGTCGAGGTTTGCTTGCGGGAGATCACTGCGCCCAGCGGCTGGCGAACCGAGTGTGACATCGTCACCCACTTTTCTTGCCCGACCACCTTGCGAAAAACCTCAGACGCGGTCGCCCAACCTTTGGCGTAATCGCCGGCGTCCATGAGCGCGAGCCATGCATTGACTGCAGCGCCTGGCTCAGCCTCCCCGGTAGCTGCGGTAACGGCGACGTCGTGCTGACGCGCGGTTGCTTGCGAAATCAATCCGGTGACGAAGCACAAAATCCAAATCGTGAGGCTCACGCCACCGACCACGATCGCTGTCCAAGCAACGCGCGACGGTCTGCCTAAAAATCCGAGCACGACCGCGATAATCGCTACCACCAACGTGAGCCAGAGCATCGCCTGTTGCATCTCCGGCGTGACCCACGGCAGCGCCTTTGCATTCCAGTAAAAGATCATCGGGATCAAATTCGCCAAGATCGCGAAAAAGAGCGCCGAGTAGCACACCGGCTTTGAGTTCTCAGTTCCTGGTTGCTCGCTTTTCCACAAGGCGAACAGCTTCCCAACTCCGAAAAGGATTCCAAAGCCGCAGACGCCGACGATCACGAAAAGCCACGGTCTTTCGAGCCACGGAATTTGCGATACGCACCAGATCAGCGCGCCAAGAATGCCGAAGCTATCGATGATACCAACGGTTCTGGCTACCTTGATTTTCACGCGGTTGTTTCCAGCCGCGAACGTCAGGACAGTGGTGAGCACGAAAAACAAAAGACCCCACGTGAAAATGCCGATGCGATAGGGTGCCTCCCCGCTGCCGTGGAGATGGCTGCTCATCCCGGCCGCGGTGACCAGCAGCCAAAAGCAGCTGCCGATGATCTGAAAGCGCGTGCGCTTTAATTCATCCGGCGCGACCACGGGCGCTTCCCCTTTCGATTCTTCAGCCCGCGGCGTCTCCGTGATCGTCTCCACCTGCGTCTTGAAAATGCTCGCCTGCGAGTAGCGCAGCTCGGGATTTTTCTCCAGCGCGCGCAGCACCACTTCATCGAGGCGGACGTCTATCTTTACCTTGAGCGAGGGCGGTTGCAGCTGTTTGCCGGGCTGCTCGCCGGTGAGCATTTCATAGAAAACCACGCCGAGTGCGTAGATGTCCGCGCGGTGATCCACCTCATCCGGATGTTCGGTCTGTTCCGGCGCCATGTAGCTCGGCGTGCCCATGACTTTGCCCGCCTCCGTCAGCCCTGGATCGGATACCGCGGTATCGACACCGGGTGCCTCCGCGCCGGCTTCGACGAGCTTGGCCAGCCCGAAGTCCGCGACCTTCACGCGCCCGCGGCGATCGATCAAAATGTTCTCCGGCTTGATGTCGCGGTGAACGATCCCGTGGTCATGCGCGAATTGCAGCGAGTCACAAATCTGCGGCACGATGGCGAGCGCCTCGCATGGCGCGATCCGTTCGCCGCCCAAGAGCTGGCGCAGGTTCATGCCGTCCACGTATTCCATCAGGAAAAAATAGAGGCCATCCGACTTCCCGAAATCGTGGATGGTGACGATTCCGGGATGGTTGAGCTTCGCGAGCGCCTTCGCCTCGCGCGAAAATCGTTCTGCAAATCCCGGCGTATCCCCAATGCCGGGCGGCAGGATTTTCAACGCCACGACGCGGTCGAGTTCCTTTTGTCGTGCCTTGTAAACCGCGCCCATCCCGCCTTTGCCGATCAGATTGAGAATTTCGAGCTGCGGAAAAAGGGGCGCGAGTTCAGCAATCGAAGGCGGCACAAACGGGATCGTTTTTCCGCAGCCGGTGACCGTGTCTTCGCCCACGCCCTGCCTCAGCAGGCAGGCGGGACAAAGCCCGCCGGGCGCATTGGCAGGTATAGACGCGCTGCACTGCGGGCATGTGGTGTGGTCCGGCATCGGGTTGGGGGGATTCATTACCTATCTCAGAAGCAAAAGAAGGAAAACGTTACGGAAAATGTGTGAAATCGAACTGTCGGTCGTTCTGCTGAGATGAAAGCCGAGTCTTCGGGATAGCAGTTCCACTCCGCCCAAAATCACTTCAGCCGGGGTCGTTCGGGGCTTAAGTTTGCCTCGTTCGGACTGAAGTGAGGGGCGTTCTGACTCAAGTCCGGGGAGCTCGGACTCGAGCGCTTGCTCTCCGGACTCAAGTGCTGCTCCCGGAACTCGAGTGCTTGCTCACGAAACTCGAGCGTTTGTTCTCCGGACTCTAACGTTTGCTCTCCCGACTCGAGCGTTTGCTCGTCGGACTCAAGTTCTGCACCCGGACTCAAGTGTTTGCTCCCTGGACTCAAGCGTTTGCTGCCCGGACTTGAGCGCTTGCTCTCCAGACTTGAGCGCTGCGCTCTGAACTTGAGCGCTTGCTCGCCGGATTCGAGCGCTTGCTCTCGGCACTCAAGTGTTTGCTCCCCGGACTCAAGTGTTTGCTCCCCGGACTCAAGTGTTTGCTCCCCGGACT
>CBRAFO010000205.1:0-4565 GCA_967755175.1 uncultured Opitutaceae bacterium | reverse complement strand
CGGTCGGCGAGGCGCAGGGCGAGGTTGGCGTTTTGCTCAACGAGGAGAAGCGTGACGCCTTCGCGGTTGATGTCGCGCAACACGGCGTAGATTTCCTTCACGAGCTTGGGCGCGAGGCCCATCGATGGCTCGTCGAGGATGAGCAGCCGCGCCTGGCTCATCAACGCACGGGCAACGGCGAGCATCTGCTGTTCGCCGCCGGACAACGTGCCGGCGAGCTGGTCGCGACGTTCGTGCAGGCGGGGGAACAGCATGAGCATCCGCTCCAAGTCCGCTGCCACGGCGGCGCGTTGGCCGCGGCGCGTCCATGCGCCGAGACGAAGATTTTCCAACACCGTAAGCGGGCCGAAGACGCGGCGACCTTCGGGCACGTGGGCGAGACCGGCGGTGACAATGTCCTCGGCGGGGAGACCGCGCAGGTCGCGTCCGTTGAGGCGCACGGTGCCGCCGTAGCGCAGCATGCCGGAGAGCGCGCGGAGCGTGGACGTTTTGCCCGCACCGTTGGCGCCGATGAGCGTATAAATTTCACCGGTGCGCACCTCGAAGGAGATGCCTTTGACCGCTTGAATATCACCGTAGCTGACGGTGAGGTTTTCGACTGAGAGGGCGACCTCGCTCATGCCTCGACTTCCTCCTCGCCGAGATAGGCGTCGATGACCCGGCGGTTGCCCTGGATTTCGGCGGGCGTGCCGTCGGCGATGGTCACGCCGAAGTCGAGCACGGTGATGCGATCGCACAGCCCCATGACGAGTTTCATGTGGTGCTCGATGAGGACGAGGGTGACTTGGAAATGGTCGCGCACCCAGCGGAGGAATTCCATGAGCCGCAACGTCTCGGCGGAGTTCATGCCGGCGGCGGGTTCGTCGAGGAGGAGGAGGCGCGGCTTGAGGGCGAGTGCGCGGGCGATCTCCAGCCGGCGTTGCAATCCGTAGGGCAACCCGCCGGCCAGCTGGTCGGCGAACGCCTCCAGTCCGAAGGCTTGCAGCAGTTCAAAGCTGCCCTCGATGGAGCGGCGTTCCTCGCGCCCGTGGGACGGCAGGTTGAGCAACGCGGACCACGGCGAAGACTTGAGGCGCACGTCGTAAGCCATGCGCACGTTGTCCAGCACCGTGAGGTCGCGGCAGAGGCGGATGTTTTGAAACGTGCGACCGATGCCGCGGGCCGCGATCTGGTTGGGACGAAGGCCGGCGATGTCCGCGCCCTCGAAGCGAATCGCGCCTTCGTCGGGTTTGTAGATGCCGGTAATGAGATTGAAGAGCGTGGTTTTACCCGCGCCGTTGGGGCCGATGATCCCATGCGCGTGCCCGGCTTGGACTTCCAGGCGCGCGGCCGACACGGCGCAGAGTCCGCCGAAGCGCTTGGTGACTCCGTCGAGTTGGAGCAGCGGCGTCATGACTTATCGGCCTCCACGTGGGAGCGAGCTTGCTCGCGATTCAGGGCCTCGCGAGCAAGCTCGCTCCCACGGTGGAGCAGTTCGCGTCCGGGTAAAAGCCACGCGAACTCGCGCAGGCCGAGCAGTCCGCGCGGGCGGAACAGCATCAGGAAAACCAGCGTGAGCGGCATGACCACCGCACGCCACGTGCCGAGCGGCTGGAGCACTTGCGCCAGCACGGTCACGAGCACGGCGCCAAGGAGCGAACCGGTAAGCGACGCCACGCCGCCGATGTAAACCATCACAAGGATGTCGGTGGACCGGATGATGTCGAAGGTCGCCGGGTTGATGAACTGGAGTTGGTGCGCGAAGAGCGAGCCGGCCACGCCACCGAAGAACGACGACACCACGAAAGCGAGGATCTTGGCTTCACGCGTGCGCACGCCCATCGCGCCGGCCGCCAGTTCGTCTTCGCGGATGGCGGTGATGGCGCGTCCAAATTTCGAATACACGAGGTTGCGGATCACCCAGAGCGTGATGATCACCCAGATGACCGTCTGCGGCAACGTGGTGAGGCGTTGGATACCGAGGAGTCCGCGTGGTCCGCCGGTGAACGGAATGTTTTCCAGCGCAGATTTCACAATCATCAGAAAAGCCAGCGTGATGATCGCGAGGTAATCGCCGCGGGTCTTGAAGGAGAGCAGCGCCAGCAGAAAGCCAATCAACGCGGCAATCGCTCCGCCGAACGCGACCACCAGCGGAAACGCCCACGCGGGCGTCGCGCCGGGAAGAAGTTTCACCGTGAGCAGACCCGCCGCGTAGGCACCGACCGCCATGAAGCCGGCGTGGCCCACGGAGAACTCGCCCATGTAGCCGTTCACGAGGTTCAGGCTGGCGCAGAGAATGATGTTAATACCGGCGGTGATCAGCACGAACTCCGCGTAACCGTTGAACAGGCCGAACTGTTGGTTCAGCAGTGCCGTCACCAACGCGGATGCCGCCAACACGGGCAAGGCCCAGCGGCAGCCGGCAACGGAGGAACCGAGGGTGCGAGGCGCGGCCATAGCTCAGACTTTTTGCTGCACGGGAGAGCCGAGCAGGCCGTGGGGTTTAAAAATCAAAATCACCAGCAGGAGCGAATAGGCGATGAGGTCGCGCCAGGTGGACGGCAGCGCGACGACCGTGGACACCTCGACCGCGCCGAGGATGTAGCCACCGAGGACCGCACCACGGACGTTGCCGATACCGCCGATCACGGCGGCGACAAAGGCCTTCCAACCGATGAGCGCACCCATCGACGCGCCGATTACGGGATACGCCTGACTGTAGAGCACGCCGGCCGCGCCGCCGAGAGCTCCGCCGACCGCGAAGGTGAGTGAGATCACGCGATTGACCGGCACGCCCATCAGCGGAACCGCCCCGCGATCGCAGGAGGTTGCCCGCAGCGCGATGCCCCAGTCGGTTTTGCGAATCACGAAATCGAGGCCCCACATAAGCGCGGCCGACACGCCGATGATGAAGAGCTGAAGCGTGTTCACCGTGACGCCCGCAAACTGAAACGCGTGCGCCTCGAACAACCGCGGCATCGGTCGCGCGTAGGGACTGAGGCTGAGAGTGGTGTTCTCTATCACCAGACCGCAGCCGAGCGCGGTGATGATCGCAGAGACGCGGGGAGCCTGTCGCAGCGGACGGTAGGCCACGCGTTCGATCAATGCGCCAAGCAGAGCGGTGATCGTCATGACCGCGAGCAACGCCAGGATGAAAGGCATCGGCACCAGCGACACCACGACGAGGCACGCGAACGCGCCCACCATGAACAAGTCGCCATGGGCGAAGTTGATCATGGAGAGCACGCCGTAAACCAGGCTGTAGCCGAGCGCGATCAGCGCGTAGATCGAGCCGAGCTGGATCGCGTTAATGGCCTGCTGCGCGAAGTATTCCATGCGGTGCGTGGAGGGCGAAAAGCCGTTGCCGTGCCGTCAGGGCGGGCAAACTGCCGACGGGCCTCGGATCAGGGAGCGGCGTTGGCCACCCAGACGAACTGGCCGTCTTTGATTTGGAGGATAACCGCGCTCTTCACGGGATCGCCGCTGCCTTCGGTGAAACGCATGACACCGGTCACGCCTTCATAGCTCGGGATGGACGCGAGCGCGGCGCGCACGGCCTCGCGGTCGGCGACACCGGCGGCCTGGATGGCCTTGATGATGAAACCGACGGAGTCGTAGGACAGCGCGGCGATGTCATCGGGGGCCTGGCCGTATTTGGCCTGGAAATCGGCCATGAACTTCTTCGCGGCGGGCGTGGCAATCTGCGTCGAGTAGTGGTTGCAGAAATACGAGCCCTCCAGCGCAGCGCCGCCGAGCTTGATGATTTCGGGCGAGCTCCAGGCATCGCTGCCGACGAAGCGCGCGGTGATGCCGAGCTGGCGGGCCTGCTGGGTGATGAGCGGCACGTCGGTGTAGTAGGCGGGAAGGAAGATCACGTCGGGATTGGAAGCGCGGATCTTGGTGAGTTGCGCGGAGAAATCGCGGTCGCCGGTCGTGTAGGTTTCGAAGGCGGTGATGACGCCGCCGAGCTTCACGAAGGTTTCCTTGTAGAGAGTGGCCTGGCCGTTGGGCGCCTCAGACGAGATGTCGAAGAGGACGGCGGCGCGCTTGGCCTGGAGATCGTTGAGGGTGAACTTCGCGAGCACGCCGGCCTGGAAGAGATCGGTGAAGCAGCCGCGCAACACGTAGGCCTTATGCTTGCCGGTCTGGGCATCGAGGGTGGTCTTGGGATTGGTGGACCACGGGGAAATCATCGGGGTCTTGAGCGACTCGGCGATCTCGGAGGACGGGATGGCGCAGGAGCTGGCGTTGGGGCCGACCATCACGAGGACGTTTTCCTGCGAGATGAGGCGCTGGGACGTGGCGGCGGCCTGGTCGGCCTTGGCACCATTGTCACCGATCACGAGTTCGAGCGGGACCTTCTTTCCGCCGAGCAGGATTCCGCCATCGGCATTGATTTGGGCAACATGGAGTTCGACCGCGTTTTTCGAGGAGGCGCCGACGGAGGGCAATTCGCCCGTGAGTTCAACGTTGAGACCGATGCGAACGGCCGAGTCGGCCGGTTTTTTGCCGCAACCGACCAAGGCCATCACGGCGAGGGTGGAAGCGAGGAGAAGGAAGGATTTCATGCGCTGGTGCCGGGAGTG
>CBRAFO010000204.1:0-4650 GCA_967755175.1 uncultured Opitutaceae bacterium | reverse complement strand
TTTCTGCCCCTATCTTTCTGACAAATGCCGCTCTGCCGGTGTCTGCGGCCAAAAAGGTAGGAGGAAGTCAGAAAAATGGGGGCAAAAAGATGAACTCGGGCATCAAAAGCCACCTCCGCAAGCCTTCGGGGTTTGCGCGCAAGCCTTGAGAGCTTGCGCTTGTATGCCCAGAGCTTGCACGCGAACCCGTGAAGCTTGCGCGCAAGTTTTGCCGATACTCCCGCAAGCCTCCGAGGTTTGCGCGCAAGCCTCGAGAGCTTGCGATTGTATGCCCAGGGCTTGCGCGCGAACCCGCGAAGTTTGCGCGCAAGCTTCGGAGGCTTGCGATTGTATGCACGAGATTAGCGGGTGTATCTAAATGAGACAGCCGCGTCCCACGGAGATAGGCTGGCCTATCGCAAACATAGGCCAGCCGACTCCGAACATAGGACTGGTCTCTGCGCGAGATACACTCGCCTACTGGCAACTTAGGCCAGCCTATCCCGGACATAGGCCGGCCTATGCGCCAGATACACACCGGCGTATCTCAACATAGGCCCGCCTACCGCGGACATGGGCAGTTGTATCTCAAACAGACACTCGCCTACCTAAATGAGACACGCGTGTCTCACGGAGATGCGTCGATCCCTGTTTAGGATAAAGCGTTTCAATATAAAGGACGATCGCAGCCAAGTGGCAGGGGCGTCTCCCCTGTTCCGATCCCACGGGCGGGACGCCCGTGCCACGCTGGAATTTTTAGCCTTAAAAGAAATTACCCCGGAGCCATCGGCCCCGGGGTAACAAGGAATCAGGGAAGTTGATACTCCTTAAAGGGAATCAATGTAGTAGGTCACATAGCCGGTTGATACCGGATCATTGATCACATCCCAAGAATCAACGTAAACTGCAGACCACAGATTAAACCAAACATAGCGGACTTCATCGCTATCATTGTAGTAGTAGGATTCATTGGTTTGGTAATCCCAGTCGTCGCAATCCGGGATATCCATCGAGACATCCTGTTGAAGATACATGTCTTCGATGGTATCTGCTTGATAGCCGAAATCGGTCATGACCAGGACTGAATGAGCCGGGACGATGATGGCCTCGCCGTCTGTTTCCGCCCAGCCGGAGATAGATGTGGTGTAAGGCGTGCTAAGGTTCAGGGTCGATGCCGCGGCCATTGAGCAGCAAGCAATAGACAGTAACGCCACTAACGATTTCATTAATCGGGTCATTTTGTGTTTTTTTTGGGTTATTGAGAACACCTCCACCGAATCGCACGGGAAGGCGTCGTTACTGCCCTGCAACTTCATTGCCTGGTCAAGGCCTTTCCCATAACGCCTGCAATAATAGGCCCGTGAACCGTGTTTATTATAATGTTTTAACGGACCTACGGGGAGCCACCGGATGGGTAAGAGCAGGCCCGAACCAAGACGGAATGTGCACGTTTAGCCTTTCAAATAAAACGGTGGGCGCAGCCTAGGGGCATGGGCGTCGCTCCCCTGTTCCGATCCCACAGGCGGGACGCCCGTGCCACGCCGGAATTTTTGGCTGAAAAGAAATTACCCCGGAGCCACTGGCCCCGGGGTAACACGGAATCAGGGAAGCGGATTCTTACTCAAGCGACTGGATGTAGTAGCTCACATAGCCGGTTGATACCGGGTTATTGATTACATCATTGCCATCAACGTAAACGGCAGACCACAGAGTAAACCAAACGTAACGAACTTCATCACTATCGTTATAGTAGAAGCATTCGTTGGTGTTGTAGTCATAGTAGTCGCAATCGGGGATATCCATCGAGACCTCCTGCGCAAGATACATGTTTGCGATGGTATCTGATTGATAGCCGGGGTCGTCGGTCATGACCAAGACTGAACGAGCCGGGATGATGATGGCCTCGCTGTCTGCTTCCGCCCAGCCGGCTACGGATATCGTATACGGCGTGCTAAGGTTCAGGGTCGATGCAGCGGCCATTGAGCAGCAAGCAAGGGACAGTAATGCCACTAACGATTTCATTAATCGGGTCATTTTGTGTATTTTTGGGTTATTGAGAACACCTCCACCGAATTGCACGGGAAGGTGCCGCTACTGCCCTGCAACTTCATTGCCCGGTCAAGGCCGTTCCCACTCACCTCGCCATAAGAATGGCGTTAACTATAATTCGTGTGCGTTTTTAGCAGCTTATAGGGAGCTGCCCGCCTAACTAATAGGGGTAAATACCGAGTCGGAACACGCATCTTTAGACTCCGCGTCCGCAGGTTCAGACTGAAGTTCTGCATGGCCCAAGGGCTCCGCAAAGGCCAAGCCGCCGGACCGCTGATGTTCACCCGAATCGAAAGACGGACGGCGCTGGTAATATATAAATCAATAAACAACGGCTCAGCCCCATTTGCCTGGATTCGCGACTGAGGGCTACGCGGCGGTGCCAGCAATAATGTTCGCTGCAAATCCCCGCATGATGCTCGCGGCCTTTTCAGCCGCTTCACTCAGGGCCGCAGGCTCCAATCGAATCTGACGGATGTTCGCATTCAACACGCGCGCCTGATAGTAGGCAACATTGTGACATAGCTCGAACTTTGCCCGGTCTATTTGCGCCTCCACCGTGACCTCCGGGATGAGCAAGCGCTCTTCGCCCTGAACGGGCATAAAAAAAGATGCATGCAGGTGCGGTCGCTCGCTGCCGAAACAATCGATTCGGAGAACCTCTTCTCCGAGCATGAAGAGTGACACGGCAGGGCCTTGACCAATGGCCAGACGTTTCCAGAACACCTCAAGCCTTACCTCGTCGTTAACAAGGATCACCTGTAAGTCCTTTCGCTGGGAATAATCCGGGAATAGCCGTCCTGGATGCATGTCGGGCAGCGTTGCAGATGGCGGCTGAACCACCTTCTTACCGAACAAGCGCTGCCACAGTTTCAAGGGATTTGTCTCCATGCATAGGTTATTCGCGGAACGCTGGCTCAGCACAACCATACGATGGCGGAAGTCAGGAAGGGGCAGAGGAAAGAGCCGAGAAAACGGACTGAGGGTTTCCCCGGACCTGATCGGCCTGAGTATTTTAATGATGGAATTAACCGGCCTGGACGTCACAGAGGCCGGAAGAGGATGCACCGAGCGTCACAGAGCGAACCCCCGGGCAAGCGTAACGACGTGGCGCGTGATTGGTTTGCCCGACCTCTGTGGTCCTCTGTGCCCCCTCCGATCCGTCTCTGTGACCCGCGCGGTCGCCAAAAACGGCGTGTCGGCGGTGAAGACGCCGCGCTACTTGTTCGAAGCGGGCGTGGCTTGTGCCACGCCGAGCTGCACGAGCGCCTCGAGTTGCGCCTCGTTTAGCACCGAGCGAGCGGCTTCGAGGGTGCGGTCCGTGATGCGCCGCTCCCGGGGCGCAACCAGCGGGGAGTCGAGGCCGAGGGATTGGAGGGCACGCGCGAGCGGATGCGCGCGATCAGTGGCCGATGCCGGGTTGGGTTCCGTCGTATCGGCCAAGAGGCGCAGCACGGCGGCCGATTGCTCCGGGCTGAGGGGAGGCCCGCCGAAGCCGATGCGCGTTTCCAACTGGTCCAGCAGCCCGTGGGCGGCGATGTCGTGTTCGTAGGCTTGGAAGCTCTCGAAGCCGGGCTGCCCGAGGACCAGGCGGACATTCGACTCCATCACCTCCGCCGACTCGGCCAGCACGGGCTCCGCCTCGGCCGCGGAGAGTCCTCCGGCTTGGGCGGCGCGCACCACGTCGAGCGCGCGCATCTGCCGCTCGACGAGCAGATTTTTGAGGTGTTCCCGTTGGCGCGGCGGGAGCTCGAGCTGCTGAAAAAATAGACCGTAGCGGGACTCCACCGAGTCGCGCGTGGCCGCAGTGAGGAGATTGAGGACGACCGGATTTTCGAGGAATGCGGGATCCAGCTCCATCGAGCGGGGGGCGGTTTCGTCCGCGTGGCCCCCGCTGCCGGGCGCGGCGGCGGTGATGGAACCCGGCTGGCTGGCGAGGCGCCCCCGCACGGCGGTGAGCTCCGCGGCCAGCGCGGCGGAACGCGCCTGCTCGGCCGCGAGGCGTCGGCACAGCGCCAAGTGCCAGAACGCGCCTCCGGCGAGAGCTAGGAAAAGCAGAGGGATGAGAAAACGGCGGACGAGTTTCACGGGGAGTTGAAGGAGCCGGCGCGGGACGGGCGGGCGCGTCGCGGACGATGGCCGCACAAAAATCGGCGGATGTCGCGGCCCGACCGGAATGAAAGAACCAGCGACAGGGGGAGGGGCGAGGACGACACTGGGAGCACCAAGACGCCGAAGGCCAATTGCGCCGCCTTGGCATCGTTCAAGCGGCCCGTTTTCTCCGGCGTGCTTGCGGGCAGGGACGGCTCGGGGCGTGGCCGGGCGCCCACACCGGCCACGACGGCCGCTCTACGGGGCGGTGCATGACCCTTGCCTGAACGATGCCGGGGCGCGCTGATTTCCCATCGCAAGGAAACTTCTTCTTTTACTTTCGTCGCGCCGCTCGGCGGTGCGCCACCCCTTTGAAGGCGAACCCCTCGCCTTCGCGGGACCGGGGCAGCTTCCCCCGGAACCGCTCATCAAAGCGCCCGTGCTTCTCGCGCGGGCGGAGGCACCCCCCAAAAAAAACCCATCATGTTACGTCTGATTCCTTCCCGGCTCCTATCCGCCGGCCTGATCGCC
>CBRAFO010000203.1:0-4749 GCA_967755175.1 uncultured Opitutaceae bacterium | reverse complement strand
GTTCACGACTGGAATATCAAACCTCCGCAAAGCTGCTCCGGCTGCCATCGCTGATCACGCTGATGAAACGCACATTTGAACATCCCGCTCCGTCCGAACGCGAACTGACCGGTCCTAAATATTGGCGCAGCCTCGACGAACTCGCCGCTACCCCGGGCTTCAAAGCCCAGGCCGAGCGCGAATTCCCGGCTGAGGCCTCGACCCTCAACGGCGTTGATCGCCGCCAGTTCTTCAAGATCATGGCCGCCTCCTTCGCCCTCGGTGGCGTGGGTCTGGCCGCCGGTTGCCGTCGTCCCGAGAAGCACATCCTTCCCTACGGCAAGTCCGTCGAGGAGGTCATTCCTGGCCTGCCGCTTTACTTCGCTTCGGCCATGCCTTCGCGCAAGGGAGCCATCCCGATCCTCGCCGAGACGCACCAAGGTCGTCCGACCAAGATCGAAGGTAACCCGACCTACGCTCCGTATGCGGGTGCCGCCAACGCGTTCGTCCAAGCGTCCGTCCTTGATCTCTACGATCCGGACCGCGCCACGGTTTCCACTGTCAAGGGTGCCGCGATCACGCAAGCCGCCGTCCAGGATGTGCTCGCCAAGATCAGCGCCGACGCCTTCGCCAATGACGGTGCGGGTCTCGCGTTCCTCGCCGGCCAGTCCGCTTCGCCGACCCGCGCCGCGCTGGTTGCCAAGCTCCGCGCCAAGTTCCCCAAGGCCATCTGGGCCGAATACGAAGCGGCTCAGGACGAAGCCTCTGCTTCCGCTGCGCAGGCCGCCTTCGGTCAGAACGTCAAACCGATCTACCAGTTCGCCAAAGCCAAGCGCGTAGTCGCGATCGACGCCGACTTCTTCCAGTCCGAAGCGCACTCGCTCTACTACACCCGGGAGTTCTCGAAGGCCCGCAAGGTCCTCAAGAAGGACGACCCGATGAACCGCCTCTACTCGATCGAGAGCGGTTTCTCGCTCGTTGGTTCGATGGCTGACCATCGTCTGCGTCTCGCGAGCAGCCACATGCTCGCGTTCGTCGCTGCTCTCGCCGGCAAGGTTTCCGGTGACGCCACCTTCGCTCCGCTCTCACAGGGTCTGGAGTTCAAGGATCAGGACAAGTGGCTCGACGCGTGTGCCGCCGACCTCATCGCCCACAAGGGCGAGAGCATCATCGTCGCTGGCAGCCATCTGCCCCCGCAGGTCCACGCCATCGCTTACGCGTTGAACGTTGTCCTCGGCAACGTTGGCAAGACGGTCGATTTCGTCGAAGTTCCCGCCAGCAATGCTGCGACGATCTCGACGCTGGCCGCGTCGGTGAAGTCCGGCTCCGTCAAGACGCTGGTGATCCTCGGCGGCAATCCCGCCTACGACGCGCCCGCCGACCTCGGTTTCGCCGAGCTCATCAAGAGCGTGCCTGATGTCGTCCGTTACGGTTACTACGTTGACGAGACTTCGCAGGTTTCCGGCACCCATCTCCACGCTGCGCACTACCTCGAGTCGTGGGGCGACGCGCGCACGGCCGACGGCACCATCGTGCCGGTCCAGCCGATGATTCTCCCGTTGTTCAACGGCCTGACGGAGATCGAGGTCCTCGCCCGCATCGCCGGCGAAACCGTTACCGATCCCTACACGCTGGTTTACAACACCATCACGGCCCTCGTGGGTGGCGGCAACGCTGACCATGTGTTCCGCCAGTTCCTTCATGACGGCGTCCTCCACGGCACCGCCTACAAGAAGGCGACCGTCCGCTTCAACGCCTCCGGTCTCGCGCCGATCTTCTCGCTCGCGCCCAAGTTCGTCGCGCTCTCCGAGGAAAACCTCGAAGTTCGCTTCACCTTCGACGCCAAGGTCGATGATGGTCGTTTCGCCAACAACGGCTGGCTGCAAGAGTGCCCGGATCCGATCACCAAGATCTCTTGGGACAACGCGATCCTCATCAGCCCGAAGCTCGCCAAGCACCTCGGCATCGATCCCGCTGGTTCCTTGCTTCAGGTCGCGCGCAAAGAAAACGCCAACTTCAAACAGGGCAAGGAACAGGCATTCATCGGCGAAGTGACCCTCAACGGCGTCACCGTCCGCGGTCCGCTCCACATCCAGCCGGGTCTCTCCAACTACACGCTCGTCCTCCCGCTCGGCTACGGCCGCACGGTGTCCGGTCGGGTGGGCAAGGGGATTGGCCACAACTTCTACCCGCTTCGCACGACTTCGGCGCTGGCATTCGCCACCGGTGCGACGATCAAGGTCACTTCGGATATCTACGCCCTCGCCAACACCCAGGAACACTGGTCGATGGAAGGACGCGAGATCGTTCGCGAAGAGAACTTCAAGGAAGACGGCACCACCGATCTAGGCTTCGTTAACAGCTTCGGCACCGAGTCGCATGCGCCCGCTAACTTGGGCGAGGAAAACTCCATTGCAGAACTCGCCAAGCTCTCCCCGGAAGCGCGCGCCCAGCGCAAGGCTCTCCTCGCTGTCCACACTCCGCGTGGCCAGTCACTCTACGATCACCCTGATCTCACTGGCGTCCACCAGTGGGGCATGTCGATCGACCTGAACACGTGCATCGGCTGCAACGCCTGTATCATCGCGTGCCAAGCCGAGAACAACATTCCGATCGTCGGCAAAGATCAGGTTCTCCGTGGTCGTGAGATGCACTGGATCCGCCTCGATCGCTACTACTCCGATGGCAACATCGAAGCCGCCGCCTTCGGTGGTCCCGGTAACAAAGAGATCCCTGAGGATCCGCAGGTTTCAATTCAGCCGATGGCGTGCCAGCACTGCGAGACCGCTCCCTGCGAACTCGTGTGCCCTGTTAACGCGACGGTGCATGACGAAGAGGGCATCAACACGATGGCCTACAACCGTTGCATCGGCACCCGCTATTGCGCGAACAACTGCCCTTACAAGGTTCGCCGTTTCAACTTCTTCGATTGGAACAAGCGTTCGATCGACGAGCTTTACATGGGACCGCTTGGCAAGTCCGGCATGCCGGAACTCGTCAAGATGGTGAAGAACCCCGACGTCACCGTGCGCATGCGCGGCGTGATGGAGAAGTGCACCTATTGCGTGCAACGTATCCAGCAGGCCAAGATCAAGCAGAAGGTGAAAGCCGGTGCTTCGGCCAATGTCGAAATCCCCGACGGCACGATCAAGCCCGCCTGCGAACAGTCCTGCCCGGCCGACTCCATCGTGTTCGGCAACATCAAGGACACGAACAGCGCGGTCTCGAAGGCGAAGGCCCTCGATCAGGATTACGCCGTGTTGGGTTATCTCAACGTCCGTCCCCGCACCACTTACCTCGGCAAGCTGCGCAACCCGAACCCGGCGATGCCCGACTACGCCGCGCTCCCGCTCAGCCGCACCGAATACGAGAAGAAAAACAACCCGCACTTCGGTCACGAAGCCGGCCACGAGGCCGGTCACGGTGATCATGGTCACGACCACGCCCCCGAGGGCGAAACGAAAGAAGGCCACGCCTTCCTTCGTGGTAACAACCTCTTCGGAGGACTCAGCTAATGGCCGCTCACGCTCATACATCCGCCGCTCAGCCGGCCATCCTCAACGAGGTCAATCCGACTCCGTTTCCCCGCGCCACTCTGGTTGAAAACAACCGGAGCTTCGGTTGGGTGACGGACAAGATCGCCGGTATCATCGAAGGCAAGACGCCCACGTGGTGGTGGGTCTGCTTCGTTCTCGCCTGCTGCGTCGCCTCCTTCACGGTCGCCGGCATTACCTACCTCGTCGCCACCGGCGTCGGCGTGTGGGGCCATGCCAATCCCGTGAATTGGGCGTGGGACATCGTGAACTTCGTGTTCTGGATCGGTATCGGTCACGCCGGCACGTTGATCTCCGCGATCTTGTGCCTCCTGCGCCAGAAGTGGCGCACGTCGATCAACCGCGCCGCCGAAGCCATGACGATTTTCGCCGTGGTCTGCGCCGGTATCTTCCCGGTCTTCCACGTCGGTCGCGTCTGGTTCGCCTGGTATCTGTTCCCGATCCCGAACAGCAACGAGATCTGGCAGAACTACCGTTCGCCGCTGGAGTGGGACGTGTTCGCCGTTTCCACCTACGGAACGGTTTCCGTTCTCTTCTGGTATGTCGGTCTCATCCCCGATTTGGCCGTTCTCCGTGACCGCTTTTTCAAGGCGGGTAACAAGGTTCGCTCCTTCCTCTACGGCATGTTCGCCATGGGCTGGCGCGGTTCCAACCGCCATTGGAGCAACTACGAAATGGCCTACCTGATTCTGGCCGGTATTTCGACGCCGCTGGTGCTCTCGGTGCACACCATCGTGTCGTTCGACTTCGCGGTGTCCTTGCTCCCGGGCTGGCACACCACGATCTTCCCTCCTTACTTCGTGGCCGGCGCTATCTTCTCCGGCTTCGGTATGGTGCTCACCCTGATGCTCCCGCTGCGCGCCATCTACGGCCTGCAGGATCTCATCACGCAGTATCACATCGACTGTATGTGTAAGATCGTTTTGGCGACGGGCACCATCGTGGGTTACGCCTATGGCATGGAGTTCTTCATCGCGTGGTATGGCGCGAATCCGAACGAAGGCTTCGCCTTCATCAATCGCGCCTTCGGTCACTACGCGTGGGCTTACTGGATCATGATCAGCTGCAACGTCATCACGCCGCAGTTCTTCTGGTTCAAGAAAGTCCGCGAGAACACCTCGATGGTCTGGATCCTCTCCATTTTCGTCAACGTCGGCATGTGGTTCGAGCGCTTCGTGATCATCGTCACCTCGCTGGCCCGCGACTTCCTGCCGTC
>CBRAFO010000202.1:0-4819 GCA_967755175.1 uncultured Opitutaceae bacterium | reverse complement strand
ATGAGCACTAATTACCGACGGGGTGAAACCACGAAACATACGAAATAGAAACCAATCATGGGATCGAAATGTAGGAGCCTGCTTGCAGGCGATGGTTTGATGTGGGAGCGAGCTTGCTCGCGATGTTCGATCGCTCGCGAGCAAGCTCGCTCCCACGCCCGAATCGCCTGCAAGCAGGCTCCTACATTTCGACCGGCGGCGTAGTCAGCTTTTCTTCAACCCGAGGAGGAATTCACGGTTGCCGTCGGTGCCGGTGATGGGGCTGTCCATTGTGCCGATCAGCGTTGCACCGGGCAGTTGGGTGAGGGCGAACGCTTGGATGTCGGCCAGCACTGCGTCTTGCACGGCGGCGTCACGGATGATGCCGCGGCCTTTGTCCACCTCGGCTTTGCCGGCTTCAAACTGAGGCTTCACGAGGGCAACCAGCGAGCCGCCCACGCGCAGGAGCGGCCACACGGCGGGGAGCACGCTTTTCAACGAAATGAACGACAGGTCCATCACGACGGTATCGAACTCGGCGCGTGGCAGGTCACTGGCTTGAAGATGGCGCGCGTTGATCTTTTCGAGATTGGTAACGCGCGGATCGTTTTGGAGTCGGGGGTGGAGCTGCGCGCGGCCCACGTCCACGCACACCGCATCGGCGGCGCCGGCCTGGAGCGCGCAATCGGTAAAGCCGCCGGTCGAGGCGCCAACATCGAGCAGGTGAGCGCCGCGCAGATCGAGGGAGAAGCGGTCGATGAACCCTTGGAGTTTTTCGCCGCCGCGGGACACGAAACGCGGTGGTTGTTCGACGGTGAGCTCGATGTCACCAGGGAATTCCTTGCCGGGCTTGTCGAGACGATCAGTGCCGTGGAGCACGCGTCCGGACATGATCAACGCCTTGGCTTGCGAGCGGGATGCGGCGAGGCCGCGTTGCACGAGAAGTTCGTCGAGGCGTTGACGGTGAGATGCCATGGAATGCGGGATGTAAATCGAGATCGCGGACGGAACGCGATCCCCGAGCGCGATGGACGAAAACGTTAGAGTTTTTGGCGCGCCGGTGACCAGCACGCGGTGCGTCCGCCGATGTCTTCGCGAAGGAGGGCGACACCGGTTTTGGGGCAACGGCCACCGTCTTCCCACCGGTGCGGGAAGAGCCAGGTTTTGGGCGGATCGACCAGCGTGTCGGACTTCGCTGCGCCGATTAGCTTAAGCGCATGCTCGGCGACCCAGCGGGTTTCGCGATGGAGCGTTTTGATTTCGGTCGCGGTGAGCGAGCCGGCGGGGCGTTTGGGGTGAATCGCGGCGCGCCAGAGGATTTCGTCGGCCATCCAGTTACCGATGCCCGGGAAGCGTTCCTGCATCAGCAACACGGGTTTGATCGACGTGCGGGCGCGGCGGGCAAGGAATGCCGTGACGGCAGCGACGGTGAACTCGTTGGATAACACGGCGGGCGCAATGGATGTCCACCAATCGGGCGCCTCGGGGCCGACGTGGAACTGCACGCGTCCGAACATCCGTGGGTCGCTGAAGACGAGGGTATGGTCGCGTTGCACGAGGACGAGGTGATCGCTCTTGCGCGGGACGTGTCCTGCCGGTTGCAGGGTGAGTTCGCCGGTCATGCCGAGGTGAATACCCAGCCAGGCATCGCCGGAGGTGCGAAACAGCATCTGTTTGGCCGCGGCTTCGGACGCGAGGAGCGTCGCGCCTGTGAGGTGTTTTACGACGAGGGCAGGATCGCAGGCTTTGAAGACGCGGGCTTGCGGGTGGACGAGCACGCGGTCGATACGCAGGCCGATGCCGGGGTTCCAGCGCTGGCGGAAGAATTCAACCTCGGCGAGTTCGGGCATGCGGGGGGGAAGTAGTGAGTAGCGGGTAGCGAGTAGTCGGAGTGGCCGGAGGGATTGGGCGAATTCCAATGCTCGCTACTCACTACCCGCTACTCGCTACTTTTAGAGAATCACCGGATCTCCCACTCGTAGGGCGCGGACGAGAGCATCTTGGGTTTGCGGTCGGTGACCTGCACGACGTCTTCGATGCGGCAGCCGCCAAGACCCGGATAATAAAGCCCCGGCTCCACCGTGACGACGGAGCCTTTCTTCAAGATGTAATCCACCGTGGACATGCGGGGCGTCTCGTGGACGTCCAAGCCGAGGCCGTGACCGGTGCCGTGGAAGAAGCCGACGGAGCCTTTGGGCGTGCGCTTGGTTTCAAAACCGTGGCGCTCGAAGACATTGAGGCATTGCTGGTGCACGTGGCGTCCGTTGACGCCGGTGCGCACGGCGTCCAGCGCGGCGAGTTGCGCGGTGCGCACGGCGGCGACGAGGTGCTGTTGCTTCTCGCTGGCGCGGCCTTTGAGGAAGGTGCGCGTCATGTCGCCGTGGTAACCTGTGGCGCTCACGCGAGGGAACACGTCCACAACAATCAGTTCGTTGGCGCGGAGGGGGCCGTGTCCGCGTTCGTGCGGGTCGCAGGCCTGGTCACCACCGGCGGCGATGGTGTCGATCGAGAGAGCTCCGGCCTCAAGGCAGGCGATCTCGATGGCGGTCTTGAGTCGTTCGGACGTGAGCGGGCGACCGTCGAGAACGAGTTTGCCCGCTTTGATTTTGCTTTTGCGCAGGAGGTTCTCGGCGGCGCCGATGCCGAGCGCGCTGCACCGGTTGCCCTCGCGAATGGCGGCGGCTTCGGCGGCGGTCTTGATCTCGCGTTCGGGGAAGAGCGCCGGGACGGGCGTGAGGGTCAGGCCGAGCGCACGGAGCTTGTCGGCGAGAGCGATCGGGAATTCGGACGAGACCTCGAAGGCCTTTATCTTATAGTGCTTGGCGAGCATCCCGATGATCTCGCCAGCGCCGACCTTGGCGTCGGGTTGCGAGGCGCGGGCTTTGTCGAGCCAGGCTTCAAGCGAGAGGACGGTGTCGAAGCCGGAGGACTTTTGGGCACGGCCGAATTCGAGGGCGTTGAGAACGGCGATTTTTTTTTTGCCGCGCACGCCCAAGGCGATGAACGGGTCGGGAACGCTGAAGCGGCCGAAATACAACATGTCGGCACTGCGGGCGGTATCGGCGAAGAGGAGCGGGGAAGGTGCGTTGCGGGCCACGATGAAGTTGTGTTCGGGTTGGGAAACGATCAGTCACGTGCTCCTGTGAAAAACGCAAATCCGGTTTCGGTCTTGTTCCGCGCTCTGGTGCTGATGGTGACCCTGTCGATGGTGACAGGGTGTGGTCGGAGTGACGCCCAGCACGAGCAGACGGCGCTCAAGACCGTGGCGGACTTCTTCCCGATCCCCGTCGGCGGCAAGGTCGTGAAGATGCAACTCGCCGTGAAGCCGAAGGAGATGGAGCACGGGCTGATGGGACGCGAGGACCTGAAGTCCGACGAAGGCATGCTGTTTGTTTACGCCACGCCGCAGCGGATGAGTTTCTGGATGCGCAACACGCCGACGCCGCTCGACATCGGCTTTTTCACGGCCGACGGCGTGCTGAAGGAGATCTATCAGATGTATCCCTTCGACGAGACACCGGTCATGTCGCACAGCTCGGAACTCAAGTATGCGTTGGAAATGAAACAGGGCTGGTTCGAGTTCAACGGCGTGAAACCCGGGTCCAAGCTCGACCTGAAGGTGCTCGCCGAGGCACTCAAGGCGCGCGGGGTCGATCCGAAACAGCTTGATAGTGAGTGAAACGAAGAAACGTCCTCCCGACGACAGTCTTTAGCCTCCGGACAACAATCCGGCGCCTACGGACGACAATCTTGCGCCTCCGGGTGACAGCCGAGTGCCTCCGGGCAACAGTCGAGCACATCCGGGCTACAGTCTAGCGCCTCCGGGTGACAATCCAGCACCTACGGACGACAAGTCCAGAGCCTCCGGACTACAGTCGAGTGCCTACGGACGACAATCCGGCACGTCCGGACTAAAAACCCACGCCTACGGACGACAAAACCGCTCGTCGGGGGACCGCAAAACCGAGTTCCGAGCCGTCCCGGAACTCAGTGCCGGCTGAAAACTTGGTCGCCGGCGATAAAATCCGACGTGTGTAGGACGCGAACGGCTGATCGTCTCAGTGCGCTTTGCCGCGGCGGGCGTCTTTGTCGGTCGCTTCGGTGGGGATTTCGTTGTCGGTCTTGAGCATCAGGACCGGGATCTTCGTCTTCACGAAAATACCCACTTCTTTAAAGTGCTTGGCGGGGATGTGTTCCAGCGCTTCGCCCACCGTCTTGGCGGGCATCAAGCGGCCTTTTTTGGTGGTATTGAAATCGTAGGCACCCTTCCAGATGCGTTCCTGCGTGGTGGTGATGCTTTCGTTTTCCGGCACTTGCAGCACCCAGCCAACGAAGTCATTGCCTTCGGGCAGACGGCCTTCCGGGTCGGAGATGAGGATGGCCCATTGTTTCTTGAGGGCGGGTGGCTTTTCCTCATCGACCTCAGGTTGCACCAAGAGGTTCATCTCTTCGACGATCGTGCGCAACAGGGCGGGGTCGAGTTCGTTTCGTTTCAGAATTTCAGCTACCTTATTGACGTCGATTTTGGCCATGGGAACGTGGGTCGGTTTCCGACAGACGAAAGAGTCCGCCCCCGGTGACGCGATAACAAAAACATGCATGTCATTTTAACCGCCCAACGCGACGACGAGATTTTCGACGTGGTCAACGACCGCGACGAGGTGACCGGGCAGGCCACGCGCAAAGAGGTGCATCGGCAGAAGCTGCTCCATCGTGCCGTGCATGCTCTGGCGTTCGGCTGCGATGGCCGGGTGTTTTTGCAAAAGCGGTCCATGCTCAAGGACACGTCGCCGGGTTGCTGGGACTCGTCGTGCTCGGGTCATCTCGACAGCGGCGAGGC
>CBRAFO010000201.1:0-4836 GCA_967755175.1 uncultured Opitutaceae bacterium | reverse complement strand
TTAGGCGGAATCAAACCATGAAATATACTCACCTGCTCATCGCTCTAGTTCTCACGACCCAGGGCATGTTCGCCCAAATCGCGAAGTTAGCGCCGATATCCGACCTCACCACGCTCGGTATCCGAAACCTTGCGTTCTCGGCACCCGTTCGAGACACCGAAGCGTTTGTTATTGAGATCGACACTACAAGTGAAGTCCGAACCGAATATCTAAGACGGATATACCTACGTCCCCTAATCGGAGTCGGAACTGTGTCACTGGAGGTGCCAATTCTTGAGACACAGCAATTTTTCGCTCCTCATGAAAACAACCGGGTCATCATTAGAATGCCCTACGGCACTGTCTTTCATGAATCGGCTGGATTAGAAGGTCAATTTGGCGGAAGCGACTTCGCGTTCACAGTTAAAGAGTGGCGGAAGGATTTACGCCGTGAGGTTGCGACGACTTACCACTTTAAGTTGTCAGTCTTGCCACTGAGCGAGGTGCCGGAACCAGCTAGGAACATTGGCCCCGGGAACACATTTATCACAGCAGAGAAGAAAGACAAATGAGCCTAACCTATTTTGAGCGTTAGAAAAAATGAAGCACTTCGCTGTTCGGTTCATCGCCGTGATGGGAGGACTCACCTTAGCTTTGATTGGCTATAATCTTATCATTTCGCCAAACGAAACGATTGACCGTAGGGACACGAGTGTGACTGCGTGGATGCTGGACGCATCTAGGCGGGATATTGCGTTACCTATTGGTATTTCGGGGAGCAATATTGTGGATAGCAGCTACTGGAGTGGATTTGGCGATTCCGAAGTCATCATTCAGATCAAATGCGATCCCGTTATCGTAGATAAATATCGCAATAGATGTATGAGTGAATTTTCGAAGGTTGAAGAGGGGGAGTCGGTGCCGGATCGGTTTCGAAGTGTGAATTATGATCTGTGGTATAAGCACGTAATCGCCCCGAGCGTTTATTATTATATATTGTTTTCCAGGAGTGACGGTTCATCAATTCTGATCAGGCGAATAAAGAGCTGAATGTCCTTTCGAAATTGAATACCACAGAAAGAAATGAAAACCGAGTCGGCCGAGGAGTCGCGATCCTGCGATGGTCTCCGGTTGAAAAGACATCTACCTTGAAAAACAATAAGAAGGGATCCAGCAACGCATAGTCGCCACGGCGCATTTCAACGTTTGTCCAAATTCATGGGTATCTTTTCATGGCTTTTCGATGCACCCACTCCACCTGCACCAGATGTGTGGCCGAATAATGTCACCTGGGGTGCGATGAAGCATGGTGTTACGGTTCAAATCGAGGAGGGTGCGCGCTTCTTGTGGACGGTGCCATGCGGCGACTTGGAGCTGCCGAGTGGCCGGCTCGTTGCATGTGATCCCTTCGTATGTCTTTTGCCCACTCGGACACCGTTTATTTTAACCCCCAAGGGGCGGTTTCCTGTTAGTGTTACTCTCGCCGATGTGAGCGAGGCTCAGGACCGCTCTCACATTCGCGAAGCGTATGCCTCGATCGTTTTTGCTCCCGGCGTAGAAGTTTATCGGAAAGCTTTGCCGTTGGCAATCGACGGTCAAAATCGGCCGGAGCTGAAAGGCGATGAATTCATCGGATTTGGAGTGGATGCAGGGACGGCGTGCTTCGTCGATGAGTCGGTTATCGGCCCTTGCATGCCAGATCCGGAGACTTGGGGTGATGAGCTATTCGACAATGACCGAGATGATAGTTGGTTTCGGCGGATGGACGATCCGATTCACATCCGGGAGGGTATCGCCAACATCGTCCTTCCCCTTGCGAGACGTGGTGAGAATTTGATTCTCTTTCATTCTGGCTGGGGGGATGGCCATTACCCACTCGTCGGAGGGTTTGACACAGCGGGCACATTGGTTGCCGTGCATATTGATTTTTTTGTTCTGAAATGACGAATCAGCCGTGTATGGAGTAAACTGACGCGGGTTGTCACGGCACATAAGTTTCAATCTCCCTATGGCGTTCTATT
The DNA here is from genome assembly GCA_967755175.1 of uncultured Opitutaceae bacterium. Taxonomy (GTDB): domain Bacteria; phylum Verrucomicrobiota; class Verrucomicrobiia; order Opitutales; family Opitutaceae; genus Rariglobus. Next base: position 2,836 of record CBRAFO010000201.1, on the reverse strand, counting down.
ATTCGGAGTAAGTTTTCTTGTTTGATTCCCGAGATGACTATGATCCTTGGTGAAAGTGTATATCTGAAGGGCGCATCCACATTCTTTAAGGGCGAACTGGATTATATGTGGATTGATGTGTCGAGGAACTATCTTGTTACCACCGGACTGGTTTCCATCTCCCCCAGAAAAGCCATATCGAATCCAGTTCACTACATCGAATTAGATGATGGTGTTATCAGCGTGAGATTGCCGAAATCAACAGTTTGGATCACTCACGATTGCCGCAAAGAAGTCGACGGGCTTTGGTGGACAATCCTTGGGAAAGAATATTTCTGGGAATATTTAGACTCGGACCAAGTGCCCGAGTGGGCACTCGAAGTATTTACCAGGGGCGTCGCTCAGTTGGAGAAATATCCAGTATGATAGGATCGTGGAGTATCTTTAACGTTCGGTTCGATTAGATATGAAAAATCATCACTCATTTGCTCAGGCTGGAGATGCACTGCGCCGGCTAAGGTCGTGGATATCTCGTCCCGTGGCTCGCGGTTTGTGTTTCTTCCTGTTGGCCGTCTGCGGCGCGGGACTGAGCGGGTGCATGACTCTGCATTCGCCGAAAAGGCTGACGCGTGAGCAGCGGAGCGTTGTCGCGGACGCCGGTCTTTCACGTCTGACCGTGGGTGTTGTCGCCGGGAAACATGTGTCGGCCGAGGGGCTCGAAGATTGGCGACTGCGGATTGAGCGCACGGGTTTGTTTAAGAAGGTCGAGATACTGGATCGGTGTGCAGAGCCGCCGGACCTCTGTCTATGCATCGTGAGCACCGCGCAGCTGTATTTTTGTATGACCGGTCCGGGATCGTTGGAAATTATGACGCTGGGCATCGTGCCGGCTCCACTGACTTACGACAGGAGCGTGAATCTGGAAGTCATGACTGCCGAACCGAACCAATCGCTGGTTTTGGCCTACAAATCACGACAGCGGGAGTGGTATGGGTGGTTGATCTCGGTGTTGGCATTGTCGCCGAACTGGACGCTCAATCGACCGGACGAGGAGCGTTACGTGGACGATTTGGCGTTTTTTATCGCATCGAGGCGGGCCGACATTTTGGCGAGGACGTCTAGTCGTTAAAATCCGGCGTCCGCATTCCCTCCTCCGCGTTCTGCGATGAGAACCAGCCAAAGCGGTGCGGTGCCCGTTGTATAAATCATCACGAGCCCACGCGGACGGGTTGGGGGCGTTGGTTGTCGGCGAGTTCTTTGGCGCGGCTGCGGGTGACGTGGCTGCTCACGTTGCTACCGTCGCCGGGGCGCAGGGTGGCGAAGCACAGGCTCGATAGCATCGTCACCAGGCCGAGCACGAGGAAGGCGTGGTGCAGGGCGCTGATGAGTTGCGGGTGGTCGGTCTGCGGCACGCCGTGCAAAAACCACGCGGCCACGACTGAGCCCAGGGCAACGCCGAAGCTGAGCGAGAGTTGCTGGCCGGTGCTGGCGAGGCTGCTGGCTTTGCTGGCGTCGGCGTCGCTCACATCGGCGTAAACCAGCGAATTGATGCTCGTGAACTGGAGGGCTGAGATGAGCCCTTGTCCGAGGCTTAGTAAGAGGATCACGTAGATGGGCGAGCCGGGGCCGATCTGGGTGAAGACGGTGATCAGGCAGCCGAGCAGGATCGTGTTGGTGATGAGCACGCGGCGGTGGCCGTAGCGGGCGAGGAGGGGTTTACAGAGGATCTTCATGCCAATGGCGGCGGCGGCTTGGGGCATGGTCAGCAGGCCGGCCTGCCAAGGTTTGAACCCGAGGCCGATCTGGTAGAGCAGGGGCAGCAAAAAGGGCATTCCGCCGATGCCGAGGCGGGTGACGGTGCCGCCGACGACGGACACGCGGAAGGTGCGCACGCGAAACAGCGCGAGCGAGAGCAGGGGGAACGGGATGCGCAGTGCGCGCCATACGTAGGCGCCGAGCAGGGTGCAGGCGAGGGCACCCAGAGGCAGGACCGAGCCGAGGCCGAGTTGGTGGTCGCCGAGCACTTCGAGCACGTAGGAGAGCAGCGCGATGCCGGTGCCGAAGAGCACGAAACCGAGGCGGTCCAGCGCCGGCGAGTTGAGTTCCCGGTAATCGGGCATGTAGCGGCGTGCTAGCCAGAGTCCGGCGAGGCCGAAGGGGAGGTTGATAAAGAAAATCATCCGCCACGGCAGCCAGTGGACGATCACGCCGCCGACGAATGGGCCGATGAGTGGACCGATGAGCGCGGGGATGATCACGTAGTTCATCGCGGTGATCATCTCGGAGCGCGGAAACGTGCGCACGAGCGCGAGGCGGCCGACGGGTGTCATCATGGCGCCGCCGATGCCTTGGAGCAGGCGCGAGGCGACGAGCAAGGGGACATTGACAGCGAGGCCGCAGAGGAGGGAGCCGGCGGTGAACAGAATGATCGCGAGGGCGAAAACGCGTTTGGTGCCGAACCGGTCGGCCATCCAGCCGCTGATGGGGATGAAGACGGCGAGCGCGAGGGTGTAGCTGGTGAGAACGCCCTTGAGGCTGAGCGGCTCGACCTGCAGGGCGGCGGCCATGGTGGGCGCGGCGGTGTTCACGATAGTGGCGTCGAGTTGCTCCATGAAGAGCGCGACGGCCACGAGCCACGGCATGATCCGCTTGATCGGAATATCTGCCGGCGGCTCTGAAATCAGGTTCATGCGCATCTACATAGGTGGTAAACGCCCGCTGGCAAATGGGAGCGTGGTTTCGCGGGTGCGGGCGAGGGGCGGGGGAGCGGCTTTTAGCCCCGCTTAAGCGCGTAGCGCGCACCCACGACCGAATCGCCGCGTGAATCCCCGCCCCCCACGGGCCGTGTTTCTTTGGC
>CBRAFO010000200.1:0-4878 GCA_967755175.1 uncultured Opitutaceae bacterium | reverse complement strand
GTCTGCGCGTCCGCGCCGCGCTCAACCACGTCGAGGCGATGTTCGCCATCAAAGACGAGAAGCCGGTGAGCCTGTGGGCATTCCCGGCGCTCCCGCTGGACGAAGTCATCGAGTGGCTGCTGACCGACTGGGCCGATGATCACGCCATTATGACTGCTTTCCCCTCGATGGACGCTCCCTGCTCTCAGCACACGCCCGATCCTTCGTTCCTCGTCCCCTCCGTTTAGCTAAAAAGTGTCACCATATGCCTGTTCGTCTCACGCCCATCGGCCGCTTGGGTGGCCGTCGACCTTTGCAAACCAAACAACGCGGCTTCGCGCTGTTGATCACGATCACGCTGCTCGCCTTCTTGGTGCTGCTGCTCGTAAGCCTCGCCAGCCTGACCCGGGTCGAGACCCAAGTGGCGAGCAACAGCCAGCAGATCGCCCAGGCCCGCCAAAACGCGCTGATGGCTCTGAACATCGCCATCGGCCAGTTGCAGAAATACGCAGGCCCGGACCAGCGCGTAACCGCCACGGCGGATCTCGCGGGCGATGCCGGCGGCGTGCGGCTCGCGAATGGCGCTTCCCCCGCCAACACCAAGTCAATGGGCAAAATCAACGGGCTTGGAGCGGTGCAGGCGGGCACGCGTTATTGGACCGGTGTTTGGGGCAACTCAGATCTCTCCACCGACATCTACACCCGCACGCCGAGCCCGGTTTTGCTCAACTGGTTGGTGAGCGGAAATGAATCCGCCACGTTCAACGACACCAGTGGTCAGATCACCGCCTCCAATGGTGAGCCCGGCACGGAAGCGCCAAGTTACAATCCCGGGTATGAGGTCAAGAACCTCCCGACCGGCGCCACTCCCTCGATAGCTGAGCTTACCGAGAACCCGAAAATCAATGACCAGCCCGCCGTCGTCCTGGTCGGCCCCGGCAGCGCGGGTGAGGCCAAGGCGGCGAGCGATCAGGACAACTATATTGTTGTGCCGCTTGTTAAAATAGAGGCGCCGGCCGGCACCGTCCCCGGACTGGATAGTGCCGCTACGGTCGGTCGCTATGCCTACTGGGTCGGCGATGAAGGGGTGAAGGCTCGTCTGAACCTCGTGGATGCTTACGCCACCAAAACCGATCCTACGAAAGACGCCGAGGCGCGCTACCGCTTATTGACGCCGCAACGGACCGGCGCGGAGCTGGCGACGGGGCTAAGCACGTTTCCTGTTAACACAGCCGCAGTCGGGCGGGTGCTGGACACGCAACAAGTCCGGCTCGCGGCCAACATCACCACCGACGAGGCGCAGCGGCTGATCAAGCAACGTTTTCACGATCTCACCGGGCACAGCGAGTCGGTTATCAGCAATTCCCTTTCCGGCGGCTTGCGCAAGGATCTCACCGCGTATCTGGAGGGGCAGACCGGTGCCTCCTCGAGTTACACGGGCGCGAACATCATTCCAACCGTTGTTAAAGCGGATTACTCGCCGAAGTATGGTCCCCAGTGGGATCTCATTAAGTCATTCTATGACCTGCGAACGGATGCGGCGAAGGGCACGGTGAATGTGCGATCGGCGACGGCGACGCAGATGGGACTTTCGCCCATCATCTCTTCCGTGCGCCTGCTCGTCGGTGTTGAGCCTGTAGAGAACCCAAAGACTAAAAAGGTGGATGGGGGAAATCTCTTGGCGAGTGTCGCCGTCGTTTTGGCCAACCCCTATTCGGTCGCGCTCAACGCGCCTGACGGTTACCTGTTCAAGCTCTATTTCGACGAAGACGCACCTCAAAATGGAAACTGCGCTCTGTCAGTGCGTTATTCCAATACTGTAAGTAAAACTACAGCCGCCTATAGCGATGCAACGCTGGGCACTCCTTTCGGCCAATACTATACGGACCCCGCCCAAGGAATCTCTATGAAGTCGGGGAATGCCGCTCCCAATTCTATGATCAACATCAGCCGGGCCTTCAAAATAGCCGGGCCCGTAAGCATTCCTGCCGGAGAATCGAGGGTGTTCACAATTCAATCCGACCAGACACTGACGAACTACAATGCGTCGGGATCCCAGATATTCGACCTGCAGCCCGGGACGCCCGCATGGAATGCCAGCACTCTGTATCCGTTTATTATAACCAAAATTACGGATAGTGCGTTTTCGAAGGTTAAGGCGGGCGGGGCGTTTTTTTTCGGAGAGAGCTCCCATCGCAGTTCACTCGCCATCGAATTGTGGGACAGCAGCAACGCGCCCGCGATCAACCCCGGCGGAACAGGAACCTATAAGCTTCTGCAGCGCGCTTCCGGTATTAATGTTAACCGCTGGTCCGACAGTTATGCAGTAAGTCCGGTTGAAAATGCAACCGGGCGCAATGCCGCCGGCCTGCTGTATATAGACATGGCCTATCCCGGATTTCCCAACAAAACTATCTCCGATGGGCGACTCAACAGCCGGCTGCGACCCTTCATCGACTTCAATCCTCGCGCGCAAATTTTCACCGGCGTAGCAGGCTCCTTTGAAGCGCCGCCCTATCATGCGGATTTCGGTAGCGCGGCCGAGTTCTCTGGTGGCCAGGGATTTTTGAAGGGTATCGGGGTGGGGGAGAAGGACAGTGTTTCTTGGGGACGCGCCGCACGCGGCGCCCAAGCCTCCGTCATCAAGTCATGTCTCTTCGATCTACCGCAGGCCACGCAACCATGGGAGGTGCCGCTCTTCTCGCTCGCGCAGTTACAACATGCCAATCTCACCTCCGACGACCCCAAGATCAACGAGTCCCGATCATATTGGGACGGTAATATCGCGAAACAATTCCTCTCCAATAGCCACCCGAACGTGGGTTGGCAACCCGGCTATGCTATCGGCAATTCCTATCTTCCCATCTTCGTTCGTCGAGAAGCAACGAACACCCCCCTTACGCACATTATCAAGCGTGATGGAGGCACTCATGACGTGTCGTTGTCTCATACCCACTACGATCTCAGCTATCTCCTGAACAATGCGCTTTGGGACGACTACTTCCTATCAACTCTTCCAAAGACCAAGAAACCGACGGATGCGTTGGCCATGCCTGCCAACCAGCGTTTGCGGGTGACCATCGATGCGACCGCGCGACAGGCGCTAACCAGCGATCCCTTAACCGATACGACCACCGCCGCCGCCAATCTGGTGGTCGAGGGCGGATTCAACGTCAATTCGACATCGGTGGAGGCCTGGACATCTCTGCTTGGGGGCATGAAGAGCCTTGCTTATGGTGCTCATGCGGCTTCGGCCAACGCGGTTTTCGCCCGTTCGATCCGCCAGCCCGGCGCGGATCGCACCGACAAAGATGATATCACGGCCGACCCGGCTTACTCAGGTTACCGAACCCTTACCGATGCACAGGTGAGCTCGCTAGCTGGAGCGATTGTTAACCAGGTGCGCTTGCGTGGCCCGTTTGTCTCTCTGGCTCAGTTTGTAAACCGCACTCTCTCGCCAAGCCTCACTTACAAGGAGGATGCTCAGAAGCTTGCCACACGGGGTGCCTTGCAGAGCGCAATCGATGCCACGACGATCAACGCGCCTCTGGTTTCCGACGCGCAAGGAAAGAGCACAGTATATAGTGATGATATTGTTGAGGCGAAATATCAGCGGGTGGACATCGATCATGTGTCACTCATTAACATAAATAAGCCGGATTTGAACGAATCGGGTGAGTTCTCGAATGTGGGCACCAACTATATATATGCCGAAAGCGATTTCCTGAGTTCCGATCCAAAGAAGTTTGAGGAGACCTTAGGATATGCGTCGGCGGGCATCCCCGGCTGGCTCACGCAAGCGGACGTCCTTCAGGCAGTCGGCCCACTGCTCACCGCCCGTTCCGACACGTTTCGCGTCCGCACTTATGGTGACGTAAAGAACCCAGTGACGGGCGAAGTCCAAGGTCGGGCTTGGTGTGAGGCGATCGTTCAGCGGCTTCCCGACTATGTGGATGCCAAGGAGCGCGGCGTTACCGGTGGCACTGGCAACCTGCCGGAAGACACCCGCAGCACGCCTCTCACCGGCACGAACGTCTCGTTTGGCCGTAAGTTCAAAGTCATTTCATTCCGCTGGCTCAATGCAAACGACCTTTGACCGCATCCTTTCCCGCACCGCCACAGCTCGGGTTCTGATGGTCGGACTGGGTCTCCTTGCCACGGTCGTCACCACCGCGCCGGCTTTTTCCCAGCAGCCGCCCGTGCCTGCATCGACGGATGAGAAGCCGGTCACAATCAGTTTTAGTGTGATGGGCTGGTCAGACGGCATCGAAGGCCTCTCCTATCGCCAAGGCACTCGTCTCAAGCCATTGGATTTTCGCCCATTTCGCCGCTCGGAAGACTACGACTACACTGGCCGACCCGTCCTCGAACTCTGCCGTGAACGTAAGACGGATCACGGGACCATGGAGACGGTCACCGTCGCTTCCGTGCCGATCCCGGAAAACTCGCAGCGGTTCAACATCCTCGTGTTTCCATCGGGTGCCGACACGTATCAGGCCTTCCCGATCAACGAGAGCTTGGACCAGTTTCCCGCCGGAAAGGTGATGATCTTCAACTTCACTCCGTTTACGGTGGCCGTCCGCTGCAACCGCCAGGAGGTGCGCCAGATCGAATCCGGAAAAGCGGTGCTCGCGACGCCTCAAAACGGCGTGTTGGAGTATGATATCCGCTACCGCAAAGACGACCGATGGCTGATTGCGGACCGCAATCGCGTCACGTGCACGGAAGACCTGCAGTTCAGTCTCTTCGTCGCGTCATCGCAGGCCAGCTACTTCCGATCGAATTTGGGCGGCCAATCGTCTGCCGTAAGCGTCCTCTTCCTCCCCCGGCGAGTCGATGATGCGAAGAAGTAAACATCCATGTTTCGGTTCCTTCTTCTCACGTTTTCACTCGGCCTCG
>CBRAFO010000199.1:0-4883 GCA_967755175.1 uncultured Opitutaceae bacterium | reverse complement strand
GCGATCTGCGGCCACGTGCCTGCTGCGGTGCCGTCGAATTCGAGCTGCTCAAAACTGGCTGTGGTCCTTGCCTGCCACCGGGCCACTGTCGCGCGGCTCACGCGGCCCTGTGCCCGACCACCAGTGAGCGTGTGCGTGCGAAAGTCCCAATCACCACCCGCCACGAGGTCGTCACCGTCGGCAAGTTTCACGGTCACCGTGGCCACGTGCAGTCGCGGCCATTCGAGCGTCGCCGCCACTTTGCCCTGAGTCGCGACCCAGTCGGCCACCGCCGCATCGGAGGTAGATAACGTTGCGCTCACTCGGGGCACACCGCCGCCGTCGGCTGGAGTGATTTGAACCACACCGGTCACGCGTCCGCTGCCCGTGAACCACGGCTGCTTGGCCAGATCGACGGCGAGATCGAAGCGCGACGGACCCGAGAGCAAGCGCCCGTCCCGTCCGACGACGACGGGTTCATTGAGGTGTCCGCGCACACCCGGCACCTGCACATCGAACTGGTCGAGGCTCAGTTGATCGAGCCCGCCCGAGCCATGGAGCCGCACCTGCAACGGCGGTGCCTTGCCGGCGGCCAACGGCTTTCCCTCGGCGTGCGCATCGACCGAAAAATGTCCGTCATGCCACGTGAGGTTCACACCCCCTAAGACCGTCTCATAAAAGTCCGCCAACCCGGCGCGCGCGGCGGGCAACTGCCAGTCGGCCGCCTGCACGGTTGCTTCCGTCGGAATCCAGCCGGTCGCCGCAAACCGCGCGTCCGCCGACAGCGGTTGTCCCCACCAGCGGGCGTGCGCGATGAGCCGGTCGCCGGCACTCTCCAAGGTAACCTCGCCACCCTCGTTTGCGGTGCCGGTGAAGAGCGCCTGGGCCCACAAACGCCTGTCCGCCAGCTCGCGTTTGACCGTCACCTCGGCACTCAAGTCGCGCCACGTAAGCTCGGTGACGTGCAGCTCTCGATCCCGCCACTCCGCACCGGCCAGGTGCAACCCGCCGCCCGGCCAGGAGATTTCGCCCGCCCCGGCGGTGGAGGGCGGCAGCCGACGTTCCAACTGATCGATTACCCGATCAAGTAGCGCCCGCAACGGTAGCCAGCCTTTCGGCTTGGTGGGGTCGGGCGGCGTATCGGTCTTGGTGACGGCCACACTCCAGTGATCAACCGCGACCTCGCCCGGATGCCCCACCAGCCACGCGAGCGGCGTGGCGAGTTCAACCCGTGAGGCTTTTACCTCCACGCCGGGCCGGCGCACCGTCACGTCTTTCAACACGAACCGCGTGTAACCTGATCGTTGATAATCGCTGAATGTTAGCCCGAAACGTTTCCCGCCCAACCCCAACGCCGCACCCCACCACCACGGCAGCGCCGCCAGCGCCACAAGCACGCAAGCAACGAGGCCAACGATGATGAGGACGATTTTGCGACGCATGCAGAGCCTACGCGGCAGAAGTCAGCCCGTTGCGGGCCAGCAACGCCGCGAGGTCAGGATCACGACCCATAAACCGGCGATAGAGTTCCGCCGGTTCGGCGGAGTTCCCTTGACTAAGAATATGTTCAACGAACTCAGCGCCCACCTTCGCGTTGAACACGCCCTCGCGTTTAAAGCGCGTGAAGGCATCCGCATCGAGGACCTCCGCCCATTTGTAGGAGTAGTAGCCGGCGGCGTAGCCCACCGGATCGCTGAAGAGATGGCCGAAGCGTTTGACGATGGTGCGCCCCGCCGGCTCGGTCGGGACCATGCAATCGGCAACCAGCGCACGCGCCTTCGCCTCGATGTCGCCATCGACGAATTCCGGGGCACGCATGTGCAGCAACAGGTCCATCTTCGCAAGTTGCACCTGACGGATGGTGGCGCAGGCGGAGCGAAAGTTTTTCGCCGCGGTCATTTTCCCGAAAATCTCATCGGGGATGGGCGCACCCGTCTCGTGATGGCGCGCGAAGAGGTCGAGGCTTTCGCGTTCCCAGCACCAGTTCTCCATGATCTGCGACGGCAGCTCGACGAAGTCCCACGCCACGTTGACGCCGTTGAGCGACTTGATCTCCACCTCGCCCAGCAGGTGGTGCAGCAAGTGGCCGAACTCGTGGAAGATCGTCTCGACCTCGTCATGCGCGAGGAGCGCGGGCTTGCCCTCGGCGGGCGGCGTGAGGTTGCCGCAGATGTAGCCGAGGTGCGGCGCGCGCAACCCATCGGGCTGCGGACCACCGGTGACGAGATAACCCATCCACGCCCCGCCGCGCTTCGGTTCACGCGGGTGCCAGTCGGCGTAAAACGAACCGAGGTGGCGGCCGTCCGCGCCGTGCAAATCGTAGAACTTCACCTCGGGGTGCCAGACATCGACCGCACCGTGATCGCGTGGGAGCGAGCTTGCTCGCGATTCCGACTCCGCCGCCGTGCCGGCATCGCGAGCAAGCTCGCTCCCACGAAAGACCGTTCCGTGCTCCGTGATGCGCAGACCGAAGACGCGCTCCGCGAGCGTGAACAGGCCCGCGATCACGCGGTCCATCGGCAAGTAGGGCCGCAGAACTTCGTCGTCAAAATCGTAGCGCGACTGGCGAAGTTTTTCCGACCAATAGCCAACTTCCCACGCCTTCAGCACGGAGCGAGGCGAGCCGGTTTCCTTCGTCTTGAATTCCTCCAACTCGGCGCATTCGCGCACGAAAGCGGAGTGCGCGCGGCTACGCATATCCTCGATGAAACCGAGAGCGCGTTCGCCAGATCCAGCCATACGGCGGGCGAGCACGAGGTCGGCGAAGTGCGGCTTGCCGAGCAGACGCGCCTTCTCATCGCGGAGCGCGAGGATCTTTTGGATCAGCGTGGCGTTGTCATAGGGAGTTTGCGCGCCCACCGCGGTCGAGGCCGTCCACACGGTCTGACGCAGGCTCTCGTCGTTGGCGTAAGTCATGACCGGCTCCTGCGACGGCATGTGCAACGTGAAGCGCCAGGCCGGGGCTTCGGGCGAACCGATCTCCTTCCCTTCGGCGCTGCGTTTCGCGGTGGCTACGGCGTGGGCGGGCAAGCCGCGCAAGCGAGCCTCGTCGGTCACCACCAGATCCCAGGCGTTGGTCGCATCGAGGACGTTCTCCCCGTATTTCTGCGTGAGCTCGGCGAGCTCCGTCTGAATGGCTTCCAAGCGCGTGCGCTGGGCGTCCGGCAAATCGGCGCCGGCCTGGCGGAAATCCTCGACCGTCTCGTTGAGGAAGCGGCGATGGATGCCGGTGAGCGCCTCGGCAGCCGGCGTGGCGGCGAACGCCTTCAACCGCGCCCACAACGCCGGGTTGAGGGAAATGCGCGCGAAGAAAGCGGAGACGGCCGGCAGCAGCGCGTTGTGGGCGTCGCGCAAAGGCGGCGAGTCGTCCACGGACTGAAGATGCGTGACCTTGCCCCAAGCGTAGTTGAGTTCCTCGGTCGCGCGTTCGAGCGCGAGGAAGGTGTTGGCATAAGTCAGCGCCTCCAGCGGAAGCGCCGCGATTACGTCGAGCGATGCTTGAGCTCGGGCCAGTGCGGCCTCGACGGCGGGAGCGATCAGCTCGGGAGTATGCTGCGACCAGCGAATTTCAAACGAGGTATCGAGAAAGGGATTGGTTGCCACAGCCCGCAATGACCCCGCGCCCACGCCGGTTGTCAACCGCGCAAGCAGCGGAACGAGTTATACCACCAAAACGATAAGGAGCTTACTCCACCCGCTCCGCTTCGAATCGATAGAACACCCAAGTCGAACGCACGCCTTCGGCATCGCCGTGTTGCGCATCGTAGTCGCGCATGATCCGCCGTAACTGTCCCGGCGTGAAGTGATGCAGGGGCGCCGCCCCTACCCCGTGCAGGCTGCGAAATAAGTGCAGCGCCGTCGGATGATGAAATACCCGCACGTCCGTTTCCGCACGCACCAGCTTTAACCCGCCCAGTTCAAGGCTCTCCGCCCACTCTTCGGGCAAGCGCCACGTGAGCGGACTCCAGCCCTTGGTCATCGAACGCAGCTCCGTGAGCGTCCCGTCGGCGAAGAGCCCGGCCAACACGCGCCCTCCCGGCTTCAGCGCGTTGCGCCACGCGGCGAACACCGCGCGCGGGTTCTCGACCCATTGCAACATGCTGCTCGTGAAAATCCAGTCGTAGGGATCCCCTTCCGGCGCCTCCGCACGCATGACGCGCCATTCCATCTGCGGCAGGGCAATCGCCGCCTCCCGGCACATCGCTGCCGACATATCCGTCGCGGTCAACGCGCCCGCCCACGGGAGCAAGCGTCGCGTAAATACGCCCGGTCCCGCGCCCAACTCCAATGCGCGGCCGGTGCGCTCTGACGGCAACCACTCCGCGAGCCAGTCGGCCATCGCCTCCTGCACCACCGCGTGTCCCGTGTAGGTGCGCGCCGCCCGTTCGAAACTGCTCCGCACCGCGTCCGCTGATGTGATTTCGGTGCTCATATTAAAGTGAGGTCGCCCACGCACGGATCAACGACTCCGGGTGATGCGTCGCAGTCGGCACACTCGTAGCCGCCGGAACCGCATTTTTCAACTCGCCCGCATCGAGCAGGGTATCGTCCGCGCCCACGTAGGCCTGCCACCCCGCAGGCAGCGAGGGCTCAACGCGCGCATGCGCCAGCTTGTCCAAGCCCCAGTGCAACGTCTCCAGCGGAACGTTCACCGCACCGGCCTCGCAGCCGATCAGCCCCGCCCGCGTATAAAAATCCGCCAGCGCCACCGCTCGGTCTGTTTTTAGCCAACGAGAAAGATAACGCACCTGCGTGCGCGTGACCTTGCCACCGAGTCCTTCCTCTTTGGGAAACGCCCACACGGGCGCGAGCAACACGATGCACGAGGCAAGTTGCGCGACCTCCGGTGCTTGTTCCAACAGGAGCAACGTCCCGAGCGAATGCGCAGCCACGACATCCCAAGG
>CBRAFO010000198.1:0-4911 GCA_967755175.1 uncultured Opitutaceae bacterium | reverse complement strand
CTCACGCCCGCGGGTGCGCCTTCGCATACACATCCCGCAACCGCGCCACGCTCACGTGCGTGTAAACCTGCGTCGTGTTCAGGTTCACGTGTCCCAGTAACTCCTGCACGAGCCGTAGATCCGCCCCCGCGTTCAACAAATGCGTCGCGTAACTGTGCCGCAGCTTGTGCGGCGTCAGATCGAGCGGCAGGTCGGCCAGCGCCAGATAACGTTTCAACATCAACTGCACCTGCCGCACCGGCAGCCTCTCGTGCTTCGCGTTCACCAACACCGGGGCGTTATGCGCGGTGTCCCGCGCAAACTCAGTTTTCCACTTCGTGAGCACCGCCATGGCCACGCGCCCCAGCGGACACAGCCGCTCCTTCTTTCCCTTGCCGAGCACCCGCGCCACGCCACTCGTAAAATCGATCTGTCCGTAATCCAGCGCCACCAGCTCGCTCACGCGCAACCCGCCGCCGTAGAGCAGCTCCATCACGAGCCGGTCTCGCCACGCGTCGAACGCATCAATCGTCTGGTTTTCCAGCAACCGCTGCGGTCCGGCCAACAGCAGCTTCATCTGCGTTTCGGTGAGGAATTTCGGCAGGCGCTTCTCCAGCTTCGGCAGCGGCACGCCGATGAACGGATTGCGCGCCACGCCGCCCCGCCGTAGCCAGAACTTAAAGAACGCCCGCAGCCCCGAGGCGTGGTTGTGCAGCGTGCGCCGGTCGAAGCGCGACTGCGCCTCGATTACGAAATCACGCAGGTCCCGCGTGCCGAGTTTATCGAAGCCGCGTTCCCACAGGCCGGCCGCGTTCAGCCAGCGATAGAAATCGTCGAACGCCTGCCGGTAGTTGCGCAGCGTATACGCGGAGTAGCGGCGTTCCTTTTCTAGGAACTCTGCGAACGGCGCCCACCAGCGCGCCAGCACCGGCTCAGGCGGTGGCGGCAGTGACGCGGGCTTCGACATCGCGCATGACCTGCGTGGCGTGCAACCGCAGCGCACCTTCAGGATCGAGTCCCTTGGCGCGCGCGGCCGCAGTGAGTTCAAACAACATCTTGCCGAGCATGGCGTCGTCGAGCTGCGCACCCAGCGCCTTCACCTGCGCCACATCCACGATGCCGTCGGCGGGGAGGGCTTTCTTCTCGATCTGCTTCCAGACGGTCTCGGCAAACATCAGCGCGGGCAGGCGCGGCGGCAGGTCTTTAAACACGCCCGTCTGCACGGGACCGTTCTTCTTTTCCTGCGCCTTGATCTGCTCCCATTTCACGATCACGTCCTCGGCCGTGCCGAGCTTGTCGCCCGTGCCAAACACATGCGGATGCCGGCGCACCAGCTTGTCGTTGGCCTCGGCGGCGACGTCTTCGAGGTTAAAGTGTCCGTCCTCCTCCGCGAGTTGTGCGTGAAAAATCACCTGCATGAGCACGTCGCCCAGTTCCTCGCGCATGTGCGGTTTGTCGAGGCGGTCGATGGTGTCGAGCAGCTCGCTGACCTCGTCGATGAGACAACGCGTCAACGTGGCGTGGGTTTGTTCCTGGTCCCACGGACACCCACCGGGTGCGCGCAGGGCGGCGATGGTTTTGCGAAGATCTTCGACAGCGCTCATGCACAGAGGAGAAACCACGAAACCCGTGAAACACACGAAAATTCCCCCGAGCGTTCGTCCCCCAATCTTCAAGCCATGTAGCACAGAGCCCAGCCAGAGTTCCCGGCAAATGAGTCCACAGAGCCAATCTCCCCGTTTCTCCTCCCCAACCCAAACCGACGCGAGAGAACGAGAACGATTAAGAGGAACGAGAACGATTTTCGATCCGCCGAATCTTTCACGACTCCGGAACACTCGTTCTCTTTCTCGTCCTCGTTCTCGTTCGTCAGGAAAAACTTCGGCCCAGCATCCCATCCCCCGCATACCCCACCCCCCCGCAGTCTTCCATCCCTCCCCCACCTCCTTCCGACTCCGTGCCCTCTGTGTAACCCCTCCGACCCTCCGCCTTCCGCTCCACCGCGCCCGCCCGCCCTCAATTCAGGTCTGGTTTTCGTGTGCTGCGTGTGTTTCGTGGTGACCCTCACATGTCTGACAAACTCACCGAAATCATGGCTTGGAAGCGGCAGGAGATCGCTCCGCTCATCCGCGCGGTTTCGCTGCCCGAACTGGCCGCCTACAACGCCATGGCGCCCAAGCCGCCGTCCTTCGCCGCCGCCCTCCGCCGTGACGACGGGAAACTCGCCGTGATCGCCGAGATCAAACGCCGCTCGCCCTCCGCCGGCGCCATCGCCGCCACCAGCCTCGCCTCCACCGACCAGGCCCTCAACTACCGCGCCGCCGGTGCCAGCGCCCTCTCGATCCTCACCGACGAGAAGTTCTTCGGCGGCACCCTCGAAGACCTCACGTCCGTCACCACGCTTTTCCGCCAGAATCGCCCCGCCCTCCCCTGCATCCGCAAGGACTTCATGGTTCACCCCATTCAAGTCCTCCAGGCCCGCGAAGCCGGCGCCAGCGCCATCCTCATCATCGTCCGCGCCCTCAACGACGACGAAATCGCCGCCCTGTTCGCCGCCGCCAAGATGGCCGGCCTCGACGCGCTCTTCGAGATTCACAACGAGTCCGAACTCGACCGCGCCGTGAAACACGGAGCCAAGATCATCGGCGTGAACAACCGCGACCTCGCCATCTTCAAGTGCGACCTCGGCCTCAGCGAACGCCTCATCCCGCTTTTCCCGAAACACGTGATCGCGGTGAGCGAGAGCGGCATCTTCACCGGGGCCGACGCCGCTCGCGTCCGCAAAGCCGGCGCCCACGCCATCCTCTGCGGCGAAGCCCTCATGAAGGCCCCCGACACCGCCGCCCTGATCGAAGACTTCCGCCGCCCCTGATCCGGTCCGGAATGTAGGAGCCTGCTTGCAGGCGATGAGAACCTAACACCCGCGTTAATCCCAATCCCCCGAATCGCCTGCAAGCAGGCTCCTACATTTACCCACCGACGCCCACGCCATGTTTGAGAAAAAGCACCAGCAGCTCCTACCGCGGCGTAAGTTTTATCACCGCCTCTCGCGCAGCATCGGGACCGGGTTGGCGCTCATCGCGTTTTCCCTGACGCTCGGTATGACCGGCTATCATTTCATCGGCGGACTAGGCTGGGTGGATGCCTTTCTCGACGCCTCGATGATTCTCTCCGGCATGGGACCGCTGTCGCAGCTCCACACCGACACCGCGAAGATTTTCGCCGGTTGTTACGCGATCTACTGCGGACTCGCCCTGATCACCATCGCCGCCGTGATCCTCTCCCCGGTCGTCCACCGCGCCCTCCACAAGTTCCACCTCGAAGACGACCCCAAGGCGTAAAACTACCACCGCGTTTCCATCCGAATGTAGGAGCCTGCTTGCAGGCGATTTCACGCAACACCCGCGTTCGCCAACCATCGCCTGCAAGCAGGCTCCTACACCCATCCTTCGCTCCTCGATTAGTGCCCATTAGTGCCCATTAGTGGTTAAAAATTCCGCCTTCATGCCTCTCTCTCCCTCCGCCACCCGCGATCTTCTCGGCCAGCTCGGCCACTTCCCCAAGCGCGCGCTCGGGCAAAACTTCCTCGTGGATGGCAACATCGTCCTCAAGTCCCTCGAACTCGCCGGCGTGCGCCCCGGTGACACCGTGGTCGAAGTCGGCCCCGGCCTCGGCACGTTGACCACCGCGATCCTCGAAGCCGGCGCCCACCTCTGGGCCGTCGAGTTCGACCGCCACCTCCACGCCTACCTCGAAGCGACGCTCCTCCCCCGCTTCCCCACGACCTTCCATCTCATGGAAGGCGACGCCGTCGAACACCCCCTCGCCGGCCTGCCCGCCGACCGCGCCGCCGCCGGCTTCAAGGTCGTCGCCAACCTCCCCTACGCCATCTCCACCCCGTGGATGGACTCCGTGTTTTCCGGCCCGCTTCCCACAAACCTCGTGCTGATGCTCCAGCAGGAAGCCGCCCAACGCTACGCCGCCAAACCCGGCAGCAAACAGTTCGGCGCCATCTCGATCTTCCTCCAATCCGCCTACGACATCGCCCCCGGCCACAAAGTCGCCGCCGCCTGCTTCCACCCGCGCCCCGACATTGAGTCGTATCTGCTCAACCTCGTGCGTAAACCCGCGCCCTTCGTCTTCGCGCCCGAAGTAAAACTCCTCATTCGCTCCTGCTTCCAACAACGCCGTAAACAACTCGGCGCGCTTCTCCGCGAAAAGCTCCCCGACCAAGGCGCCGCCTGGCTAGCCGAGCTCACCGCAGCCGGCTACAGCGCGCAAAGCCGCGCCGAAGAAGTCCCCGTCGCCCTCTGGCAAAAGCTGACCCTCCCCGCCGCCACCGCCTGAGCCCACCGTCATGAACCTACAAACCTGCATAACCCTGATCGTCATCGGCAGTGTGGTTGGATTGGTTCTGACCCTCGCCGGTAAAAACAAAAAGACCGGCCTCCCCATCAACCTCGTGATCGCGGTCGCCGGCGCGTTCTTGGGCTGGTTCGTGTATCACCAGATCAGCCACACCGCCATCGAAGTCCTCTTCGCGATCGGCGGCGGCCTCCTGCTCCTCTGGTTCGTCGGCCTGATCAAAAAATAAGACCGGGGGCGTGGTTAAACCCGATCCGTTTAAACCACTAATTAACACTGATCGGCACTCATTGAGATCCATCGATCCAGTGCAGGAATCCTGTCGGCGATTAGCCGACACCTCGCTCCATCGCGGAGGCGGATAACTCGGCCCCACTCACTCCTCGATACCTCGATCTTGGACAGGATTAACAGGATGAGACAGGGATGAATCCCGCTGTGCCGTTATCCCTATCTATCCTGTAATCCTGTCTAAATTCAGGCCTGCCTCATCTCGGGAACCTGTCGGCGATCAGCCGACACCTCCGCTCCCCCGCGAAGGCGATCAGCCGGAGCCGCACCCAAAGA
>CBRAFO010000197.1:0-5040 GCA_967755175.1 uncultured Opitutaceae bacterium | reverse complement strand
ACACCAACATCGAGCTCGCCTCGATCAAGGCCGTCGTCAGCGCCCTCAACCGCGCGCTGGCGAAGGCCTGAGCAGGTCAGCAACCGACGCTCCTCTTGTTTAAATGTAGGAGCCTGCTCGCAGGCGATGAGCGCGAAACGTCCGCGTTAATCACCCCGAATCGCCTGCAAGCAGGCTCCTACACGAAGACACGCACCGCGACGGAGCGGCCGAACGCGTAGCGAGCCGAGGCCACGCACCACGCCTGAAGCCGAAGGCTCCTAGATCCGCTCCACGCGGCGGAACAACCACACGCCTACGCCCACGAAGAGCACCGGCGGCAACCACAGCCACAGGTCGGGCCGCAAGGCGGGCGAGCGATCCAGCCAGCCCACCATGACGTTGAGAAAGTAATACGACAGCGCCAGCGCCAGCGCGACGCCGAGGTTCGCCGTGGTTTCCTTGCGCGAGACTTTGATGCCCAGCGGAATCGCCATTAGGGTGAACGCGAGGATCGTGAACGAGCCGGCCGCCTTCTCGTTGAGCGCCACCGATACTGTCATGCGTTCGGCAAACGACGCGTGTTCTCGCTCCAGTTGATCTCTCCGCGCCAACAACTCGCCGAGCGTCAGCAGGTAGGCCTTATTCGACGAGGTGCCGCGCGCACCGAAGATATTTCCCATCGGAATGTCCACGACCACTTCGCCCATGGAGACTTGCGTGTCGGTATTGGTGAAGTTCTCCGGATGGTCCGGGTTGCGGCGGTCGGAAAACGTGTCGAGCAACGAGACCTTCATGACGTTTGCATCCTCGTCGTAGGTGACATGGCCCTTCTTCGCGCGCAGGAATTCCGTGACGCGCTTTTCCTTGTCGAGCTTCCAAAACCACACGTCGCCCAACTCGCCACCGGTCTTCTCGCCCACGTAAATCACCACGCCCGGGAAATCGCGGATGAAGGTTTTCTCCACGATCATGCTCAGCGGGTTCTTGCGCACGGAATCAGTAACCGTGCTGCGATAAAGCGTCCTCGCCTGCGGCATGTAGTAAAAGTTTAAACCCAGCGAGACCACCACCCCGGCCGCCGCAATCAAGAGGATCGGCTTGGCCACGTAACCGAGCCCCAGGCCCGCCGCGCGCATCGCGGTGACTTCCTGCTGCGCCGACATGCGCCCGAGGACGAGCAACACGCCCGTCAACATCCCGATCGGCAGGGCATGCACGCCCACATACGGCACGAGAAGTGCGATCAGCTTGAGAAAGGTTTCCAGCGTCAATTGCCCGGCCAGCAAGTAGCCGAGGAGATCCTTGAAGGCGTTGCCTACGATCAGCACAAAGGCGAACACCCCTGCGGCGACTACGCAGGTGAAGAACACGCTTTTGAAAATATGGCGCTGGAGTAGATTCATGCCGGTTTGTGGTTTCTTTGTGTCTCTTTGTGCCTCTTTGTGGCCATTCTAATCTTCGTTATGCGTTACACGCCCGCCAAGTCGCCGCTCACCGGCGAAACTCTCGACTCCCTCACCACGCGCCTGCGCGAAAAAGGTGAGCCGGCTTTCCGCGCGAAACAAATCCTGGAGTGGGTCTACAAAAAGCGCGCCCGCACTTGGGACGACATGACCAACCTCTCGAAGCCCCTGCGCACCTGGCTCGACGAGACGTTTGAACTGATGCCCGCCTCCCTCGTGTTGGGCAAACAGTCGATGGACGTGACCGACAAACTGCTCCTCGAAATGGGCGACCGCTCGCTCATCGAAACCGTCATCATTCGCGTGCCGCAGGAAGGCGTCGGCTTGGACGAGTCGCGCAAGACCATCTGTATCTCCACCCAGGTCGGTTGCGCGATGGCCTGCGCCTTCTGCGCCTCCGGGCTCGCCGGACTCAAGCGCGACCTCAACGCCGGCGAGATCGTCGCCCAGTTACTCCAAGTGTGCTACCGCGAGGACGCCCGCACGCCGCGCGCCCGCATGGAACTCGCCTCCTTTGACAACATCGTGGTCATGGGCATGGGCGAACCCCTCGCCAACTACGACAACATCATCCGCGCCCTCACCATCGTAAATGCCGAGTGGGGCCTCGGGGTCGGTGCCCGCCGCATCACCCTCTCGACCAGCGGACTCGTCCCCAAGATTCTCAAGCTCGCCGAAGAACCGCTCGGCATCCGCCTCGCCATCTCGCTCCACGGCGCGACCAACGAAGTCCGCGAGAAGATCATGCCGGTTAACAAGGCCTACCCGCTGGAGAAACTTCTCCCCGCGATCAAAGCCTTCAACGAAAAGCACGGCCGCATGGTGACGTTGGAGTTCATCTTGATCGAAGAGGTCAACGACATGCTCGATCAGGCCGAGAAGCTGCGCGACATCGCCATCGATCTCCACGCGCACGTAAACATTATCCCGTATAACACCGTCGAAGGCCTCCCGTGGAAGCGCCCCTCGAACACGCGCCAGGAACGGTTCGCCGACATCCTCCGCGATGCCCGTGTTTCAGTGACGCTGCGCCGCGAAAAAGGCCACGACATCGACGCCGCCTGCGGCCAGTTGCGCCTCAAGACAGAGAAGGACCGCGAGCTCGCGGCCCTCTAAAGTGGCATGGGCATCCTGCCCATGATCCCCGGACTCAGATCACACGGGCAAGATGCCCGTGCCACTTCTGTCCGTTAAAAAAATCCGCTTGAATCCCCTGCGTCGGGATTTTTAGGCGTAATCCCTCCGTGATTTTTCGCGGAACTTTTTTCCGCGCACGGCTTTCCCATCAGGTCCACCCAACCCTGCAATCCCCCCTCCGCAACACCTCTGATTCGCTCCATGATCGAAGTTAAAGGTCTCGTAAAACACTACGGTTCGAAACGCGCCGTCGATGGCGTGAGCTTCACCGTCAACCACGGCGACATCCTCGGCTTCCTCGGGCCCAACGGCGCCGGCAAGTCCACCACGATGAAGATGATCACCGGCTTCCTCCGTCCCGATGCCGGCACCGCCTTGGTCGATGGCCACGACGTCACCCGCGATCCCGTCGCCGTGAAAAGCCGCCTCGGTTACCTCCCCGAAAGCGCCCCCGCCTACGGTGAAATGACTGTTGAAGAGTTCCTCGGCTTCATCGCCGAAACGCGCGGTTTCCGCACCCGCGACGCGCGCCAAACCCAAGTCGCCCGCGCCCTCGGCCTCACCCAGCTCGACCCCGTCCGCAGACAGACGATCGAGACGCTTTCGAAAGGTTACAAGCAACGCGTCGGTTTCGCCCAAGCGCTGCTACACAACCCGCCCGTGCTCATCCTCGACGAGCCCACTGACGGCCTCGATCCCAACCAAAAAAACGAGGTGCGCGCGCTCATCAAAAACCTCGCCGCGGAAAAAGCCGTAATCCTCTCGACGCACATTCTGGAAGAGGTCGAAGCGATCTGCACCCGCGTGATCATCATCTCGCAAGGCAAGGTCGTGGTGGACGAAACCCCGGCCCAGTTCCGCGCCCGCCAACCCGGCGCCCGCCTCGACGCGATCTTCCGCAGCCTGACGAGCTCCGACGCGTAAAACCTTTTTGACCGCACGCGATGCCCGTCGTGGGAAGCGAGCTTGCTCGCGATTCCGCGTCCCATCGCGAGCAAGCTCGCTTCTCACGAAAACACCCCCATGTCCCAGATCACACCCGTCTTTAAGCGCGAATTCCTCGGCTACTTCCGCTCACCGGTGGCCTACGTTTTCCTGATCGTCTTCCTGATGGCCTCGGTCGGCCTCGCCTTCTTCATCGGCGGCTTTTTCAAAGCCAACCTCGCCTCGCTGGAGAGCTTCTTCGTGTTTCATCCGTGGCTGTTCCTCTTCCTTATTCCGGCGGCCGGCATGCGCCTCTGGTCCGAGGAGAAACGCACCGGCACGGTCGAGCTGCTCTTCACGTTGCCGCTCACCACGCTGGACGCCGTGCTCGGCAAATTTCTCGCCGCGTGGGCGTTTCTCACCGTCGCCATCCTGCTGAGTTTCCCAATGGTCATCACCGTCGGTTACCTCGGCAACCCCGACTGGGGTGTGATCGCGAGCAGTTACCTCGGCAGCATTCTCATGGCCGGCGCTTACCTCGGAGTCTGCTCGCTCACCTCGGCGCTGACGAAGAACCAGGTCATCAGCTTCGTCCTTAGCGTGCTCGCTTGCCTCGTGCTCCTCTTCCTCGGCTGGAGCGTCTTCAACGGCGCTCTCTCCGCAGTCCTTCCGGTGTGGGCGGTGGACCTCCTCGCCAACTTCAGTTTCGCCACCCACTTCAACGCCTTCACCAAAGGCATCATCGACCCGAAGGACGTCGTCTTCTTCCTGTCGCTCACTGGTTTCACCCTCTTCCTGAACGTCGTCGCCCTCGAACGTTAATCCGTTCCCCGGCCCTCAACTCTCAGCACTCAACTCTCAACTTTGCCCCCTCCGCCCGCACCCATGAAACACGGAAGCAAAGCCCTTCTCACCATCGTTCTCCTCTTTGCCGGCCTCGTGCTGGTCAACTACCTCGCCTCGCAACTCCCGTTGCGCGGCGACGCCACCGCGGACCGCATTTACACGCTCTCGCCCGGCACCCAGTCGCTCCTCGGTAAAATCGAGGAACCCGTCGTCCTCGACTACTACTTCTCCAAGGACGCCGCCGGCCTCCGCGTCGCCGATAAAAACTACGCCGAGCGCGTCCAGGAGATGCTCCGCCAATACGTCCGCGCCTCCCACGGAAAGCTCACCCTCAACGTGATCAACCCGCGTCCCGACACGCCAGAGGAAGAGCGCGCGGCGTCCGCCGGCCTCCAGCCGCAGACCGTCCCCGGCACCGGCGAATCGCTCTACTTCGGCCTCGTCGCGACCCAAGCCGACCAACAAAAAGTCATCCCGGCCCTCACCCCGCAGCGCGAGTCGTTCCTCGAATACGATCTCTCCCAGCTCGTTTACAGCGTGCAGCAGATCACCCGGAAAAAGCTCGGCCTCATCACCAGCCTGCCGCTCCGCGCCCAAGCGTCCAATCCCATGATGATGAGCCGTCACCCCGAGCCCGGCCAACTCATCGCCGGTGAATGGGAACGCACTTTCGAACTCGTGCCCGTCG
>CBRAFO010000196.1:0-5084 GCA_967755175.1 uncultured Opitutaceae bacterium | reverse complement strand
GTGCCGGTATCCACCGCCAGTTTCCGCGGCACCCACGCCGACGGCTATCACAGCGCCGTCCGTGCGCTGGTGGAATCCCTCACCGGAGCGGCGACGTCCCCGTCGCCGGTCCACACCGCCCCGGTCGCCGTTTTCCCCGGCATGCTCTCCGCCGCCGATCTCCGCGAAATCAAACGTCTCGTCGCCGCCTTCGACCTGCCGCTCACGCTTCTTCCCGACTACAGCGAAACCCTCGATGGACCCTCTTGGGCCGACTACGAAAAACTCCCCGCCGGAGGCACGCCCATGGACGCGATTCGCGCCCTCGGCTCCGCCCGCGCCAGCATCGAATACGGACGCGTCCTCGCCGGAGCCAAGACCACCGCCGGCACCGTTCTCCACTCCCGGCGCGGCGTCCCCCTGCACCGACTCGGTCAGCCCATCGGATTGAGAGAAACCGATGTTTTTTTAGAAACGCTCTCCACGCTTTCCGGCCGCCCCATTCCCAACGCAGTCATCGACGAACGCGGCCGTCTCATCGACTCCTGGGTGGACGGCCACAAATACGTCTTCGAAAAACGTGCGATCGTTTACGGTGAAGAAGACCTCGTCGTTGGTCTGGCCGCCCTGCTCACCGAAATCGGCATCGTCCCGGTGCTCTGCGCCTCCGGAGGTCGCAGCGGACGCCTCGCCGCCGCTCTCCGTGCCGCCGCCCCCGAAATCGACGAACGCACGGTCATTCGCGAAGGCGCGGATTTTGCCGACATCGCCGCCATCGCCGAAGCGGCCAAGCCCGATTTTCTCATTGGTTCCAGCAAAGGTTACAGCCTCGCCCGCAAGCTCGGCGTGCCACTCCTTCGCTGCGGTTTCCCCATCCACGACCGCATCGGCGGACAGCGCGTGCTCCACGTCGGATACACCGGCGCGCAGCAACTCTACGACCAGATCGTCAACACGCTCCTCGACCGCAAGCAGAGCGATTCACCCATCGGCTACGCCTACCTTTAAACCAGCTCCAACATGCTCACCGATTCTTCCGCCGCTCCCCTTTCCCCCGCCATCGTCGCACGAGATTTCTCCAAGCACCCGTGCTTCAACAAAGATTCGCACCACACCCACGGGCGCATCCACCTGCCCGTTGCCCCGCGCTGCAACGTGCAGTGCAACTTCTGCAACCGGAAGTTTGACTGCATGAACGAAAGCCGCCCCGGCGTCACCAGCGCGATCCTGACGCCCGGCCAAGCCGCCGACTACCTCGACGCCACGCTTAAAAAAATTCCCAACCTCGCCGTTATGGGCATCGCCGGTCCGGGCGACCCCTTTGCCAACGCCGTCGAGACCATGGCCACGCTCAAACTCGTGCGCCAGCGCCACCCCGAGATGATCCTCTGCCTCGCCACCAACGGCCTCGGCGTCGGACCGCACATCGACAACCTCGCCGCCCTCGAAGTCAGCCACGTCACTCTCACCGTGAACGCCGTCGATCCGATCATCGGCGCCCGCGTTTACGCCTGGGTGCGCGACGGGCGCCGCCCGTTGCGAGGCATCGATGCCGCTCAGTTTCTCATGGATCGCCAACTCGAAGCCATCGTCCGCCTCAAAGCCGCCGGCATCGTCGTAAAAATAAACTCCATCATCATTCCCGGCATCAACGACCGGCACATCGAGGACATCGCCATCCAGATGGGCGCCCTCGGCGTGGACATCATGAACTGCATGGCGTTTCTCCCCGTCGAAGGCGCCGAGTTTGAAAACCTACCTCCGCCCGATCCCGCGTTCGTGGCTGGCACCCGCATGAAGACCGGCCGGCACCTCCCGCAGATGACCCACTGCGCCCGCTGCCGCGCCGACGCGGTCGGACTGATCAACGAGGCCAACACCACCGAGCAGATGGAAACGCTCGCGGCCTTCGCCAAACCCAGCGCCGCCGCCATCGCCACGCGTCCCTACATCGCAGTCGCCTCGGAAGAAGGCATGTTGGTCAACCAACACCTCGGCGAAGCGACCCGCCTCCTCATCTTCAAGCAAGACCCCGACGCCCCCGCCGGAGTGAAGTTTGTCGAGCTGCGCAAAACCCCCGAAGCCGGTTCCGGACTCAACCGCTGGAACGAACTCGGTGATCTCCTCAACGACTGCCGTGCGCTGCTCGTCGCCGCCGCCGGACCGCAGCCCCGCCGAGCCGTCGAAGAACGCGGTATCCGCATTGTGGAGATGGAAGGCCTCATTGAGGAAGGCCTCACGGCGATCTTCAAAGACCAGCCCATTCCCGCGTCCCTCACCCGCCGCTTCACCAGTTGCGGCGACGGCTGCAAAGGCGCCGGCAACGGCTGCAGTTAACCTCCGAATGGAGCGGCGACGTCCCCGTCGCCGTCCCCGTTCGAATCGGCGGCGAGGACGCCGCCGCTCCACCCATCGCCACCTTACCACACCACCAACCACCACTACTCACCATGGATAAACCCGCCCACCACCTCTTCGTCTGCGGCAGCTTCCGCGCCAACGGCACCGCCCAAGGCAACTGCTTCAAAAAAGAGTCCCTCCAACTCGTGCAACACCTCCAGTCCGAGGTGGACGAACGCGGCCTCGAAGGCATCGCGGTCGCCATGACCGGTTGCCTCAACTGCTGCGTCAACGGCCCCGTGGTGATCGATTACCCCGCCGGCCATTGGTATAAAGGCGTCACCCCGGCCATCGCCGACGAAATCCTGGATGCCATCGAAGCCGGCACCGTAGCTGAAGCCCACCTCGTTTAAATCGTTCTCGTTCTCCCACTCGTTCTATCCCTCCCATGGCCCACAAAATCTCCGACGAATCCTGCTCCGCCTGCGGCACCTGTTCCGAGGTCTGCCCCGAAGGCGCGATCGCCTACAAAGCCGACACCTGCTGCTACGTGATCGACCCTGGAAAATGCATCGACTGCGGTGCCTGCAAAGACGCGTGTGGCAGCGGTGCCGCAGGCGTCGCCTAAAAGGAGCGGCGACGTCCCCGTCGCCGATTCAGTGCCTGCCCGCGACAATCCTCGGCGACGAGGACGTCGCCGCTCCCCAAAGTCCCCCGCGCCCGCATGCGCCCCCGCCTCCAGTTCTTCGACACCACCCTGCGCGACGGCGCGCAGGCCCCCGGCGTGGTCTTCACCCGCCGTGCCCGTGTCGCCATTGCAGAAGCCCTCGTCGCCGCCGGCGTGCCGCTGCTCGAAGTCGGCATCCCCGCGATGGGACGCGCCGCCGTGCTCGATATCAATGCCGTCGCCCGCGCCGTCGGCCCCGCCCGCGTCGTCACGTGGTGCCGTGCCCGCGAAAGCGACCTCGATGCCGCCTCGGCGTGCCACGTCGGCGGCGTCCACCTCTCCTTTCCGGTTTCGCGCCTGCACCTCGATGCATGGGGAAAAACCGACGACTGGGTTCTGTCCGAACTCGACCGCCTCACCGCCATCGCCCGCGCCCGTTTCGCCACGTTCTCGGTCGGCGCGCAAGACGCCTCTCGCGCCGATCCCACGCTCCTCCGCCGCTTCGCCGCCGCCGCGCAACGAGTCGGTGCCTGCCGCCTCCGCCTTGCCGACACCGTCGGTATCCTCTCGCCCACCGCCGCCGCCTCGCTCGTCCGCACCGTCCGCGCCGCCTTTGCCGCCGGAGCGGCGACGTCCCCGTCGCCGTCCATCGAGTTTCATGCCCACAACGACCTCGGCCTCGCCACCGCCAACACCCTTGCCGCCGCCGAAGCCGGTGCCGAGTGGGCGAGCGTGACCGTCAACGGCCTCGGCGAACGCGCCGGCAACGCCGCCTTGGAACAAGTCGCGCTCGCCGCCCGCCACGCCTACGGCATCGACACCGGCATCGACCTGGCCGCACTGGGCCCGCTCTCCGATCTCGTTGCCCGCGCCTCCCGCCGTCCCGTGCCTATCGCTGCGCCCGGGGTGGGCTCGGCGGTGTTCAGCCACGAATCCGGACTGCACTGCGCCGGCCTGCTGCGCGACCGCCGCACCTACGAAGCATTTCCCGCCACCGAAGTAGGACGCACCGCCCCCGATTTTGTGATCGGTGAAAAGACCGGTGCCTCCGCCCTCGCGTCCGTGTGCGCGCAACTCGGCCTGCGCACCGATCCGCATACGTTGCTCCCTCGGGTGCGCGCCGCCAGCCGTCGCGCCCGACGCCCCCTCACCCCCGCCGAACTCACCCGCCTCGCCCGCGCCGAAACTCCCTCCCGGAGCGGCGACGTCCCCGTCGCCGTCTGCTCCTAAAACGGCGACGAGGACGTCGCCGCTCCTTCACGCGCAACTCTCCTTTATTCAACGCTCCTCCACTCAACGCCCCACCACCCACCGCCTCCTCTCATGGCCTTCAAATCCTACCTCATCACCTCGTTACCCAATGGCGCTTGGCGGCTCAGCCATCCCGAACCCATTCGCCTCTCTGGGCGCCAGGGCCTCGTGGCGCGCCACCTGTGTGCACGCGATCCGTCCGACACGGCACGTTGGTCGCTCGAAGACACCGATTGGCTGCGCTTCGTCATGCCTGAGCCCGTCGGCTCGCGCTGGATCGTGTTCGAGCAAAACGAGGACGACCACCTCTGCCTCAGCCGCGTTCTCCGCATCAATGGCTTGATCAGCGGCGGGCAAACCGAACTCCTGCTCATCCTCAGCCCCCTGACCGTGGTCACCGCCCTCCCCGATCTGATCGTCTCCGTTCCCGCCGGAGGCCGCTCGTGGAGCGAGGAACTCGCCCTCGACGGCGCCCCCGACCGCCCCGCGGCGCCGTGGAGCTGGTGCGAGCGCGCGCTGCACGTCGGGGCCGCCGTCCTCGGCCGCTCGCAGACATAGGCCACCGCCCGACTTGCCAGCGCGCCCGACGTCGCCCACGTTGGCGCGTTTAACATGTTCGAGTCACTCACCGACAAACTTTCCTCCGCCCTCCGCAACCTCCGTGGCGTCGGCAAACTCACCGAAGACAACATGGCCGACGCCCTCAAAGAGGTGCGCACCGCCCTGCTCTCGGCCGACGTCCACTTCAAGGTCGCCCGCGAATTCATCGAACGCGTTCAGACCGCCTGCGTCGGCCAGGAAGTCATCAAGTCCGTCACCCCCGGCCAGCAGATCGTCAAAATCATCC
>CBRAFO010000195.1:0-5101 GCA_967755175.1 uncultured Opitutaceae bacterium | reverse complement strand
CCGAAGTCAGCACGACTCCCGTCGGTCCTCCGCCGGTTCCCGCCAACTTCACGGCCGTCAGTGGCAACGGCCTCGTGACCTTGACGTGGACCGCTTCCTCCGGAGCGACCAGCTACAATATCAAGCGTTCGACCACCGACGGCAGCGGGTATCTCCCGATCGACACCTCCGCCTCGGCGACTTATGCCGACAGCACCGTCATCAATGGCACCGCGTATTATTATGTGGTGACTGCGGTCGGCGCGAATGGCGAAAGCGCCGTCTCGGCGCAGGCCTCGGCCACACCCCTGGCTCCGCCTGCGGCCCCGACCGGACTCACCGCGACCGCGAGCAATGCCACCGTGACGCTCACCTGGACCGCTTCCACCGGAGCGACCAGCTATAACATCAAACGCTCCGAAACCAGCGGCAGCGATTACGAGCTCGTCGGCACGACCTCCGCCACCGGCTATGTTGACACCGATGTCGTCAACGGAACCTCGTATTACTACGTGGTCTCGGCCCAAAACGTAGCCGGCGAGGGAGCCGCTTCGACGCAAGCCACCGCGACTCCCGTGGACGCGCCCGCAGCCCCGTCCGGCGCGATCGCCTCTGCCGGCAATGGCCAATCCGGGTTGCTCTGGCAGGCGGTCTCCGGAGCGACCAGCTACACGATCAAGCGCTCCACCGTCTCCGGCGGCCCCTACACGGTCATCGTCAGCGGGCTGACGACCACCAGCTACTTCGACACCACGGTGGTCAACGGCACGACCTATTATTACGTCATCACCGCATCGGGCGCCGGCGGCGAAGGCGCCGCCAGTATTCAGCTGGTGGTGACGCCCAACGACAACCCGCTGCGCGCCCATCTGCGCTTCGATCAAATCAGCGGGGCGACGGTCACCGATACCAGCGGCAATGGATGGAACGGCACGTTCCTCGGCGGCTCCACCTACGTGGCCGGCAAGATCAACAACGCGGTCAGCCTGAGCGGTTCCACCAATTACGCGACCCTGCCCACCGGCGTGGTCGCCGGGCTGAATAACTTTACCATTTCGGCCTGGGTGAAGTTGAACGGCACGTCGAACAACACGAGAATTTTTGATTTTGGAACGGGCACCTCGAATTTCATGGAGCTTTGCCCCAGGAGCGGCACGGGGATCTTACAGTATGCCATCGCGACGGGCGGAACGGTCCAGCTGATCAATACAACCTACACGCTCCCAACCGGGACGTGGACGCACGTGGCAGTGACCCTGTCGGGTTCCACCGGCACGCTTTATGTCAACGGAACCGCGGTCGGATCCAATGCGGCGATGAGCCTTAATCCATCGAGCTTGGGTAGCACTACCCAAAATTACCTCGGAAGATCGCAATGGAGCGTCGATCCCTATTTGAACGGCTCTCTGGATGAATTCCAAATCTACGGCCGCGCCTTGAGCGCCGCCGAGATCTCCGCCTTGGCCGCAGCCTCGCTGAATGCGCCCGTGAATGTTGTCGCTACCCCGGGCCAAACCCAGGTCGCGCTGAGCTGGAGTGCCGTGTCCGGAGCGACCGGCTACAACGTCAAACGCGGCTACATAACCGGCGGCCCCTATACGATCCTCGGTTCGGTGACCGGCACGAGCTACACCGATACCAGCCTCGCCGTCGGAAGCCCCTATTATTACGTGGTTTCCACGTTCAATGGAGTCGTCGAAAGCGTTAACTCCGCCGAAATCAGCGCGACCACGATGGCTCCGCCCCCGGCTCCGTCCGGTTTTACCGCGACCGGTGGCGACGCCCAGGTTGCGCTCACCTGGGCCGCTTCTCCCGGAGCCGCCAGCTATCGAGTCAAGCGCTCGCCAACCCCGGGAGGTTCTTATGCTCTCGTGGCCTCGGGCGTCACCGGCACGTCCCTCACCGACACCGGCCTGACCAACGGCACCACCTACTATTATGTGGTCTCCGCCGTGAACCTCGGCGGCGAGAGCGCCGATTCCACCGAGGCGAGCGGGACCACTTACACCACCCTCCAGAGCTGGCGGCTGACCTACTTCGGCACGACGAGCAATTCCGGCAACGCCGCCGATAACGCGGACCCCGACGGCGATGGTATGACCAACGCGCAAGAGTTCGCCGCAGGCACCAACCCGACCAACGCGGCCAGCCTGCTGAAGGTGACGGGCCTCACGGTTAATAGTGACGGCAATATCACCGTGAATTTCTCCACCGTATCCGGAAAAACCTACCGCGTGGAGCGCTCCGACACGCTGCAAGCCGGCTCGTGGTCCGTCTTGCAGGACAACATCACGGGCACCGGCGGCATCTTTCAGGTCACCGACGTCGGCGCGGCCGGCCAACCCAAACGCTTCTACCGAATCGTCATCCCCTGATCACGACCTCTCCGACGGACCGCTCAAATTTATCCATGAGAAAACACTTCCTGATCTATCTCCTCTTCCCGGTGGCTCTCGCGCTTCCCGTGCACGGTGGAAACGTCGAAAATGTGACGCCACAGACCCTGCCGCCCCCGCTGACTCCGCCGCCTCCTTCGACGCCACGGATTAATGGACCGGCCGTCTTCGGAGTTCGTCCGGGAGCGCCGGTTATTTATAACGTCCCTGCGACGGGTGATCGGCCGATGACGTTTGCTGCGGACGGCCTGCCCTCCACGCTTTCCATCGATGCCAAGACCGGATTCATCTCCGGAGTCTTGAATGAAAAGGGGACCTACCCCATTACTCTGCGCGCCACCAACAAGCTGGGTGCGGCCGAGAAGAAGTTCCGGGTCATCGTGGGAGATCGGATTGCCCTCACCCCGGCGATGGGGTGGAGCAGTTGGAACTGTTTTGCGGAATTTGTCACTCAAGACCAGATTCTCCGCACGGCGAAAGCCATGGTCTCCAGTGGACTGAGTCAGCATGGATGGACCTACATCAACGTGGACGATGGCTGGCAGGGAGATAGAACCGGCCCCAATCTTGCCATGGTGGGAAATAATAAATTTCCCGATGTGCCGGGCCTGGTGAAAGAGATTCATCAACTCGGGTTGAAGGCTGGGCTTTATTCGTCTCCGTGGGCCACCTCCTATAACGGATTTCGAGGAGGGAGCGCGGAAGACACCACTGGCACATGGAATAAGAAAGTGAAGGGCATGGGGGAGAAGGGCATGGGCAAGGTTTCTTTTGCAGAGATCGATGCGCGCGAATGGTCGAAGTGGGGAATCGATTACCTCAAATACGATTGGTGGCCGATGGATCTGCCCCGCGCCACCGTGATGAGCAATGCCCTCCGCTCAACGGGCAGAGATATTGTCTATAGCCTCTCCAACAATGGCACCGTGGAGAATGCGGAAGCCTACTCCCGGATCGCCGAAAGCTGGCGCACGACTGGAGATATTTATGATGTCTGGCGCGACGGCGACCGGGAATGGCATTACTCCCTCAGCGAAATTGCCTTCAGCCAGGATCAATGGGCGCCCTTTGCCGGCCCAGGTCATTGGAACGATCTCGACATGCTGGTCGTCGGAGAGGTGGGTGTGGGAAATGACGGGCATGGCTGGACGAAGACGCATCCCACGCGCCTGACGCCCGACCAGCAATACACCCATATCAGTATGTGGTGCCTCGCCTCGTCTCCTTTGATGCTCGGGTGCGATCTGGAGAAGCTGGATGCCTTCACCCTAGGGCTTCTCACCAACGACGAGGTGCTGGCCATCAACCAGGATGAACTTGGAAAACAGGCTATTCGTGTCGTGACCGACGGAGCGGTGGACTTTTACGTGAAGCCGTTGGCCGATGGCTCCCAGGTCTTGGGAATTTTCAATCGAGGCGAGCAGGCGGCCGAGGTTGGCATGAACAAGCTGAAGAAAGCGATGGGGCTAGGAGACAAGGTGATAGCGCGTGATCTCTGGCGCCAGCAGGACATCCCTGATTTCAGCCCATTGAAGTCCAAGTTCACCATTCCGGCCTCTGGCGTCGTTCTGCTGAAACTGTCGCCGAAAAAATAGCAGGCCTCGAACCGACCCGCCCTTAACCCGATTCCATCACCCATTTCCGACCCTCGCCATTTTCCCATGCGCATTCCCATCCTCCTCACCGCCACCGCCCTGGTGGCATCCCTCGCGTCCGCAGCCGACACCATCGGCGCCGCGCTGCCGCCGCTGCCGCCCTTCCCGGCGCTCCCCGCCACCCAACCGGTGGACAGCGTGCCGATGGCCGACTCCAAGTCCGCCGCCGAGGTGAAGCTCGACCTGCCCATCACCCCCGGGCCCTACGCACCGACCTGGGAATCCATTGAGAAAAACTATCCCGGCACCCCCGCTTGGCTGCGCGACGCCAAGTTCGGCATCTGGGTTCACTTCGGTCCCCAAGCCGCCGGCAAGAGCGGCGACTGGTATGCCCGCAACCTCTACAAACCCGGCACCACCGCCTACAAAAACCACCTCGCCAACTACGGCCACCCGTCGCATGTCGGCTACAAGGAAGTCCTGCGCGACTGGAACCCCACCAAGCTCGACCCCGCCAAACTCGTCGCCCTCTACAAAGACGCCGGCGCCCGCTACCTCATCATCCAAGGCGTCCACCACGACAACTTCGATATGTGGAACTCCCAGTATCAGCCTTGGAACTCCACCCGTCTCGGCCCCAAGCGCGACCTTCTCGGCGAATGGACCAAGGCCGCCCGCGCCGCCGACATCCGCTTCGGCGTCACTTTCCACCACGAATACAATTGGTGGTGGTGGCAGACCTCCTTCGGCGCCGACAAAGACGGCCCCAAGGCCGGCGTCCCCTACGATGGCCACCTCACCCTCGCCGACGGCAAGGGCAAGTGGTGGGAAGGCCTCGACCCGCGCCTGCTCTACGGCGTGGACCTCCGTGAATACAAAGGCGTCACCCGCGCCGCCAATACCGGGTGGACTCCGCCGCCCGACGGCATTTTCCAAAACCACGCCGCCTACGCCAAGTGGTATGCCACCTGGTGGGCTCTGCGCATGATGGACGTAGTCGATAAATACCAACCCGACTTCATCTACACCGACGGCACCAACACCCAGCCCTTCAGCGGCGCAGGCACCGGCACTGGCCAAAAATCCGACGCCATGCAGCGCGTCATCGCCGACTTCTACAACAAGACCCTC
>CBRAFO010000194.1:0-5190 GCA_967755175.1 uncultured Opitutaceae bacterium | reverse complement strand
GTGGCCGCCATGGAGGACATCTTCAAAGAGCAGCGCGCCATGCTGGCTAAGTATGTGAACCCGAAGCCCGAGTGGGTGCCGCAGAGTTTCGTCCCCTACAAAGAAGTCCTGGAGCTCTATCGCAACGGTCTGAAGGTGCCGGACGATGTCACGCTCGTATGGGTCGATGATAACCACGGCTACGTTCGCCAGCTCTCCAATGCCGAGGAGCGGAAACGCAGCGGCGGCTCCGGTGTGTATTATCACCTCTCATATTGGGGCGCGCCCGAGGACTACCTGTGGCTCGAAACCACCTCGCCCGCGCTCATCTGGGAGGAAATGCACAAGAGCCATGAAAACGGCGCGGACCGCATTTGGGTGGTCAACGTGGGCGACATCAAACCCGCCGAGATCGGCATGGAGTTTTTCCTGCGCATGGCCTGGGACATCTCGTCGTGGACAGAGACGTCGCAACCCGTGTTTTTGGCGGACTGGGCGCAGCGCACCTTCGGAGCCGAACACGCCGGCGAAATCGCCGCCGTGCTCGACGAGTATTACCGGCTCAACTTTCCCGCCAAGCCTGAGCATATCCACCTGGCGAAGTTCACGGATAACTACGGCGAAACCGAACAACGCCTGAAGCGGTTTTCCGCGCTCGTCCAGAAAGCGGATACGATTTGGGCCGCGTTGCCCGCCGCGCAAAAAGACGCCTTCTACGAGCTGGTGCTCTATCCCGTGCGCGGCGCGGCGCTGGTCAACCAGATGCACCTCGACGCCCGGCCCGCCGATGCCCTGAAGGCCTACGCTCAGATCCAAAGTGAGACGGCCTACTACAACGAAAAAGTGGCCGGCGGAAAGTGGCGCGGCATCATGTCGTCCAACCCGCGCAATCGGCCCGCGCTGCGCAAGCCGGACGCCAACAAAACGCCCGCCGTTACGATTTCGGACGCACCGCCCTCCTCAGCCGACGGCTACCTCTCGTTCGAGGCGGAGACTCCATCGCGCTCAACCGCGGCCCCCGGCACTGCGTGGAAAGTCATCGCGGGACTGGGCCGGTCGGGCGACACCATCGCGCTCCTCCCCACAACCGTCGCTCCCTCGCCCGGCTCCTCGCTCGATTATGACTTCGAGCTCACCAAGGCCGCCGAACTCAAAGTCGTTATCTACAGTCTGCCGACCCAACCGCTCAATTCGGACGTGCAGGCGCGCTATGCGGTCAGCATCGACGGAGGCTCGGAACAGACGATCAACATCGCCACCGCCGAACACAGCAAAGAATGGGGGACGAACGTGCTGCGCGGTGCGGCCATCCACACCGGGAAGCCGGTCCAGGTGGCTCCGGGCAAACACACCCTGAAGCTGCGTCCGCTCGATCCCGGTTTGGTGTTCGACAAGGTCGTCATCGACTTGGGCGGCTTGCAGCCGACGCACCTCGGCCCTCCAGAAACCATCCATCGCTGAACCATGAGATATTTCCCGTTACTTCGCATTGCGGTGATTCTTTGCACGATGCTCGTGTCGGTAAAATCTGCCGCGGCCGAAGAGACGGTGCCCGTGAAAGCGCGTATCGTTCTCGTCGGCGATTCCACCGTGGCGTCCAAGACCGGCTGGGGTGACGCGTTTTCGAAGCTACTCACGTCGGGAGTCGAATGCCTCAACCTGGGCCGGGGCGGTCGCAGCTCAAAGAGCTATCGTGACGAAGGCCATTGGCGGAAGGCTCTCGAAGCCAAGCCAACCTGGGTGTTGATCCAGTTCGGGCATAACGATCAGCCGGGAAAAGGCCCCGCGCTCGAAACCAACGCGAAGACGACCTTCCGTGAAAACCTTACGCGCTACATCGCCGAGGCTCGACAGATCGGCGCGCAACCGGTGCTCGTCACCTCCCTCACCCGCCGGAACTTCAACGCACAGGGGAAAATCCTGCCGGAGCACCTCGAACCCATGACCGACTCGCAGGCGAAGAGCACGCCGGACTTCCTGGAAGGCTACGTGGAGGCGGCGCGGGCCGTGGCGGCGGAGCAGCACGTGCCGCTCATCGACCTCAACGCGCGCAGCGTCGAGTTGATGAACCAGCTCGGCCCTCGGGCGGCAGCGGCGTTCGATGTGAAGAGCAAGAACCCGTCGATCCCCGACAAGACGCACCTCTCCGAATACGGCGCGGCGGAAACCGCGAAGCTGGTCGCCGGAGAAATCCGAAAAAACGTGCCGGAGCTCGCCACCCTGCTCCACCCATGAATCCTGCGGCACCCTCATAAGCGCGCCCACGGAGCTGCCACTTTACTCAAATGAACACACCTCTGTTTGATCTTACTGATCGCGTAATCGTCGTCACCGGCGCGACCGGCGCGCTGGCCGGCTCCGTCGCCGACTACCTCGCCGCACAAGGCGCGCGCGTCGCATACATCGGCCGCAGCCAGGACAAACTCGACGCCGCACTCGCCCGCTGCCGCCAGCGCACGCCGTCCGCACAGTGCCTCGGCCTCGTCGCCGATGTGCTCGACCGCGCCGCGCTGGAGCGCGTGCGCGACACCGTGTTGGCGCAATGGGGCCGCATCGATACGTTGCTCAACGGCGCCGGCGGCAACATGCCCGGTGCGACGATTCCGCCTGGAAAGCGTTTCGAGGATCTCGACTTCGACGCGTTTCAACAAGTGGTGGATTTGAACCTCCACGGCAGCGTGCTGCCTTCGCT
The DNA here is from genome assembly GCA_967755175.1 of uncultured Opitutaceae bacterium. Taxonomy (GTDB): domain Bacteria; phylum Verrucomicrobiota; class Verrucomicrobiia; order Opitutales; family Opitutaceae; genus Rariglobus. The sequence goes on along the minus strand of CBRAFO010000194.1, from coordinate 2,519 downwards.
CGTGTTCGTCCCGGCGATGGTCGCCGGTGGGCGCGGCTCCATCGTCAACTTCTCGTCGGTCTCCGCACCGCAAGCCCTCACGCGCGTCGTCGGTTACTCTGCGGCCAAGGCCGGCGTGGAAAACTTCACCCGCTGGCTCGCCGTGGATCTGGCACGACGCACTGACGGCAAGGTGCGCGTCAACGCCCTCATGCCCGGCTTCTTCCTCGGCGAACAAAACCGACGCCTGCTCACCAACGAGGACGGCTCCCTCACCGAGCGCGGCCGGCTCATCGTGCAGAACACGCCCTTCGGCCGCTTTGGCGAGGCCGACGAGTTGCACGGCGCGATCCACTACCTGGTCGCCGACGCTTCGAAATTCGTCACCGGCACGGTGCTCGCCGTGGATGGCGGCTTCACTGCGTTCTCCGGCGTCTGATCCTTATCCGAGATGAACATTACCTCTCCCTCCCTGCATCTTCTGGAAGAATCGTTTCGCTGGTATGGCCCTGCCGACCCGGTGCCGCTCGCATACATCCGACAGGCTGGCGCCTCGGCCGTGTTCACCTCACTGCACCAAATTCCCTACGGCGAACTCTGGCCCCGTGAAGCCATCCGTGAACGCAAGGCGATCGTCGAAGCCGCCGGCCTGACATGGACTGCCGTCGAGTCCGTGCCTGTGCACGAGGACATCAAGACCGGCCGCGGCGACCTCGGCCGCCTGTTCTCCAACTACCGCGAGACGCTCCGCAACCTCGCCGCCGAGGGCGTCACCACGGTCATCTATAACTTCATGCCCGTGCTGGATTGGATACGCACGGATATGCGCCATGTGCTGCCCGATGGCTCGGAATGTCTGCTCTTCGATCCCGTGAAGTTTTGCGCGTTTGAGCTGCACGCGTTGAAGCGCCCCGGCGCCGAGGCGGATTACACCGCCGACCAAATCGGGCGCGCCGCCACTTGGTGGAACAGCTTGGGCAACGAGTCCCGAGAGGCGTTTGTGCGCAGCATTATTGATGTCTTCCCCGGTGTGAAATGGGGACTCCAGTTGGATGATGTCCGCGCCATGCTCGCGCGCTACGCCCACGTCCGTGACGGTGATCTGGAAAACAACCTGGCGCGTTTCCACGAAGAGGTTGTGCCCACGGCCGAGTCCGTCGGCGTGCGCCTGGCCATCCATCCCGACGACCCGCCGTTTCCCGTGCTTGGCCTGCCGCGCATCGTTTCGACCGAGGCACAGGTGGCGGCGCTCCTCCGCCGCGTGGACAGCCCGGCCAACGGCCTTTGCTTCTGCACCGGTTCGTTCAGCGCCCGGCCCGAAAACGACTTGCCCGCGATGGCGCGTCGCTTCGCATCGCGCATCCACGCCGTTCATCTGCGCAGCACGCAACGTCTGCCCGACGGTTCTTTCTTCGAGGCCGACCATCTCGCCGGCTCGGTCGACATGCCCGCCGTCGTGCGTGCACTGCTCGACGAGCAGGACCGCCGTCGCGCCGCCGGCCGCGCCGACTGGCGGCTGCCGTTCCGCCCCGACCACGGCCACACGATGATGGACGACTTGGAGAAGACCGTTGAAATCGCGCCCGGTTATTCGTGCATCGGCCGCATGCGCGGGCTCGCCGAGTTGCGCGGACTCATGCTTGGTCTCCGTCACGCGGAATACACATCTAAATCCTCCACTCAATGACCCACACCCCGAGCCCCACCACCAAATACCGTTGGGTCGTTTGCGGCCTGCTGTTTTTCGCCACGACGATCAACTACATCGACCGGCAGATCCTCTCGCTGCTGAAGCCGATCTTGGATGAGCAGCTCGGCTGGACGAGCACGCAGTTCGGCGCGATCAACGCGGCCTTCCAAGCCGCCTATGGCGTGAGTTTGTTTTTCTTCGGCTGGTTCATCGACCGCTACGGCACCCGGATTGGTTACGCCGTCTCGATTTTCGCCTGGAGCCTCGCCGCCGCCGGACACGCGTTTGTCTTCTCCATTGGCGGATTTTTTGCGGCGCGCATTGCGCTCGGCCTTGGCGAAGGCGGCAACTTCCCCGCCGCGATCAAGGCCACCGCCGAGTGGTTTCCCCGCCGCGAGCGCGCGCTGGCGACGAGTCTTTTCAACTCCGGCGCCAACATCGGCGCCATCATCGCACCCGCAGTTGTCCCATGGATCGCCTATACGTGGGGCTGGCACTGGGCCTTCGTCCTCGCGGGCGTGGCCGGCATAGTCTGGCTCGCGGCTTGGCTGCCGCTGTTTGATTCCCCTCGGCGGACGAAGCGAGTCTCCGCCACCGAGCTGGCCTTGATCGAATCCGACGCGGCCGATCAGTCGGCTGGCGACAGCGGCAAGATCACGTGGGGCGAGGTGCTGCGCCACCGGGAAGCGTGGTCGTTCATCGCCGCGAAATTTTTAACCGATCCGGTCTGGTGGTTCTTTCTCATCTGGCTGCCGGACTTCTTCAAAAAAACCCGGGGCCTCGACATCAAGAACAGTTGGACGCTGCTGGTGAGCATCTACGCGATCATCACCGTGCTCAGTATTTTTGG
>CBRAFO010000193.1:0-5200 GCA_967755175.1 uncultured Opitutaceae bacterium | reverse complement strand
AGCGACGTCCCTACAGGGGTGGAATGGCTGCCGCCGGCGTCGCCGCTGTTTTGGCCGCCGGAACTGCCTTCGCTCACCGCGCCGCGCATTTCCTTTTTCACACCGACGGTCGCTTTCTCGATGTTCGAGGCGCCGAGGGTGCGGAGGTAATACGTCGTCTTGAGGCCCACGTGCCAGGCTTGGCGATACATGTGGCTCAGGGTCTTCAGATCCGGGGTCTTCAGCCAGAGGTTCACCGACTGGGACTGGTCGATCCACTTCTGGCGGCGGGCGGCGGCTTCGATCACCCACTTGAAGTCGATGTCGAAGGCGGTCAGGTATTTCGTCTTCAGGTCGGCGGGGACGGCGTCGATGTCCTTCAGGTCGCCGTCGAAATACTTGAGGTTGTCGATCATCTCCTGGTTCCAGAGTCCGCGGGCCTTGAGGTCCTTCACGAGGAAGTAATTCAGGACGATGAACTCGCCGGAGAGGTTGGATTTGACGAAGAGGTTCTTGTAGGTGGGCTCGATGCAGGGCGAGGTGGCCGTGATGTTGGAGATCGTGGCGGTGGGCGCGATGGCGAGGACGTTGCTGTTGCGCATGCCGTGTTTGGCGATCTTGGCGCGGAGGGGCGTCCAGTCCATGCGGCCGCCGCGGGGAACTTCGACGGGGACGCCGCGTTCGTTTTCGAGGAGGTCGATGGTGTCTTGGGGGAGGAGGCCGCGGTCCCACTTGGAGCCTTTGTAGCTGCTGTAGGTGCCGCGTTCGGCGGCGAGGTCGGAGCTGGCTTCGTAGGCGTAGTAGGCGATGGCTTCCATGGCCTCGTCGTTGAACTCGACGGCTTCGGGGGAGGCGAAGGCGTGTCCGCGGAGGTAGAGGGCGTGGGCGAGGCCCATGACGCCGAGGCCGATGGGGCGGTGGCGGCGGTTGGAGGTCTCGGCGGCCTTGGTCGGGTAGAAGTTGATGTCGATGACGTTGTCCAGGGCGCGCACGGCGGTCTGGATGGTCTCGCGGAGTTTCTTGTGGTCGAGCTGGCCGTCGGGGAGGAGGTGGTTTTCCAGGATGACGGAGCCGAGGTTGCAGACGGCGGTCTCGTCGTTGGACGTGTTGAGGGTGATCTCGGTGCAGAGGTTCGAGGAGTGGATGACGCCGACGTGGTCCTGCGGGGAGCGAAGGTTGCAGGCGTCTTTGAAGGTGATCCAGGGGTGGCCGGTCTCGAAGAGCATCGAGAGCATTTTCTTCCAGAGTTCGAGGGCTTCGATTTTCTGGCCGTAGATTTTACCTTCTTCGGCGAGTTTCTCGTAGCGGGTGTAGGCTTCCTCGAACTTCTTGCCGTAGAGTTCGTGGAGGTCGGGGGTTTCGTTGGCGCGGAAGAGGGTCCACTGGGCGCGGGCCTCCATGCGTTTCATGAAGAGGTCGGGAATCCAGTTCGCCGTGTTCATGTCGTGGGTGCGGCGGCGGTCGTCACCGGTGTTCTTGCGGAGCTCGAGGAACTCGAAGATGTCGTTGTGCCAGGATTCGAGGTAGGCGCAGCCGGAGCCTTTGCGTTTGCCGCCTTGGTTGACGGCGACGAGTTGGTCGTTGTGGAGTTTCAGGAACGGGATGACGCCTTGGGACTCGCCGTTGGTGCCGCCGATGTGGGCGCCGGTGCCGCGGACTGCGGTCCAGGAGCCGCCGAGGCCGCCGGCCCACTTGGAGAGTTGGGCGTTTTCGGCGATGCCGCGATACATGATGCCTTCGAGGCTGTCGTCGACGTAGTAGAGGTAGCAGGAGGAGAGCTGCGAGTGGAGCGTGCCGGAGTTGAAGAGGGTCGGCGTGCTGCTGCAGAAGCGGCGGCTCTTGTAGAGTTCGTAGAGGCCGGTGACTTTGGCTTCGCGGTCGCCGGGTTCGTCGATGAAGAGGCCCATGGATACGCGGATCCAGAAGAACTGGGGCGTCTCGAGGCGGCGCGAGGGTTTGACCGTCTTGTCGATGATGAGGTAGCGGTCGTAGAGCGTCTGGACGCCGAGGAAGTCGAGTTCGAGGTCGGCGGTGGGGTCGAGGACGGCGGCGAGTTTATCGAGGTTGAAGTCGAGGAGGCGCGGGTTGAGGCGTTTGATGGCGGCGCCGTGGGCGAGGTATTTCTTGAAGGCGGCGACGTGGAAGGCCTTCAGCTTCGAGATGCCGTCGCGGACGATGTCCCAGCCGAGGACTTCTTCGTAGATGTAGGAGAGCTGGATGCGGCCGGCGAACTTGGCGAAGTCGGCGTCGCGCTCGATGAGGGTTTTCGAGTTGAGGATGATGGTCTGGTCGAGGTCTTTTTTGGAGATCTCGTCGAAGACGGAGCGGAGGAGCTCGGCTTCGATTTCGTCCACGCTGAGGCAGAGGTCGAGGCCGATGGAGGCGAAGGCAATGCGGGCCTTGAGGTCGGCGCGGTCCCAGAGGGCGTTGGTGCCGTCGAGTTGTTTCACGACGGTCATCGTCGGCTGCGCCGGAGCGGCGGACGCGGCGAGCTGAGAGTTGGTAGCTGAGAGCTGAGAGTCGGAGGCGACGCCGGAGCGCTCTTCGTTGCGCTGGGCGCGGTAGAGGATGTAGGACTCGGCGACTTTGAAGTGGCCGGCTTTCATGAGCTCTTCTTGGACGATGTCCTGGATCTCTTCGATGTGGACGAAGGATTGTTTGGAGGCGTTGACGCGGGCGGCGGCGGCGGCGGTGATCGCGACGGCGGGCGTGGAGTCGCGGTGGAGCGAGAGGAAGGCTTTGCGGACGGCGATCTCGACTTTCTGCGGGATGAAGGGGACGACCTGCTTGTTGCGGCGGATGACGCGGACGGAGCCGGTGGCATGGGGCGCGGGCGTGAGGAGCTTGCGGCTGCGGTTGAGGAGGAGGCTCTTGGCGACGTCGTAGGCGTTGTTATCAACGAGGGTCTTCTCGATGAGTTCGTAGAGGTCGTTGAGGGAGATGCGCAGGGGGGACGTGCGGAGGGACTCGGCGACGAGGTTGCCGGCGACTTCTTTCACGATGCGGCCCACGAAGGCGCGGGTCTCAGCGGTGAAGATGTTGGCGGTCTCGCCGCGGGCGAGGTGGACGTTGGTCAGGGCCTTGCCGAGGGTGTCGGCGATCTCGGAGAGGTCGAAGCGCGTCTCACCTTGGGGGGCGAGGAGGATGATCTCGGGGAGGAGGGGCGTGTCGGAGGGGACGGCATCGCGCCAGGCGTAAGCGGGCTTGTTGTCAGCGGAGTGGGTGGCGCGTTTCAGCGCGAGGTCGTGGGAGAGTGAAGGATTCATCTGTGACTGAAGTAGCGAGTGGGGAGTAGCGGGTAGCGAGTAGACGGAGCGGCGTCAGCGATGAGGCGAACGCCGCGAGTGGCGGGGGGGGCGGGACGGAGTGTGAAAAAAAGTAGCGGGTAGCGAGTAGACGGAACGGTGAGGGCGACGGTCGGAGCTGAATGCTCGCTACTCGCTACCCACTACTCGCTACTTCGGCCGATCAAAGGTCGTCGTCGGAGGTGTTGGTGAGCGCGGAGGATTTTTGGTATTCGGTGACGCGGCCCTCGAAGAAGTTTTGCTCTTTCTTGATGTCCATCATCTCGGCGAGCCAGGGGAGCGGGTTCTTCACGCCGGCGTTGAGGGGAGCAAGTCCCACGCCTTCGAGGCGGCGGTCGGCGATATAGTCGATGTAGGTGAGGAACTCGTCGATCGCGAGGCCGACGGCGTTAACCGGGAGGCAGTCGCGGATGAAGTCTTTCTCGAGTTGCACGGCCTCGGCCATGGTGGCGCGGAGTTCTTCCTTGAACTCGGAGGTCCAGATCTCGCGGTTCTCCTCGATGAGGTCCATGAAGAGATTCCGGAAGACCTCGATGTGGTTGGACTCATCGCGGAGGGTGTAGCGGAACATCTGGCCGATGCCGGGGAATTTGTTCTGGCGATAGAGCGACAGAATCATGCCGAAGAGGCCGTAGAACTGGGTGCCTTCCATGCACTGGCCGAAGAGGAAAATGTTCTTCGCGAGGAGCTGCTTGTTGGCGGCCTGCGTGAGGTCGATGTCACGGCGGAGATTGCGGGAGTTGTTAACGACGAAGGCGTTTTTCTTAGCGATGGTCGGAACGTCTTCAAACATGGCCTCGCACTCGTGCGGGTTGATGCCGAGGGAGCTGATCATGTAGAGCAGCGAGTCAGCATGGATGTTCTCTTCGTGCGCGTGGCGGCCAAGCACGAGCTTGAGCTCGGGGGCGGTGACGAGTTCGCGGACAACGTGCTGGATGTTGTCACCGACGATACCCTCGGCGGCGGAAAAGTAGCCGATGCCCATGCGAATGATCCAACGCTCGACGTCGGAAACGAGCTTCGTGTCGCGCCACTGTTCGATGTCCTTGCCCATGGGAACGTCCTCAGGCTCCCAGTGGTTGGCCTTCATGGTGCGGTAGAGATCGTAGGCCCACTGGTATTTAAGCGGGAGGAGGTTGAAGCACATGCTCTCGCGACCATTGATGACCTTTTTGGCGGCGAAAGCGGCTTCGGCTTTGTCTTGGTCGAGGATGAAGGTCTTGGCACCGACCTGAAACGATTTCTGCATGGCTGGATAAGAGGAGGTTTAGAGGGAAAAGCGCGTGGCGCAGGATGAGGGCAAAATTGAGGGAAAGGGGCCTACACCGAGGTTGTTTTTCAACGCAGGAAAGCCCCGAGCGAACCAAAGTTGCTGGAACTTACCGACGCGTTACTAACCACAACCTGTAGTGGTCACCCGCCTGACCTGGCACAACCTATGGGAATCCTCGGAATTTCCGTCAATGGGTTTATCGCAAGAGGAGCGTGAAAATTCGGCTAAATTAAGCTTGCGACAGTTCCGTGCGATTCGCCCCGAGAGGAGAATGCAATTGGTGCCACCAAAACGAAACAGCACGCATGAAATGTATTAATTTCTGCTACCTAATCCCAGAAATCCACGGCAAGAAGTGCACGTCAGATTTTTTGATCAAAACAAAAGAAGAGAAGAGGTATCCGCCGTGAGGAACGTCAACCAGCAGGGATTTGCGTATTTAATTATAAATACACGGAAGCCATAAAGCTCACCCAGCTCCGTGTTTTCTATCCAGAAAACACACGTAAAGCCAAAACAAGCCGAGTCACTGGCTCGAAACCTGAGCGAGAGCTTACAAGCAACGGCTAAACGCGGCGGCCAAATGAAAAGAGAAAAGCAGTTGGATGCTGAAGTGATGGACAATCCAGTCCGCCTATCGGGC
>CBRAFO010000192.1:0-5259 GCA_967755175.1 uncultured Opitutaceae bacterium | reverse complement strand
GTCTCATCGGTGTTTCCAAGGATGCCAACGGCGATCCCGCCATGCGCCTCGCCCTCGGCACGCGCGAGCAACACATCCGCCGCGACAAGGCCACGTCCAACATCTGCACCGCCCAGGTGCTCCTCGCCGTCATGGCCTCGATGTATGCCGTTTACCACGGTCCAGACGGACTCAAGAAAATCGCCCGTCGCGTCCATGCGTTGGCCGAACTGCTCGCCGCCGGCCTGCGCGCCGCCGGCGCCACCGTCAACGCCGAGCCGGTTTTCGATACGCTCACCGTCGGCAACATCTACGCCTCGAAGATCCACGCCGCCGCCCTCGCGCAGAAGATCAACCTGCGCCACATCGACGCCTCCACACTCGGCATCTCGCTCGACGAGACGACCACGCTGGAACAAGTCGAACAACTGATCGCCCTCTTCGGCACCACCCGCGCCCCGCTGGCCTCTGACGTCGAGCGCGCCGGGTTCGCCACGCCGCACGCCCGCACCTCGGCCTTCCTCACCGCGTCGGTCTTCAACCGCTACCACACCGAGCACGAGATGCTCCGCTACATCAAGCGCCTCGAAGCCAAGGACCTTTCGCTGGTCCACTCGATGATCTCGCTCGGCTCGTGCACGATGAAGCTCAACGCCACCAGCGAGATGTTTCCCGTCTCCTGGCCCGAGTTCGGCCAGTTGCACCCGTTTGCTCCCGCCGATCAGACCAAGGGCTACGCGCAACTCTTCACGGATCTCGAAGGCTGGCTCACCGAGATCACCGGCTTCGCCGCCGTCTCGCTCCAACCCAACGCCGGTTCCCAAGGCGAATACGCCGGCCTCCTCACGATCCGCGCCTACCACGAGTCGCGCGGCGAAGGCCAACGCAACATCTGCCTCATCCCCACCAGCGCGCACGGAACCAATCCCGCGAGCGCCGCCATGTGCGGTTACAAGGTCGTGGCCGTCGCCTGCGATGCCAACGGCAACATCGATGTCGCCGACCTCCACGCCAAGGTTGAAGCCCACGCCAAAGACCTCGCCGTGGTGATGATCACCTATCCGTCCACGCACGGTGTGTTCGAGACCTCGATCAAAGACATCTGCGCCACGGTTCACGCGCACGGCGGACAGGTTTACATGGACGGCGCCAACATGAACGCGCAAGTCGGCCTGACTTCCCCCGGCCACATCGGTGCCGACGTCTGCCATCTCAACCTTCACAAGACCTTCTGCATCCCCCACGGCGGTGGTGGCCCGGGCATGGGTCCCATCGGCGTGGCTGCGCACCTCGCGCCATTCCTCCCCGGCCACGTGGTCGTCTCGCCCGTGCACGACAAAGGCCGCAAACACCTCGGCGCCGTCTCGGCCGCGCCCTGGGGCAGCGCCTCGATCCTCGTCATCTCGTGGATGTATATCCGCATGATGGGCCCCGATGGGCTCACCCAGGCGACCAAGCTCGCCATCCTCAATGCTAACTACGTCGCCGCCCGCCTGGATAAATATTTCCCGGTGCTCTACCGCGGCGCGACCGGCCACGTTGCCCACGAGTGCATCGTGGATCTGCGCGGCTGGAAGAAACACGGCATCGAAGCCGAGGACGCCGCCAAGCGCCTGATGGATTACGGCTACCACGCGCCGACCCTGTCGTTCCCCGTCCCGGGCACGTTCATGATCGAGCCCACCGAGAGCGAGACGCAGGTCGAGCTGGATCGTTTCTGCGACGCGATGATCTCCATCCACGGCGAGATGCAGGCGGTGGTGAACGGCGAGAGCGACAAGGTGAACAACCCGCTCAAGCACGCCCCGCACACCGCCAAAGTGGTAACGGCCGACGAATGGACGCGCCCCTACTCGCGTCAGACCGCGGCGTTCCCGAGCGAGTTCGTGCGCCAGTCGAAGTTCTGGCCGGCGGTCGGCCGCGTGGACAACGTCTATGGCGACCGCAACCTGATCTGCAGCTGCGTGGGCATGGACGCCTACGCCGAAACGGCTAAAGCCTGATCGCAAATCGCAGGAGAGGCTTTACGCCGTGATCCCAAAGCCCCGCCACCTCGGCGGGGCTTTTCTATTTCTGCTCAAGCCGGACCCGGGGAGGAGTAACCCGGCTGCCCCGCCCCGTTGACAGTGCCTCTCCAGCTGCGCACTGTCTCAACGTGGACAAGAAGCCGCATAAACTCGAAGAGCCTCAGGCCATCTATGCCGCCAAAAAGTCGGAGAAAGCTTCTACCCCCGCCAAGAAATCGCCCGACCAAGAGGAGTTCGATCGCGTTGCGGCCAAACTCTTCACGGAACGTAAGGAGCTGCTCCACAAGCTCGCCCAATGAACAAGCCTCGCTTTGTCAGCCGCGAAACGGTTGACGCGTTGCATCGGCTCTCGTTGGAACAGCACGGCGGTCAGGATGGCCTGCGTAATGAACACGGACTGGAATCCGCACTGGCCCAGCCCCAACACATTTTCGCGTATAGCCACGGGGATTTGGCCGACATGGGAGCAGCCTATGCTTTTCACATCGCGGAAAACCAAACGTTCATAGACGGCAACAAGCGCACGGCCATCCTGACCGCGCTCTACTTTCTCGAAATCAATGGCGTGAACACGTCGCAGCTCACCAATGACGAGCTCTACGCCGCTATGATCGGCATCGCCGAAAAGCGTATCGACAAGGCCGGCCTGGCGGCGATTTTCCGGCGTCATATTTCCACGTGAAACTCATCCGTCACCTCACCTCCACCGGCCCGGCCTATGCCGCGCTCCAGCCCGATGGCACTGCTCTTCAAATCACCGGCGATCCGCTGGCCGGCACGCATCGCGTTACCGATCGCGTGGTCACGCTTGGCAAGCTTCTCGCGCCCGTCGTTCCTGCGACCATCGCCTGCATCGGTCTTAACTACGCCAAGCATGCGGCCGAGGGCAAAGCGGCCATTCCGCAGAACCCGGTGTGGTTCATGAAGCTCCCCAGCGCCGCCCAACATCCCGGCGACCCGATTCGCCTGCCGCGCAACCAGCCGACCACGAAGCCCGATTACGAAGCCGAACTCGCCATCGTGATCGGCCGCGAGTGTCGCGATGCCACCCGCGAGAACGCGTTGTCCTATGTGCTCGGATACACCTGCGCCAACGATGTTTCGGCCCGCGACTGGCAACGCGACTGGAGCGGCAGCCAGTGGTGCCACGCCAAAAGCTTCGATACGTTCTGCCCACTCGGCCCCGTCTTGGTAACGCCCGACGAGTTGCCCAATCCGAACGCCCTCCGCATCCGCTCGATCTTGAATGACACGGTCATGCAGGACTCGAACACCTCGGACATGATCTTCGACGTGCCCACGATCATCGCCTTCCTCAGCGCTGACAAAACCCTCCCCGCCGGCACGGTTATCCTGACCGGCACACCTGAGGGCGTCGGTTTCGCCCGGAAGCCGCCCGTGTGGCTGAATCCCGGCGATACCATCGCCGTCGAGATCGAAGGCATCGGCACGCTCACGAATCCGGTCGAGTGAGCGATCGAGTAGCCACTCGTCGCCCCTAACACCAACACGAGCCCTCCAATCCAGCTTGTAACTTAATAAGTGACAAACTGGGTTGGGCAACGGGAGCGCGATCGCGAGGGATGTAGCCGGTTACTTGGTGGACGCGGCGGGTGCGTCGTAACGCGCGTCGGTCAGCGTCCGCAGGAAGGCCACGAGTTGACGCTGCTGCTGCGCATTGAGCTCCAAACCGGAATCGGGGTGCTTCGCGAGGTTGGGATCGAGGTTATCGGCGCGGTTCACTCCGTGGTCATAGTGCGCGACCACGTCTTCGAGCGTCGCGAAGCGGCCGTCGTGCATATACGGCGCGGTCCGCGCGACGTTGCGCAACGAGGGCGTCTTGAACTTGCCGTGATCCGCCGCGCGCTGGGTCACGAGTTCGCGGCCTTGGTCGGCGGCGACGAGATCGAGTCCGTTGTTCTTGTAGGCGTAGTCCGAAAACAAGACGCCTCCGTGGCAGTGAAAACAATCCGCCCCGCGCTGACCGTGCGCGGGATCATACTCGGTGGAGAAGAGCGCGAAGCCTTGTTTCTCCTCTTCGCTGAGCGACGTCTGCCCGCGCATCGCACGGTCGAACTTGGAATCGGCGGCGACGAGCGTCAGCAGGTATTGTTCGATGGCGAGGCCGATGCGCGTGGCGGTAATCTCACGCGTGCCGAACGCCGCCCGAAATTCGTCGCCGAGCGGCGCGTCGTCCGACAAGGCGGCCACGACCTTCGTCGGATCGGCGTGCATTTCTAGTGGGTTGGTCATGGCGGCGGCGGTCTGGTCGCGGATACGCGGCTTGCTGCCGTCCCACGCGTAGGCCGGGCTCCACGCGAGGTTGAATAAGGGCATGGCGTTGCGCGCACCGGGGCGGCCTTCGGCACCGAGACTGAACGGCACCGTGTCGCTGAACGCGCGGGTCGGATGATGGCAGCTCGCGCAGGATTGTTCGCCATTTCCGGAAAGCCGTGCGTCGAAAAATAATCCGCGACCTAACGCCACGCCTTCGTTCGTGAGCGGGTTGTCCGCCGGCAAAGATACCTGCGGAAACCCGGCCGGCACCGTGAAGGCCAGTGACGTGCCTGAGGGAGTCGCAGCCGTGTCATTAGCCGAGGCATTCGCAGCACGCGTGGGCAAGGAGGTAACGGCGGGCGTGGGCTTGACCGAGGCCACGCGAAAGGCGGACGGCATGTTTTGCACGAGTTGATCGGCGAGTTTGTCGCCAATGCGTGAATGCGTGGAGTCGCCGCGCTCCGGCGAAAGGGTGACTTGGGCCAGCACGCGCTCGAGGTCGAGGTCCAGCGTGAGCGTGGCGTCACCAGTGATCTCCAGTGGATGCGGCAGCTCGACCAGCATCAGGCGCGGATCGTTCGCGAGGTGGAACGACCAGCCGCCTTGCGCGCCGTTGGCGCGACGGTAATGGCCTTCGAGCGCGAGGAAGATGTAGCCGCCTTGCCAACTCCAGTGGAGTTCATTGACGAGCGGATTGAGGGCGTGTTTGGCGGACCATTGGCCGGGGTCGGCGTGGTTCACCTCGGGACGCAGGCCGATCAGAAATTGAAGCCCGATGTAGCGGCCGGTCGGCACGCCGCGCAGGGTGAAACCCGCACGGCCTTGGTCGAGCGCGAGCGCGCCGAACTGGCCATCGAGTTGGGCAAAGCTGCCGTCGGGGCGGACAAATGCCACGCTCGATACCAGCGCCGATACGCGAGTGAGCGTGAGTTCGTTGGCGCCGATTTTCACGGGCGCGGACGCGTTGAGTGCGAGC
>CBRAFO010000191.1:0-5308 GCA_967755175.1 uncultured Opitutaceae bacterium | reverse complement strand
CCGGTGCCTCGCGTGCAACCGACGCCAACACGGGCGGCCACACCGCCTCCGCCTGTCGAAGAGACGGCACCTCCAGTAAAGTTCAAGATGCCGGCAAAGCCCGCGAAGCGATAAGCGATCACCCGGTTGCGGATGGCGAGCGGTGTGCGCGCGCCCAATCAAGTAGCAAGTAGCGGCCCAACCCTTCTTCTCTGAAGGTTGAGCCACCGTTCGATAAAACCAGTCAGGCACGTTGCCGCAGACCGTGCACAACACCCCCTCCCCCGCCAAGACGGGACTGCTTCCGCCGCCCGCCCGTCACCGCACGCGCGTCGTTGGCCGTCCGTTCTCCCATTATGTCCGGAATCTCACCCGGGCTCGCATTGTGGCCATATCCCCTGCGCTCAGGCTGATGGGAAATGATCACGTCCGCTCCTCCCGTCCCTGCCACATCGCTCAAAAACCTCCCGATAAACCTGTTTGCCTCCGTCATGGGCATCTCGGGACTCGCGCTCGCCTGGCGGTTTGCCGCCCACCGCTTCCACACCGATATCTGGATCGCTCACGGCATCGGCATCGTGGCCCTCCTCGTCTTCGTCCTGCTGAGCCTCGCCTACCTGGGCAAGATCCTCAGGCACCCGCAGGCGGTCAAAGCCGAGTTCAACCACCCCGTCGCCGGCAACTTCTTTGGCACGTTCAACATCGCCGTCCTGCTGCTCTCTGCGGTGATCGCCCCCTTCAGCGTGCTCGCGTCCCAAGTGACGTGGACGGTCGGCGCCCTGTGCACCTTCGCCTTGGCCTTCAACGTCACCAGCCGCCTGCTCAAGGGCAAAATCGATTCCACTCACGCCGTCCCCGCCTGGTTGATCCCCGGAGTGGCCACGCTCGATATCACCGTGACCGGCGGCACCATGCCGATGCCGTGGGCCCATGAGTTGAACCTCTTTGCCCTCGCGGTCGGAACCATCGTGGGCGTGGTGTTTTTCACCCTCATCATCGCCCGGCTGATTCACCACCCCGAGCAACTCGCGACCAGCATGGTGCCCTCCCTCATGATCCTCATCGCGCCCTTCGAGGTCGGGTTTCAGGCCTATACCAACTTCACGCAGGCGACCGATTCCTTCGCCGCGCTGCTGTTCTATTTCGGCTTGTTCCTCTTCCTCACCCTTGGCTTCAAAGTCTTCCGCCGGAGCATTCCCTTCGCTGCCGGCTGGTGGGCCGTGGGCTTCCCACTGGCCGCGCTGGCCAACACCGCCCTCAAGTATGCCTCCACGGTCGAACTCTGGCCGCTCACCTGGCTCGCCCTCGCCCTGCTCGCCTTTCTCTCCGTGGTCATCGCCGTGCTCTTCTACCGAACACTGCGCGTCGTGCTAAACGGCTCCCTGCTCCGTGCGTGATGAACACGTTCCAAGTCACAGAGTTTTTTACCACTAATGGAATCGCCCAATGGGGCGATTCTTGGGAGCGGCCTCTCGCCAATGGCTCCGGCCATTGAACGGAGGCGCGGCTGATGCCGCGGTGTGATTACTCCCTGGCGGCATCAGCCGCCCCTCCGCTTAATCGCGAAGGCTATTAGCCGTAGCCGCTCCCAGACGGAGCGCGGCAGCGCGGAGATGGTCACATGCGCAGCATGTGGCCCCGAAGCGAAGCGGAGCGGGTGCCTGACGGCGGGTGCCCTTTGGGGCGACGGAAGAAACAAAATCGGCCCATTGGCCGATTCCATTAGTGGTCAAAACTCCGTGTATCTCGGCTCCTTGGCCGGGAGTCCGATTCCGCCCCCCGGCTTTGGTATTTCAGTTCCGACCGAATCCCCTACAACTTCCCCGCCATGACGCGGATCCCAGCTCCCGGTTCACCCTCGACCGCTTCCGCTCCGAAGATTCGGCGGATCGCCATTTTGTCGGTTCCCAGTGTGCAGATGCTCAACGTGACCGGTCCGATGGACGTGTTCTTCGAAGCGAACAACCAGATCGCCGACGCACCCAAATACGTCGTGGACATCGTCGGCCTGAATGCCGACCCGATCAAAGCCCTGAACGGCACCCGGTTCATTCCCGACGAAACGATCCACACCGCGCTGGGCGAGTATGACACCGTCCTCGTGGCCGGCAGCCCCGGCATCCGTGACTACGAAGAGAACCCGGAACTCATCGCGTGGCTGGTGAATCGCGCCCGCCAAGCCCGACGCGTGGGCGCCACCTGCACCGGAGCCTTTCTCCTCGCCCACGCCGGCCTGCTGAATGGCCGACGCGCCACCACGCACTGGAACTCCGCCGCCCGCATGACGCGCATGTTTCCTTCGATCCAAGTCGATCCCAGCCCCATCTTCGTGAAAGACGGGGCGGTTTACACCACGGCCGGAGTCACCGCTAGCATGGACCTCGCCCTCGCGCTGGTGGAAGAAGACCACGGACGCCAAGTGGCGCTCCGGATCGCCAAGGAGCTGATCCTCTTCATCAAACGCCCCGGCGGACAGGCCCAGTTCAGCATGCACCTCGCGGCCCAGATTTCGGACAACGGCCCCATCGGCGATGCCCAGGAATGGATCATCAACCACGTTGATAAAAACCTCTCGGCGACGACCCTGGCGCTGAAGGCCGGGATGAGTATCCGCAACTTTGCCCGCCTGTTTAAACAAGAGACCCAGATGACCCCGGGCGACTATGTAGAAGCAGCCCGCGTCGAAGCCGCCCGCAGGATTTTGGAAGAAGGGAACACCTCGATGAAAGTGGTGGCCGCCAAATGTGGCTTTTCAGATCAAAGCGGCCTCAGGCGCGCCTTCATGCGGCGCCTCCAAGTGACCCCAGCCGAGTATCGCCAGACCTTCTGCCTTGGCGGATCGGGAAAGAGATAAATGGCTGAACTCTCCTGACGGGGCTCCCACCGTCCTGCGGCGGCGCACCGACTGCTACGTCCAGAGTTAATTGCCAATTTACCATCCGACCCAATCGGTTCGACCGACCCCATCGGCTCGCCCTCCAAAAAGCCGAGGTTCCTACGGCCAACGCACTTCCTTTCCAGCACGGTGGTATTCCTTGCCCCGCGCACAGGGCTTGCCCACAACGTCGTCACTCTGACCAACGCGCTCACTGCGTCTGCCACGCAGTATTTCTGCTCCTCTCCTGCATGATCCAAACCCTCGCCATCCCCGAAGCCGGTGTAGTTTACACCAAGCCGTGGATGGTCGCGCTCATCCTGGACTTGGCCGGCTACACCACAGATCGGGACTTGGCTCGCTTGGTCGCCGTGGAACCCTCCGCCGGCGATGGCGCATTCCTCAAGGAAATGGTTCGCCGCTTGGTGATTTCATGCCGCAGCCACGGGACGCCTCTTGCCGCTACGAGCGAGGCCCTTCGTGCGTTCGAAATCAGCCCCGACGCCGTGCACCGCGCGGTGGAGCTAGTCGGCCAAACCCTCGTTGAGATGGACGTGCCCGACGCCCTCGCATCCAGCCTTGCCTGTTCGTGGATCAAAGAGGCGGATTTCCTGGAAGCATCCCTAGGCTTTCCGGTCGCCGACTTTGTGGTGGGCAACCCGCCTTACATCCGTCTCGAAGAAATCCCGTCCAGCAAAGCCGCGTTTTATCGCTCCTTCAGCGCGATGCGGGGACGTGCGGATATCTACATCGCCTTTTACCAAGCCGCCTTGCTGCAACTGAAGCCCAGCGGCGTGTGCGTGTTCATCTGCGCAGATCGGTGGATGCTCAACGATTACGGCAGTGGCCTCCGCGAGTTCATCACCACGCAGGACTACAATCTGCGCACCGTTATCGAGGCGCACGACGTCGCAGCATTTGAAAGTGAAGTGTCTGCGTATCCCGCCGTGACCGTGATCGCTCGCGAACCGCAAGGCTCCGTCATTGTCGCCAAGGCATTGCCCGGAATCGAAACCGCCAACGCGGTTGATCTCCTCGCGTCGATCAACCGTGTCAGCTCCTCACCCGTGCTTCGTGTTTCCCGCTTCGATGACTGGTTCCACGGAGGCGAACCTTGGCCCTGCTCCTCTCCGGAGGCCTTGCAACTCCTCAAGCATTTGGAAGCGACCTGCCTGCCACTTGAGGACAGCTGCACAGGCACCAAAATCGGCATCGGCGTGGCCACGGGCGCGGACAAGGTTTTCATCACTGACAGCAAACCCGACATCGAGCCGGATCGCCTGCTGCCCCTCGCGCTGGCGTCGGACCTCCACGACGGCCGCGTGAAGTGGTCCGGCCACTACTTGGTCAACCCATGGAACGAACAAGGCTTGGTGAACTTGGATGATTACCCGCGTCTCACCGCCTACCTGCAACCGCACCGCGCATTGCTCAGCGCCCGTCACACCGCCAAGGAACGCCCGCAGCACTGGCACAAGACCATCGACCGGGTAACGCTCGCCCGCGCCGCTCAAGAAAAGCTCTACATCGCCGACATCAAAGACCGTCTGCTGCCCGCGCTCGACCGCGGGCAGACATACCCACAGCACAACCTCTATTGGATCACATCGGACAAATGGGATCTGCGCGTGCTCGGCGGCCTGCTCATGTCGGCCGTGGGCGAATTTTTCATCCACTGCTACGGCGTCCGCATGCGCGGCGGCTTTTTGCGCTTTCAGGCTCAATACCTCCGGCGCATTCGCGTGCCGAATCCCGACCACCTGAGTGCTGAACTCAAACGGCAGCTGAGCGACGCATTTGAACGACAAGACGTTGCGCTTGCCACCGCCGCCGCCCTGAAGGCATACGGAATCACCGCCCTCCCCCGCTAACCTGCGGACGGCGGCCAATCCATGGCCCTCAACTTAGTAAACTACGAAAAGAAGGCGGCGGAGTCGGTAAAAGCCTTTTGGGGCAACCGCGAGGCAGCCCGGAAAAAGCAAATCGAAGCCGGCAAGGCCGACGCCGGCAGTCGCGGATCAGTCACCGGAGGCAAGAACATGGATGGTTTCGTCGCGCTGATGATCGACTTGATCGAGGCCAACGGACTGAAGGACGCGACGGTGATCCGCGAAGGCCGCATTCCGCTCACGCTGCCCGGCTACTTCCGCCCGACCAAAATGTGGGACATGCTCGTGGTTCGAGAAAATCGCTTAATCGCGGCCCTCGAACTGAAGTCGCAAGTCGGCTCGTTCGGAAACAACTACAACAACCGCACCGAAGAGGCTATCGGCACCGCGCAAGATTTGTGGACGGCCTTTCGTGAAGGCTCTTTCGGCGATGCGCCCCGCCCCTTTGTCGGCTGGTTGATGCTGGTGGAAGATGCGCCCAAATCCCGAAAGCCAATTCGGGACCGCAGTGAACACTTTCCCGTGCGCGCCGAGTTCCAAGGTGCGTCGTATATAGAACGTTATA
>CBRAFO010000190.1:0-5330 GCA_967755175.1 uncultured Opitutaceae bacterium | reverse complement strand
TGACCAATGACCAATGACCAATGACCAATGACCAATGACCAATGACCAATGACCCGACGGCGGTCTTGGGCATCGGGGCGCAAAAAAACCGCGCGGCGGTGAAGCGGGCGGTTTTGAAATTTGGAGGCGCGAGCCGGAATCGAACCGGCGGTAGAGCTTTTGCAGAGCTCGGCCTTACCACTTGGCTATCGCGCCTTGACTGAAGGAGCGCGGAACTTGCGTGAAAAAACAGACCTCCGCAAGAACGGAAAATGGAGGCATTGAAATGAGCTGTGAACACCTCCCCGCTTAGATCGGCACCCCAGGCGGAGCGGAATGCCCGTGGTGGGTGCTAGGGCTAACCGGTGGGCAAATTCTTGCGTTGGGCGGGATGGTTCGGGTTTGCAGACGTCTCTCGGGGTGGCGGAGGTCTGTCCTTTAGCCGGCGAGGGCGCCGGCTACACTTTCCCCGATTTACCCGTGGCGAAGGGCGGAGTGCTGTGGCCGATCTCATAATCAGCGAGAATGCTGAAGTAGAAGGTCGAGCCTTCCCCTACACGGCTTTCGACGGAGATCGCGCCGCCCATGCGTTCGCAGAGGCGTTTGGCGATGATCAGTCCCAGTCCGGTGCCACCGCGACGGCGTTTGGCGGAGGTGTCCACTTGGCTGAACGGGCGGAAGAGTTGGTTGATCTTGTCGGGAGGGATGCCGATGCCGGTATCGCGCACGCTGAACTGGAGGCGCACGGCGCGGTTGACGCCGTCGTTCATGATTTCCTCGGGTGCGGCAGCCACGGAGATCGTGATGCCACCTTTTTCGGTGAACTTGATCGCGTTGCCCACGAGGTTGCTGAGGATCTGGCGGAGGCGGCCGTGGTCGCTGTTGACCAGCAGGGGCAAGCCGGGGCTGATCGCGGTGGTGATGGTGAGGCCGGCGTCGCGGGCGCGAGGGGTGAAGAGCGCGCTGATCTCATCCATGCAGTCGCGCAGGGAAAACGGGGAGTGCTCGATCTCGATTTTGCCGGCCTCGATTTTGGACAGGTCCAAGATGTCACTGATCAGGGATTCCAGCGTCCGGCCACTGCTGGAGATCATCTCCACGCAGGAACGTTGTTCGGTGGTGAGAGAGGAATCGCGCAGGAGTTTGGCGAAGCCGATAACGCCGTTGATGGGGGTGCGGATCTCGTGGCTGACGATGGCGAGAAACTCGCTCTTGGCGCGATCGGCAGATTCGGCGGCATCCTTCGCAGTAACGAGGGCGAGTTCGGCTTCCTTGCGCGCGGTGACGTCGTGGCCGACGGCTTGGTATTCGATGATATTTCCGTCCGAGTCCTTGATGGCACGGTGTGTCCAGGAATGGATGACCGTGGTGCGGCAGGAATCGGTCGAGGCGTGCTCGAACAGGGCGGCTTCAGGAAGCGGGCCAGCGTTCAGCTTAATGAGGCCGGAGGTGAGGAGGAGGCAGGGCTGACCGATCAGTTCGAGGCGTTTGCGGCCGAGGAAGCGGGCGTAGGCGCCATTGACGAAGGTGAGTTTACCTTCGGGGCTGTAGCGGCAGATGAGGTCCGACTGGTCTTCGACGACGGCGCGATAACTGGCTTCGAGCTTTTGAAGGGATTGGGCCATGCGCTCGATTTTACGGGCCAAGCCAATGACTTCGTCGTGAACGTCATCGTGGTCGGCATCCATCGCGGCTGTTTCGGCGCGACGGGTCACGTCTCGGAGCCTGTGCATCATGGACCGATCCCAGACGTAACCGCCCGCAACCAGCAGCACGCATCCGATGATCGAGAGGCAGAGTATGTAATACTGCGGGGTGACCTCGGTTCCTTCTAAAACAGTCGGGACGATGATCGCGCCCAGTGCGCCGAGGAGGGCGAAGGCCAGCGCGAAGATCAAAACGGACTTTCTGCGCTGGACTGAACTCATGGGTTCCATCACTGGGGAAACATCCATCGGGAGTCTATGCCAAATCCACCGTGGTATGCGGGAGGCTGTTGGGGAGAATGCTACCGGTGCCTGGCACTCGCCTGACGGAGGAGTGCTAGCTCAGTCGTCCGGGGAACGTGAGCTCGGCGACGGCTGATTTATCGAGGTCGCCACGACCCAAGGCGACGAGGCGGTCGTATTGAAGCTTGGTCGCGGCGGCGAGCGGCAGGCTGAGACCGGCTTCGGCTCCGAGCGTCCACGCGATGGTGGAGTCTTTGGCGGCGTGGGCGCTGGAAAAATAGCAGTCGTGGGCACGGTTCTGCATGTCTTCGCCGTCGGTTTTGAGGACCTGCGAATTGGCTCCGGTCTGGGCAAACACCTCGCGCAACATGTTCAGGTCGAGACCGAGCGCGTGACCGAGTCCGAGTCCTTCGGCGAGCGCGGCGGTGTTGATGTTCATGACCATGTTGACGAGCGCTTTGACCTGGGAGGCTTGGCCGGCGGGCCCGATGTAACGCAGGGCGTTGCTCAAGTTGAGCAGAACAGGCTCAAGGCGATCAAAGGTGGCGCGTTCGCCGGCGCACATAAGATAGAGCGTGCCGTTGCGAGCCTGAGGAATGGACGAGGCCATGCAGGCTTCGAGCGCTTCGGCACCGGCTGCGCGGGCGCGGCGGGCGATCTCAATGTGGACCTTTGGCGTGAGGGTGGCGCAGTTGACGAAGGTTTTGCCGTTCGCACCGATGAGCAACGAGTCGCCAGCGACGGAGCCGGAGTCACTGAAGATCGAGCGCTGCGCGGCATCGTCGGTCACCACGGTGAAGATGAGCGACGCGGACGTGGTGACCTCGGCGAGGGTGGAGGCGTGGCGTGCGCCCAGCTCGGCGGCGAGGGCGGACGCGGTGGGCGCGTGAACGTCGTAAACGGTGGAGATCGTGTGACCGCAGTCCTTCAGGCGGCGGGCCATGTTGGCGCCCATGCGGCCGACTCCGACGAAGGCGATGGTTTCAGGCATGGTGGGGTCGGGGGCGGGGAGAAGCGGTGACAAGAAACGCGCAGTTGGCCCGGTTGGGCCGGGGTTCAGCGGGAGAAAAACGGGTTATGCTGTTTCTCGAACGTGAGGGTGGTGAGCGGGCCGTGGCCGGGTGCGATCACGCTGTTGCGCGGCAGGGTGAAGATCTTGTCGTTGTCGTTGCGCAGCTGGTCGGCGTAGTGGGTGGCGGTGCCGCCGATCGAGCAGGAGAATAGAGAATCGCCCACGATGGCGATGGGCCAGCTCAGGCCGGTGATGAAGTAAGTGGTTTGGCCGGGGGAGTGGCCCCACGTGAAGAGGGTCTTGATGGCGATCTCGTTGCCGACGTGGAAATGCGCGTTTTCGGCAAAGGTTTTGGCCCCGGGATGGTTAACGGGTTCGCGTTCGCTCGACCAGACTTCGGCCCGCGGACAGGCAGCGGCGAGGGCAGGGAGGGCGGCGATGTGATCCTCGTGCGTGTGGGTAATAAAGATGTGACGCACGTCGAGGTCTTCGGCCTCGATGGTGGCGATGAGCGACTCGGCGTTGGCACCGGTATCGAAGACCGCCGCGAAACGGGAACGGGCATCCCATACCAGATAGCTGTTCACGGTGCTCTCGCCGTAGGGCGTATTGAACATCACGAAACCGCGCGCGAAAACGGGGGCCGTCGGGTAATTGCGTTTGTGGGCGAGGTTCTCCAGCGCGTTGGAGCTGAGCTTGAGGTGGCGGGCGACGCGGCGGATGACGGCGTCGAGGAGATGGCCGGATTTGACGGCGGCCAGATCCTCCATGGATACCTCGGAGCGCTCGGCGAGTTGTTCATCGCTGATCTTCAGGCCGCGTTGGGCTTTGGCGATGACGTCGGTAAAATTATCTTCAAGAGGGAGGCGGGCCATGCGCTAATAACGAGTCCTCCGCGGACTCGCGCAAGCCGGAAGCCCGGGAATCAATCAGCGATCAGGGTCATGCGACCGGGGATGAGGGGATAGTGAATGACGTTTATTGCGGGGAATCGAGCCGTCATACGAAGGGTGCTTCATACATTCAGAGCCTGGCAGTAGGGTGGCTGTGTTAATGATAGCGAGACGAGTGCCGCCATATAGCCCGGGAGATGCTCGTCTATTTTGGCGTGTAGTGATCCGTGCACCGGGTAAACCCGGAGATTATCTTCGTGGAATCACCGGATGATAACTTGTCTTTGGTGTTAATTGTCGAAAGGCGACAAAGCCCAATCCCGGGGAGCTTTTATTTGTGGATGTGTGTAAACATAAGCCCTTGGCAATAGGCGTGAAATTGAGTGGCGTCCGCCTGCGCTAGGGGGCTGCGTATGCCTTTAATATGGGGGCGAAATCGTTGTGGAAGGCTGAGTATCACGTCATGGTCATTTGATTTAGCCCTGCGTGGATTCTGTATTATTCGATAATATAGACTTGATAACCGGCGATCATACTATGAGTCTCGCCCCGATATGTCATTCACAGACCAAATTGCAGAACTCGAAAAAGCAAAAGCTAAGATCGCTCAGGCTGAGGCCAAGCTCGCTACTGATCGCGTTGCGGCTCTCTCCAAGCTCCCCGGTGATTACGGATATTCTAACCTCAACGAATTCATCAAGGCCCTGAAGGCCGCCGCCGGCAAAGCTGGCAAGGGTAAGGGCAAGAAGGTCAAGGCCGCTAAGGCCGCCAAAGCCCCGAAGGCTGAAAAAGCCGGCAAGCGCACCCGCGCCAAGATCACTCCCGAGCTGAAGCAGCAGGTGATCGCCGCCGTGCAGGATGGCAAGTCTGGCGCCGAGATCGCCAAGTCCTTTGGTATCTCCCTGCCCAGCGTGCAGAATATCAAGAAGGAAGCCGGTCTCGTCAAAGCCCGCGCCGCCGCTCCTGCAGCTGCTGCCGCCGCTCCCGAGGCCTCCGCTTCGTAAGCTTAACGGATTAAAATTCGTTTTGTGCGACGCCTCCGTGTTTAATTACACGGAGGCGTTTTGTTTTACCGCTTGCGCCACCGGGCCGGGAGGGTGTGGGGTCATGGTTCGCCATGCCTCCCGCCCATTTTATACAGGCCAATACCAACGGCCGCCTTCATCCCGCCGACGAACCGTCCATCGCTCCGCTTAACCGGGGCTTTCTTTATGGAGACGCCATTTACGAGGTCTGGCGCACTTATCAGGGCGTGATTTTTGCCTGGGATCCGCATTGGCAACGCCTGGAGCGCTCCGCAGCTGCTTTGTATATGACGCTGTCGTGGACGCAGGCCGAAATGCTGGCGGAAATCAAAAAGACGGTCGCAGCCTGGCGTGCTCGCACGGGCAGCGCGGGGGAACTTTATATTCGCCTGCAAATCACGCGTGGCGAAGGTGCCATCGGGCTTGATGTAGCGTTGGCTGACCGACCTGGATTTGTGTTGCTCGTGCAGCC
>CBRAFO010000189.1:0-5343 GCA_967755175.1 uncultured Opitutaceae bacterium | reverse complement strand
CAAGCCCGCTACGTCGAGCTGCCCTGCGGCCACAACGAGTGGTCATCAAGCAGCCGCACCCGCATCTCCGAGCACTGAGCGCAGGGCGGTTAGTTCGGCAAAGGAGCGGCGACGTCCCGTCGCCGAAAGAAGGAGTGGTGCCCGTGCGTGCTTACACGGTGCGCACCGCCCCGATGCGCGCTTACGCGCGTCCGGCGACGAGGACGTCGCCGCTCCCGTAGCCGTCCCGACTGGCTCCAATGACCGGCGGCATTCCTGCCGCCGGTATCACGATCAACGCGTGATGAAGAACGTCTGCTCCACGGGGTCGGCGGTCTTGAGCTTGGGATCGATGGAGCGGCCCCATTGCCACGCGACCACCGTGACCTTCACCGGGAACTTGGCGCGCGGCGGGATCGCCGTGAACGTGAGTGTGTTGCCCGCCAGCTCCGCCGGACCTTCGCGGACATAGTAGTAAACCGGCACGTTGGCACTGGAGGTCGCCGCGAGCGCCAGGGTTTTCACGCCCACGCGCTGGTCGGCGATTTTGGAGAACGTGATCGTCTGGTCCGCCCCGACGGTGTTGCGCAGCGGGAAATGCATGACCGCTTGCTGCGCGGCCCGCTTGTATTGGGCGTCACCCGGATGACTCGCGAGCAGCCAGATTTCGTTCGAACGCTTGGTGTTGTTCATGCCCATCCGATAAAAACGGATCGCCCACGTATCCGGGCCGACCTGTGCCACCGGGCCGCAGATTTTCGAAATCACCACCGGCCCACCCCCCGCAGCATGCGTCACCGGCGAGCCGGCCTTGAGCCCCGTCCAACCCTCGGGGCGGCCGGGAGGGACGGTGTCGAGAAACGCGCCGGAGAGCTTGAAGGTGATGCCATCCGCACCGGGTTCAAACTTGAGGTCCACCTGCGCATGGAGGTTGGGATTTTGCGGGGCTATGCCCTTGGCCTGCACATAGCCCACCAAGTCGGCCTTCTTGCCACGATACTGGAGACCGAAATTTTCGATGGCGTTGGCCATCTCTCCGTCGAAACACCAAAACGCATCGTTCACGTCGCCGGTGTATTTGCCGACGGGCGCAGCGGGGGCCTTGGGCGGGCTATCGGGGCGCCAGCGATCCACCAACCAGCCTTGCTTGGTCGGGTCGATGGGCTTGAGCGCCACCGGGCGGTCGAGCGGGGCGTCGGCGGGCAACCGGTAGGCGGCAGCTTTGGCGATGTAGAAGGCGAGGAACGCGGCCTTCGCGTCACTCACGTCGAAGTGGCCGGCGGCGGGATTCGCCAGCATGGTGAGCGGAAGCTCGGGATGTTCCTTGCGCTGCTGTAAACCCGTGCCCGCGCGTCCGGCGGCGCCCTCGTAATCGCCCATGGAAACCAGCCCGGGCACACTACCCACGGTGCGGTCGCCCCAGTCGGGCGTGTTGACGTCCTTGTAATACGGCCACTGCCCGCTCACCGACAGCACGGCCAGCGTCCGCTCGGGATGATACGCGGCGAAATTCCACGGATAGGACGCCGCCGCCGAATGACCGATGGGTATCACCGGGGCGAACTTCAGCTCGCGATAGCCCGACTCCTCCCCGAGGGCGGCCAGCATGGCGTCAAACGGCTCACCCGAGCCTTTGTCGAAACGGAAAAACAGATCCAGCGCCGGCGTGATCCAGATCTCCGCGATGCCGAGCTTCGCCATGGTCTCGCGAAACTTCGCGTGTTCGAGAATCGGCTCTTCCTCCATGTTATGCTGGCCCACCACGACCGCGCGCACGCGCTGGCAACCGGGAGGAATCCAGAGAAACGCGCGCGGATGATCGTTGTTCTCGGACGACGCCACGTCCGTTAAGGGAACTGACCACTGCCAATCGGCGGCCCGGATGGGGCGTGCGAGGCCGGCCAACGCGAGCAGGGAAATAATCACGGTAGCCACGCAGCGGCGATGGAGAGCAAAACGTCGTTTCACGGAATCGAGGATGAGGGGCACGTTAATCGGGGATACGTCGGGGAACGAAAAACCGCCGGACGGGAGCGTCCGACGGTTTTGGTGGCAGATCACAAAGGAAGGGAGGAGCTCAGCTCTTCCGGGCGCGGCGGCGAAGCACCGCCACTCCCAAGGCCAGCCCGCCGAAGAGGGCCGCGTAGGTCGAAGGCTCGGGGATGGCCGAGGTCGCAGTCAGCACGCCGGTGGATTCGGTCAGCGTGATGTTGTAGCCGCCGGCCGTGCCGGACCAGACGCCCGAGTTCAACGTGAGCGAACCGCTGCCCAACACACCCGTCATTGATACGCTGCTGAAATCCCCGGAAACACCGCTGGCGTCATACAGGTCAAAGGATGTCAGCGTGGGGATGGCGGTGAAGTTGAGCGTCAAGGTATTCCCGAGCGTCAGCGCGCCCGTGCCTACGTTGATAAACCCCTTGGTCGCGGCGCCGATATCCAGGGTCGTGGCAACCGAGGCGAGACTGTAGCCAGGAGTGGTCAACCCAGAGACATTAAACGTGGAGCCTGCGGCAATGTTGTAAGCCGTGCTGCCCGTGATCGAGCCGGTGCCGGTGAGGGCCAGCGTGCCGGCGCTGATCGTGGTGCTGCCGGTGTAAACGTTGGCGCCGGTGAACGTCTGCGTGCCCGTGCCGAGCTTGACGATCGCGATGTTCTTGGCCGCAGCGGAGGTGTCCGTGCCTGCAAGGTTGCTGCCGCTTTGCGCTCCGATCACGCCGGCGAAGGTTGCACTGTTATTGGTGTTACCCATGCGAAGCACGGCGGGCGCAAGGGCGGTCGCCGCGGTGCTGGTTCCCGAGGGCGCATTGCTATTGCGGAAGACGGCGTTGGAGCCCGAGTAGGCGGTGATGTAGTCGTTCGCCGTGCCGGTAAGCGCACCGGTTGTCTGAGTGGTGTTGCCGTTGAGCACGAGCAGGCTGCCTTTATTGCCGCTGCCCAAGTTGAGATCCATCGTGGAGGCCAGCACGTTGTTACCTTGGGCGAAGATAATGTTTCCGTCACTGGATGGCTGCGTGAAGGTCATCGTGCCCGAGGAACTCGCGCTCCAGCTCAAGCCAGTTTTAAGCACGAGGTTGTTGAACCCGGTCTGAATGTTAAGGCCGCTGGAAGCGACGACCACCATGTTGCCCCAGTCGGTGTTGCCGTTGAAGAAGCTGTTGGTCGCAACCGTGCCGGACAAGGTCAGCGTCTCGGTGCCAACCACGCCGTTGAACGTGAAGTTGGAGTTCCCTCCCGTGCGTGTGAACGTAAGGCCGGCCGAGGTCGTGTCGTTGGAAATCGTCCACACCGTATCCGTTCCTTGGTTAAGAACCAAAGGCGGCGTCAACGTAGAGATGTCCGTGGTCGCACGGAGCGCTGAACCCGTTGAAAGAATGGCCAAACCGCAGGAAAGCAGGGCGGTGGGCACGAGCGGACGACGTGACTGAGGGCGGGGGGATTTGATTTTCATTTTCAGAACGGGAAGGAGGGATCGGCGAAGAATACCATTTCGCCACCCTCCACCGTCTATGGAACAAACGTTCCCCTACCCCCGCGCACCCTCGCCCAATGGCCGCTTCAGCGACCGAGATATTTCAGCACGGCTTCGGTCCGCGACTGCACATGCAACTTGCCGTAAATCCCGTGGAGGTGATTGCGCACCGTGTTCGCACTGATGCCCAGCTCGGCGGCGATCTCCTTGTAATAACTGCCCTTGGCCAGAAGCGAGAGGATGGCCTGCTCGCGAGCGGTCAGTTTTTCGACCTCGCTGGACGGTTTGGCGATCTCGTGAAAATAGGAGACGACCTTGCGGGCGATCTGCATCGACATGGGCGACCCACCTTCCCGCACCTCGCCAATCGCGGCGACCAACTCATCGGGAGTCGCCCGCTTGAGCAGGTAGCCGCTCGCCCCGGCGCGCAGAGCCGCGAAGATCTGCTCACTGTCGTCGTAAACGGTGAGCATCAGAAACTGCAGTTGCGGATGGGCCGCCTTGAGCGCGGCCACGCACTCGATGCCACTACGCCCCGGAAGGTTGATATCCGTCAGGATCACGTCGGGCAGGTTGGACGGCACTTCGCGCATCGCCTCCTCGGCGCTCGCATAGGCCGCGGTGAGCGTGAGGTTCGGCGCCCGGCGAAGGTGCAGGATCAGACCTTCGCGCACGGACGGGTCGTCTTCGACAAGGGCGATACGAATGGGCATGTCTGGGGCTGGAGGGGTAAGAAAGCCGTGCTAGTTTCGTATGTCCGGCCACGGCAGGTGGAACTTCAAGCACGTTCCGCAACCCGGACGGCTTTCGATCTCGCAGGTCCCGCCCAGTGCCGCGGCCCGGTCGGCCAAGTTGGTCAGGCCATGGGAATCCGCTGACACGCCTCCCTCGGGCAATCCGCGCCCGTCATCGGCGATCTCCACATCGAGAGCAGCCTCGCCCGCTTCGATGCGCAACCGGACCTCCCGCGCCGAGGCGTGTTTGACCACGTTGTTCAGCGCCTCCTGCACGATCAGGAACAGATTGTGTCGGAAATCAGCCGCGAGCGGCCGGGCCGCAGTATCCACTGGAAGATCAAGCCGGCAGCGAAGGCCCGCCGCATGCAGAAAATCGGCGGAGCACTGGCCGAGATATTCCAACAAGCGGGGTAACGTGTCGTTGCGCGGGTTGACCGCCCAGACGATCTCGTCGAGCGCCGCGACCGCCTTGCGGGCAGAGGCTATGACACGCGCGGCGTGATCCGCCACAGGGCCGTCCACCCCGCTCTCGGCGCGAACGAGCCCGGCAAACAGGGATAACTCCGTGAGATTCGCCCCGAGCTGGTCATGCATATCGCGAGCGATCCGGATACGCTCCCGCTCCAGCGCGTTTTCCTGCTCCAACCTGCGCACCCGCGCCCGCATCCGACGCCTCACCAGAAAACGCACGACCGCAGCGAGGAGCAACGCTCCCAGCACCCCCACTCCCGCGCGAAACCAACTCGTTTCCCACCACGCCGCGCGCACGGTGAAAGCGAGCGACGCGGTCCCCGGCAACCACGGCCCACCCGCTTGGGCCACCGCGACTTCAAACCGATAATCCCCCGGAGGCAGATGCGTAAACATCGCCATCCGCTGATCCCCGGCGACCGCCCATTCGTCCTCGCCCAGACCCACCAAACGATAACGGAAGCTGAGCTGCCCGGCGGCACCCATATGCGGCAGCGTATAAAAAACCTGAATTGGCCCCGGTCGCGGTGAGAGCGTCGGATGTTCACCACCAGAGATTGTGAACGATACTCCATCGGCCCGAAAATCCTCGATCAATACCGGCACCAGCGGTGCCTCGGCCCGGGCCGCCTGCGGAGTGATTTCCAACGCTCCCCGGGTCGTGGCAAACCAAAGATGCCCGTC
>CBRAFO010000188.1:0-5352 GCA_967755175.1 uncultured Opitutaceae bacterium | reverse complement strand
TTGGTTTCTATTTCGTATGTTTCGTGGTTTCACCCCGTCGGTAATTAGTGCTCATTAAAGCCCATCAGTGGTTTCCCACTCCGTCATGACGCCAATCCGTAAACTCGCCTTCGTGGTGAATGAATCCAAAGCCGGCGCCCCTGAGTTGGCCGACGCTTTGATCGCCCTCGCTCGCACCGCCCGCGTGGCCGTGACGCGCGCCACCACCTATCCGGTGATGGACGATTTTCTAGTGGGCCAAGACGCGTGCTGCGTGATCGGCGGCGACGGCACCCTCCTCGGCATCGCCGCCCAAGCGGCCCGCGCGCAAGTGCCCATCATCGGGGTGAATCGCGGCAGTCTCGGCTTCCTCACCACGTTCTCCTCCGAGGATATCCGCGACTGTTTTCCCACGCTTCTCTCCGGGAATTTTCAAATCGCCCACCGCGCTCTCCTCGCCTGCGAATCACAGGCCGGAACCGTTGACCTCGCGCTGAACGACGTGCTCATCAAGGCCGAGGTGAATTCACGCCTCGTCAGTCTCGAAGTCACCGCCGATGGCGAACTCGTCACCGACTACGATTGCGACGGTTTGATCTTCGCCACGCCCACCGGCTCGACCGCCTACAACCTTTCCGCCGGCGGCCCGTTGATCCACCCTTCGGCGGAGGTCATCGCGCTCACGCCGATTTGCCCGCACACGCTGAGCAACCGCTCCATTATCCTGCGCGCCGGGGTGAAGCTGGTCGTGCGCAATCTCAACCGTAATTCCACGCTGCTGGTCACCGTGGACGGGCAACGCGACTACCGCGTCTCCGATGGCCAGCCCGTGACGATCACCCTCGCGAGCGAACGTCTGCCGCTGGTGCAACGACGCGACTACGCCCACTTCTCCGTCGTGCGCAGCAAGCTCAACTGGAGCGGCGGCGTCGCCGGTCGCGGCAAGAGCTGAGCTGAGCATTTCCGAAATGTAGGAGCCTGCTCGCAGGCGAGTCCGAAACGTGGGAGCGAGCTTGCTCGCGATTTCGATCCTCGCGAGCAAGCTCGCTCCCACCTCAAACCATCGCCTGCGAGCAGGCTCCTACATTTTGACCCTTTCGGCCTCGAACCAACTACGGCTTCACCACCAGTTGCGTGCGGAGGGTTCGCTGAAAACGGCTTTGGGTGAACCGCTGCAAATCCGCGATCGTCACACCGTTGATGTGCGCATCGTAAGTCGCCGCATCATCAACGGGCAGTCCGTAAAGCGTATTCAATCCGGCATGCATGGCGCGCGCCCCGTTGGTTTGCAGCCCCATACGGCGTCCGGCCTTGAGGCGCGTCTGGCAACGTAGCAGCTCCGTCGCGTCCACCGCGCCCGCTTGCACACGCGCGATCTCCGCATCGATTTCGGTCAGCACCTCAGTGGCAGTCGCCGGAGCGGTGCCCGCGTAGAACATGAACATGCCCGCATCGATTCCCGTAACGCGACTCGAACGCACGAAATACGCCAGGCCCTTTTCCTCGCGCACGCGCTCGAACAACCGCGACGACATGCCACTGAAAAGCTCATCCGCCACTTCGCCGACATAGTAGTCATCCGCGAGCAAACCGGGTCCGGGAAACGCCTGGAAAACCACCGCCTGCTCGCGCGGTTGCTTCTCGATGAAGTCGCCCACCTCGCCCGGCGCGGTGAAGATCGCCGAGCGTTTCGGCGCGGAACCCTTCGGCAGTTTGGCAAGGAAGGCCTTTAGCTTCGGACCGAGCACCTTCGGGTCGAAATCACCCGCGGCAACCAACACGACGTTGCGCGCCACACCGAGACGTTTCCACAACGCAACGAGGTCGGCGGGCTTGAGCGCCTTGAGACCATCGATCGTGCCATGAGCATCGATGCCGAGCGGATGCGCGCCGAAGAATTTCTGACGGACCAGCTTCCGGCCAACCGTGACCACGTCATCGGCGTCCTGCTGCAAATCCGCGAGCTGAGCGTCGCGTTCGACATCGAAGCTCGCTCGTTTGAAGGCCGGAGCGAGCACCGCGTCGGCCAGCGCTTCCAGTGCGCGGTCCGTGTCTCCAGGTAAAACCTCGGCGGCGAGGCCGAAACTGTTGTTGCCCGAAAAGGGGTAAAACGAGCCACCGACCTCCTCGATGAATTTCGCGACTTCGGCGGCGGAGCGCTTCTTCGTGTCCTTCGTGAGCAACGTCGCCAGCAGCGAAGTCGCACCGCGCAACTCGGCCGACTCGTGCACCGGGCCACCTTCGCAGAGCAAGCGCAGATGAAGGTTCGGCAGGCGACGGTCGGGCCGCAGCAGCAAGCGCGCGCCGTTGGGCAAAGTCTGTTCGGCAAACGCGTCGGGCACGCGGTCAGTCGTTACCACAGTCGAGGCCACCGGTTCCGCGCTCTTGGGGTTGAGCGATACGGCGGTGACTCGCTCAGCGCCGAGATAGGCGCGCAAAACGCGACGCAGGTCCGCGACGGTGACGCGGGCAAGGCGCTCGAAATACGTTTTCCCGAAGCCCAGATCGCCTGCGACGACTTCGGCCGCGCCAATACGCGAGGCTTGGCCCGACATGGTCTTGCGCGTGTTGATCTCGCCCACGACGAGTTGACGGAAACCTTTGCGGATTTGCGCGGGTGTGAAACCTTGGACGGCAATGCGATCAAGTTCGCGTCGCACCGCACGGGTGGCCGCCTCGCGGTGCTTCGGCTCGCAGATAAAAGAAATGTAGAACAACCCGGTCTCGCCGGGATTCCAACTGGTCGCATCGATGCTGTGAACGAGTCGCGCTTTCTCGCGCACCGCCTGCCAAAGCACCGAGCTATCTCCCTGCCCCAGCAGCACGGCAAGCAGATCGAGCACAGGAGCATCCGCATGCGTGAGTCCGGGGATTTGCCAGGACAGGCCCGCCCGACTGAGTTCCACATCTTCGTGACGGTGCAACGCTCGCGGGGCGAGTTGAGGAAGTTCCGGCAGCACCAGCACCGGGGCAAGTTTGGCACGCGGCGCGCTGCCGAAATGAGTCTCCACCAGCACGCGCACCGCCGCAGGGTCGATGTCGCCGGCGACGACTACGACGAGGTTGTTGGGCACGTAACGAGCGCGGTAATACGCCAGCAAATCGTCGCGGGTGACGGCGGTGAAAACGTCTTTATAGCCAATAACCGGATACCGATACGGGTGCTGGCGGAAAGCGGTGTCAAATAGCGCCTCGCCCAAGCGGTGATCGGGGTCGTCGTTGCCCATGGCGATCTCGCGGAGAATAACGTCCTTCTCGCGGGCGACTTCGTCGGCCGGCAGCGTCGAGTGCAGCACCGCGTCGGCCAGCACATCAAGCGCCACGCCGACATGCGCCGAAGGCAGGTCGATGTAATAGACGGTGCGATCGAACGTGGTGTAGGCGTTGATGTTACCACCGTGCGCTTGGACTGTAGTGGAAATTTCACGACCCGCCCGGCGCTCCGTGCCTTTGAACAAAAGATGTTCGAGGTAGTGGGAAAGCCCCGCCCCGAGCAGCGAGCCCTCGTGGATACTCCCCGTCTTCACCCATACTTGCACCGAAGCAACTGGAGCGGAGGTGTCGCGTTGCACCAGCAAAGTGAGGCCGTTGAGCAACACGGTGCGCTCGGCGGTTTCTTTCCAAAACGTTTCAAGCAAGCGCAGATCGGAAGCGAACGAGGGGGTGGATTTAGCCATGGAAAAAACCAAACGATGAGCACCCGCACAGCCGGCGCGAGCGACTTTATGCGAGCCCGAGATCAATCCGCTTCGTTCGCAACCTGATCACCCGAGAGAATGACACCGAGATGAACACCATCAGGACCGACGCGACGGACGTTCCCTCACGTTCACCTCTCACAAAAAACTCACGTCGAGGGAACCCGGGGGGAAGAAATACGTCCATCCCTTAGGGGGGGATTCCTAGGCAGGAACGGTTTTACAAATGCCTCTTCAAACGTGTAAATCTCACCGAAGTCCTCACGCCGATCATTTTCCGTCTTACTGAAAACGTTATACTCAATAAGGTTAAAAACAATTTCCCCCATATCCGCACACCGCTGAACTCCCCAGGAGCTCAAAACCGTGATGGTAAGAGGGCCAAACTGATCGAGCGCATAGGCGCGGAGGCCCATCAACAATTCGGCGCCCGAGATGTGTAAGGACTGCTTGGAACGCTCTGCATCCTTCTTTTTCAAGTCCTTGACCGCGTAATCAAGTCCCTCCCGTAGAAAAGCATACGCCTTTCGGTCGTAGCGCGAGTCCTCTTTACAAATAAGGTTTACGATCTCGTTAAAGTCCAAATCCGCCATGATGGTGAGGCAGAGTGTGCATACGAGGTAGCGCTTCGCAATCCGCAACCCGGAACAGACCGGTTTTACAAGACGGCCTCGCCTTGTTTTACAAAGTTGTAAACAAAACGTAAAACATGGTATGGTTTTTACGTTCCGACTTTCAATTGTGTAACAATACACTGAACTAGTCCCAACCACCATGATCTCAACAATTCAAACCAATCATCCCATCTCGGATTATTCAGCCTCCGCTCAGCCCGTCGGCAGCGCCTTGGAGCAAGCTTGCAGCCGCCTCAAGTCCGCCGGCCTGCGTATCACCCAGCCGCGTATCGCCATTCTGAATGCGCTGATCGCTCGCC
This sequence comes from uncultured Opitutaceae bacterium, assembly GCA_967755175.1. Lineage (GTDB taxonomy): Bacteria > Verrucomicrobiota > Verrucomicrobiia > Opitutales > Opitutaceae > Rariglobus. The sequence goes on along the minus strand of CBRAFO010000188.1, from coordinate 741 downwards.
GCGATCCCGCCACCATCGAGCAGATCCATCTCGATCTCAAAGACAGCGCCTGCGATCTCGTGACCGTCTATCGCTGCCTCGCCGCGTTTGAGGAGCTCAACCTCGTTCGCCGCTGCTTCTTCCACAATGGCACCAGCCTCTACCAGATCCAGCTTACCACCGAGCCGGTCTATCACGTGGTCAGCAAGGAAGGCGCGATTCTGGAAACCATCCCCACCGAACTCGCCACCGAACTCAGCGGCGTCCTCGCCAAGATCGAGGCCGACCTGAAGGCCCGTGGCTTCAACGACGTGTCGCACATGGCCGCGTTCTTCGTGAACGCCGCCGCGAAGGCCTGAACTATCCCCCGTCGTTCCTAACGACATCTCAAGCCACAGCCTTCACCGGCTGTGGCTTTTTTGTGTCTATCGCCGAGGGCATGAGCCAACCCATTGCCAGACTAAGCTAAGGGCAGCTTGGACGCGTTGCGCGTGATGAATTGCGGTTCCAGCGGATCAACGGACGACTCGCTAAGCGCACGAGACGCGGACTCGTGGTCGCCACCTCGGACGCTGGGATTACTGGGTTCATCGCCCATGCATACGCTGTGAATACGTCCCATCAACCCGCCGGCCAACAACGCCGCACCGGAACCGAGAGCTTTCAACGCGTCACGCCGCGTTATTACGGAACTCACAGGAGGAATGGGTGGATTCATGACTGCCACCCCCTCTAGACCTCCAAACCCGTTCACGGTTCATA
>CBRAFO010000187.1:0-5388 GCA_967755175.1 uncultured Opitutaceae bacterium | reverse complement strand
CCAAAAATCCGACGCCATGCAGCGCGTCATCGCCGACTTCTACAACAAGACCCTCGAACGCCGCGGCAAGGTCGATGTCTTCAGCATCGTCAAGTTCCGCCCCAAGACCAACGGCACCGTCAACACCGAGGAAGGCAGCATTCCGAGTGGCATCAAAAACGACCAGGACTGGATTGCTGAAACCCCCGTCGGCGACTGGTTCTACGGCCCCGGCTTCACCAACGATTCCGGCGCCGTCATCCGCTACCTCCTCGAACAAGTCTCCCGCGACGGCAACGTCGGCCTCTGCATCTGCCCGCTCCCCGATGGCTCGCTCGACCAAGGCACCGTCAAGATGCTCAAGGAGACCGGCGAATGGATGCGCATCAATGGTGCCGGCATTTACGGCAGCAAAGCGTGGACGCGCCTCGGCGAAGGCGCCGATGGAAAACTCAACGTTCTTCCCGGCGGCAAGATCGGTCGCAAACAGGCCGACCACCGCTTCGCCCCCTCAGACATCCGTTTCACCACCGGCAAAGACGGCAACCTCTACGCCTACTGCATGACCGTGCCCGCGTCCGGCACCGCGCTCCGCATCACGTCCCTCGGCACCACCGCCAACCTCGCCGGCAAGCCCGTCAAATCCGTCACCTTGCTCGGCTACTCCGGCTCGCTCACGTGGAAACAGGAAGCGGACGCCCTCGTCGTCACCCTGCCCGACACCTCCGCCTTCAAGACCGCGCTCGGCTTCAAAATCGAGACGAAGTGAACTGAACCACGTTGGCCGGTGCTCCCGCGCCGGCCAACGGCGCGCCATCCCCGACGGTTACGACCGCATTCCCGTTCAATAAATTTATTCCTCATGACGACGATGTCCCTCGTTTCCTACCCCATGCCCCCGCGTCGCCTTTGCACGGGTAGGCGCCAATCTTTCATGACTACGTGGATGTTTCGCGCGGTTGCGGTTTGCGTGCTTATGGCTGCCGTGGCGCTGCCCTCGCGGGCGGTGACGACGACGCCGCTGCTCCATCCGCTCTTCACCGACTACATGGTGTTGCAACGCGACGCCAGCGATCCCGTCTGGGGCTGGGCCAATCCTGGCACGACCATTACGGTCACGGTTTACGATCAAAACAACGCCGTCCTCCAGACGAAGACGGCGACCGCCGCTTCCGACGGGAGCTGGAAGACCACGATCGGGCCGTTTTCGCTCGTTCCGGGCAATGGCACCTACAAATTTACGGTGGCTAAGCCGGGAAGCAGCCAAACCGTGAGCAACGTTCTCATCGGCGACGTCTGGCTCTGCTCCGGCCAGTCGAACATGGAATACACCCTTGCCGGCGGCTACGGCGGCGGCACGAAGATGGCGAATGCGCCGGCCGAAATCGCGGCGGCGCAGGCGGCGGCGAGCGCGCTGTATATCCGCCAGTTCAAGGCGTCCCATGCGTCCGCCTCCTCGCCGCAAAGCACGTTTGGCGGGGTGGACAGCGGCGGTTGGACTGTCGCGAGTTCCAATGCGGCGGCCTTCACGGCGATCGGTTATTTCATGGCGAAGCAGATCTACGACAGCCAGCAGGTGCCCATCGGCCTCCTCTCGCTGAACTGGGGCGGCACGTATATCCATGCGTGGGTTCCCGGGGACTACCTGCGCACCATCGCCGACTACACGCCCACGGTGGATACCCTCGCGGCGGGCACGGTTACCCTCACTTCCCCCACGGCGCTTTACAATGCGATGATCGCCCCGGTGGCCGGGGTTCAGATCAAGGGCGCCGTGTGGTATCAGGGAGAGAGCGAGGCGATCACGCAGTCCGGCATCGGCCCCTCGGGCGGCCCGAAATACCAGGCCATGCTCAAGCAATACCTGGCCGGAACGCGCGCGACGTTCGGTCAGCCGAACCTGCCCTTCGTTCTCGTGCAACTCTGCACCTATAGCACCAACACGACGCCGGTGCAGGCCGACACCTCGAAACTCTTCGCCGAGGTGCGCGAGGCCCAGCTCAACACCGCGCTGGAGGATTCCCACACGCGTCTCGTCACGACGGTGGACTGCGGTTATTCAGTTTCTGGAAATTCCAACGCCGACATCCACCCCATCGACAAGCAGACCCCCGGCAAACGCGTCGGCCAGGCCGCGCTCGAGTTGGCCTACGGTCAACCCACCGAATACCGCACGCCGACCTTCAACCATGCCACGGTGGAAGGCGGCACCCTGCGTTGCTATTTCGATCATGTCGGCAGCGGCCTGATGGTCGGCCTCAAGCCGCAAGGCTTGAACCAAAATGCCCCGCCGTCGCCATTGCCCGTCTCCGAGTTGATCGGTGGGACGCTCACGGGCTTCACCATCGCCGGCTCCAACAAGACCTGGTTTGCCGCCACGGCGACGATCGACTCCGCCACGAATACGGTCGTCGTATCGAGCGCCAGCGTCCCCAGTCCGCTCTACGTGCGCTACGGCTGGTGCGACAACCCTTGGAACACCACGACCGGCACGCCCACGTCCAACACGCCGCTGTGCAACCTTTACCGGAAAATTATCAGCCCCGCGGACGGCGTGCCGGTTTCCCCTTTTCGCAACGACCCCGCCTACCAGCTCAGCGTGAACAGTGGCATCCCCAGCGGGATGAACTACACGCCGGGGCAGGTCGTGGCCATCACCGCATCGGGGGCGCCCTCGGGACAGGCCTTCGCCTTTTGGACCGGCGACACCGGCGTTCTCGCCAACGCGACCAGCCTCGTGACGACGGCCACCCTCTCGCAGCCCTATGTTTCCGTCCGCGCGATCTACAAGCTCAACACCGCGCCCTCCGGCCTGACCGTGACGCCGGGCGCGACCCAGAACGCCCTTTCCTGGACCGCGCTGACCAACGCGATCAGCTATAACGTCTATCGATCCGCCACCCCGGGCGGCACGCCGTCGCTCCTCGCCAGCGGCGTCCTGACCACCAGCTACACCGACACCACGGCCGGCTCGGGAGCGACCTGGTATTACTCGGTCTCCGCAGTGAACCCGGCGGGTGAAAGTCCGCAATCCAGCCAAGTCGTCGGCGTGACCATCGATTCCAACGCCCCCACGGGCCTCACCGCGACCGCCGGCAACGCACAGGTCGCGCTGTCGTGGACAGCCAACGGCGCGACGAGCTACAACGTGAAACGCTCGCTCACCAGCGGCTCGGGCTACGTGACCCTCGCCAACGTCTCCACCGCCAGCTACACGAACTCCCCCGTAGCCAATGGCACGACCTATTACTACGTGGTGAGCGCCATTTTCTCCGGCGTGGAAAGCGGCAACTCGGCGCAAGTCTCCGCCAAGCCGCCGGGGAGCACCTGGACCGGAACGACCTCCGCCTATTGGAGCGTGGCGTCGAACTGGGGTGGCGGAGCCACGCCGCTGGACTCGGCGACCCTCGCCTTCAACACGGCGACGACCACCGGCCTCACCCCCAACAACGACCTTTCCAATTTCACCCTCGGCGGCCTGCTCTTCAACAGCGGCGCGAGCGCCTTCACCCTCTCGGGCAACTCCGCGAAGCTGGCGGGCGATATTCTCAACAACTCCACCAGCACGCAGACCATCAATTTGCCGATGGTCCTGACGAAAGCTGCGACCGTATCGGCCAACACCGGAGCCGTGACGCTGGGCGGCGTGATCAGTGAAAATGGCGGCAGCTTCGGCCTGGCCAAGACCGGCGGCGGCACCCTCACGTTGAGCGGCGCCAGCACCTTCTCCGGTGGCGTGACCCTGTCGGCAGGGACGCTTAAGCTCGGAATGTCATCGTCCGGGGCGTCCGGCAGCATCACGAGCAGCGCCATCGGCACCGGCACGCTGACATTGGCCGGTGGCACGCTCCAGATGAACGCCCAGACGCTCTCCAATGCGCTCGACATCACCGGTTCCGCGACCATCGACGAAGCCACCAACAACAGCCTGCTTGTCGGCCCGGTCTCCGGCCGCGGAGATCTCACGCTCAAAAACACCAGCGGAACCGCCCTCACTCTGGTCGTTCAAAACGGCGACTGGAGCGGCTTCACCGGCACGCTCACCTACAACGGCGGTGTCAGCACAACCCACAACCTGTTTTTCGGAACCGCCACTTCGTTAACCTGGGATCTCTCCCACGCTACCTTTGTGGCTGCCAACACCAGCAATGGCGTGTTCAGGGGCGGCGTGGCCGCCAACCTCACCGTCAAGTTCGGCACCCTCTCCGGCAGCGGCATCCTCGATTCCGCCGCCTCCGGTTTCACCACCAACTACGAGATCGGCGCTCGGGGCGAGGACAGCGTCTTCAGCGGCGTCATCAAAACCACCAGTGGCACCACCAGCCTCACCAAAGTCGGCGGCGGCCTGCTGGTCCTGAGCGGGGCCAACACCTACAACGGCGCCACCGCCATCAACGGCGGCACGCTCGCGTTCACCGGCTCCATGAGCGGCACCGGCGCGCTCTCCGTGAACAGCTCAGGCGCGCTGGGAGGCATGGCCACGTTGCCGATGGCGGTCACCGTCAACGGCGGCGGAGCCATCGCACCCGGCTTCGGCGGCGTGGCCACGCTCACGCTCTCCGGCGGCCTCACGCTTAATACCGGCGCGGTGTTGAAAATGAACCTCTTCGGCACCGGGACTTCCGACAAGCTCGTGCTCACCGGCGGCTACGGCGCCAGCGGCGTCACGACGGTGAACGTTTCCGCGCTGCCTGGCTTTGCCGGTGTCGGCACGTATCCGATTATCACCGGAGCCACCGGGATCAGCGTGACCAGTTTTTCGCTCGGGACGACACCCTCCGGCTACACCGCGAAGCTTTCCGCCTCCGGCGGCACGCTCTCGGTCGTGGTCAGCGCCCCGGATGCGCCCACCGGTCTGGCCGCCACGGCCGGCAACGGCCAGGTGAGCTTGATCTGGAACGCACCCCTCGGCGCGACGAGCTACACCGTCCTGCGCTCGACCACGAGCGGCGGGGGTTATGCCCAGGTCACCGGCGGTTCCACGTCGGCAACCAGCTTTACCGACACCACCGTCACCAACGGCACGACCTACTACTATGTCGTTACCGCGACCAATCTCGGCGGCACGAGCGCCTCTTCCAACCAAGCCAGCGCCCTGCCGCTGTCCGCCCGCCAGTCGTGGAGTCTCAGCCATTTCGGAACGATCTCCAATTCTGGAAGTGCCGCCGACGCGGCCGATCCGGACGGCGACGGACGTTCCAATTTGCTCGAATACGCAATCGGCAGCAACCCGACCGGCACCGACGCCGGATCGCCAGCAGTATTGGGGGAGACCGTGGACGGGACGCGCCTCACGCTCACGTTCACCCGCATCGCCGATTCGTCCCTGACCTACACGGTGCAGGCGTCGAATAACCTGACGACCTCATGGACCGACATCTGGTCGAGCACCGGCGCGGCCAATACGGC
>CBRAFO010000186.1:0-5436 GCA_967755175.1 uncultured Opitutaceae bacterium | reverse complement strand
ATCCGTGGTGATAGCCCCCGCATCGCCGAGGGCACCGAGGTTCTTCGTGGGATAAAAACTGAAGCCCGCAGCGTCGCCCCATGCGCCCACCTTGCGGCCGGCATGGATCGCCCCATGCGCCTGCGCACAATCCTCGACGACCTTCAGACCGCGACGTCGCGCGATTTCGGTGATCCGCGTCATGTCGGATGCCCGTCCGTAAAGATGCACGGCCAGAATCGCCCGCGTTCGCGGCGTGATCGCCGCCTCGATCTTCGCAGGATCAAGATTGAACGTCGCCGGATCGGGCTCGACTAGCACCGGAGTCAACCGTTCAGCGCTCACGGCCAGGATGGACGCGATGTAGGTGTTGGCGGGCACGATCACTTCGTCCCTCTCGGCCATCACGCCTTGCTCCCGCCAAGCACGGAAAATCAGGCTCAGCGCATTCAATCCATTCGCCACGCCGACGCAAAACCGACTCCCATTCCATGCGGCAAACTCTTCCTCGAAGGCCAAGACTTCCTTGCCGAGCACATACCAGCCCGAGTCCAGCACCCTGGTGAATGCTTCGATCATCTGCTCACGGTGATGACGGTTGATCTCCTTGAGATCGAGACAGGGGATGATGTTCATGCGGAGGCAGCCTTGGCCCGGCGGTTAAACTCACCCCGGTCGCGAATGTAGTCCGCCTCGTCGTAATTGTCGGCGGCCAGCACCATCAGCACGCATCCTGGAGAAAAATCACGCATCTGGTGCCAGACCATCGGCGCCAGCACCAGGCCGCGCGCCGGATCATCCAAGGTCACCGATTGCACAAGCCCGCCCTCGTCCAAATCGACCACGCAGGAACCAGCCAGGCACACGATCACCTGGCGCAGTGTCTTGTGCGCATGGCCGCCGCGAACGGACCCGGCGGTGAACCCGTGCAGCGTGTAGACGCGCTTGATGGCAAAGGGCACGTCGCGCCCGCCCTCAATCGCGACCAGAACACCACGTCCATCGCCTCGCGGCGTAAATGTTATCCACTCGGGAGTCATTCGGTCCCCCATCCTCCACGACCTCTCGACGCCCTCGCAAGTGTGATCGCTGCGGATTCGGTCAAGAGCTGGTTAAACCAAACTACTGACGGGAATGAGCTTCCGTCCCCGACACTCAACCCTAAGTTGGCCGCGCCGCATGAAACTCTCCATCGTCATCCCCTGCTACAACGAGGTGCGCACGATTCGATCCATCGTGGATCGCGTCCGCGCCGCACCAGTTGCCCAAAAGGAGATCATCATCGTCGACGACTGTTCCATCGACGGCACCCGGGACACCCTCCGCACCGAGATTGCCCCGCTGGTCGACCGGATCATTTACCACGATATCAACCAAGGCAAAGGCGCAGCCCTGCGCACGGGTTTCGCCGCGGCGACCGGCGACGTGGTGATCGTGCAGGACGCCGACCTGGAATACGACCCCGACGAGTATCCCCGCTTGCTAGCCCCGATTGAACGAGGTCAGGCCGATGTCGTCTTCGGCTCCCGATTCTCTGGAGGCGAGGCGCACCGCGTCGTCTATTTCTGGCACATGGTGGGCAACAAATTCCTCACGTTGCTCTCCAATATGTTCACCAACCTCAATCTCACCGACATGGAGACCTGCTACAAGGTCTTCAAACGAGAGATCATCCAGGGCATCGCCATCGAGGAAAACCGCTTCGGCTTCGAACCCGAGATCACCGCCAAGGTCGCCAAGCTCGACGTGGTCATTTACGAGGTCGGCATCAGTTACTACGGCCGCACTTACAAAGAGGGTAAAAAGATCGGCTGGCGCGACGGATTCCGCGCGCTGTATGCCATCTTGAAATACAATCTGTTTCGCTGATCAGGACTGTGCAGTCCGGCACCGTGATGCGACTGATCTCCACCGGGCGACTTTGTTTGATCATGGCGCTTTTGTCGCTCGCGGGAAGCGCTCTGGCGGCGCGGTGGGTTCCACACCATCTTCCGCGGATACACGACGAATACGCCTACCTGCTCCAGGCCGAAACGTTTGCCTCGGGCCGTCTCTCGACCCCGGCCCATCCGCTGGCTCCGTTCTTCGAACACCCGCAAATTCTCGTCGAGCCGACCTACAACGGCAAATACCAGCCCGGCCACGCACTCTTCATCGCCGTCGGTTTCGTGCTTAACCATCCAATCTACGGAGTCTGGCTGGAGAATGCCGTCTTCGCCGCCGCGCTTGCCTGGATGCTGGCGGTTTTTCTTCCTCGTCGCTGGGCGGCCCTCGGATCGTTGCTCGCGATCCTCCAGCTCGGTTTACTCAATTACTGGACGCAGACATTTCTGGTCGCACCGCTGGCCGCCGCCGGCGGCGCCCTTGTCTGGGGTGGCACTTTTGCGCTCCTGCGCCGACAACGCAGCGCCGACGGATGGTTGCTTGGCCTCGGAGTGATCAGTCTCCTCGCGACCCGCCCCTTCGAGGGCGGCCTAGCCTGCCTGGTCCCGGCCGGCATACTTGCGTGGCACTGGATAGGCGGCCGATCACGTCCAGTTCAGACTGAGCTTTTTCGGCGAGGTCTGTTGCCAGCCGCCCTGGTCATTGCGGTCGGGATCGCCGCCCTCGCCTGCTACAATCACGCGGTTACGGGAAAGGCGCTCACCCCGCCCTATGCGCTCTATGAAGCACGCTATTCGCGCGCACCGCTGTTTGTATGGCAGAAGCCAAGCGACCAACCGCCGCCCCGCTTCGGCCATCCCTCGCTAGCCGCATTTCACGAGAGCTATGTGCTTCCGATGGGGACACAAAACACCTTCGACCTCCGCCTATGGTGCTCACGACTGCAGGAATTCACGCTCAATAACTTGGGATGGGGCCTAGGCCTGCTCGCGCTGCTCGGCACGATTTTGGGCCTGTTCACCCGCCGCCAACACGAACGGTGGATGCCACTCACCATCGTGTCCTTTGCCGTGTGCACTTTGGCTTTTGTGCTCTCGGCATGGTTTGATGTGCACTATCTCCTGCCGGCCCTTCCACTGCTCCTGCTGCTCGCCATGCAAGGGTTGCGGATCATTTCGGGCGCAACTCTTATTCGCCGCATTCCATTCATCTGGGTCGCCGCAATTACGCTGGTGATCGTCGCTGTTTTATTAGGATTCAACCGCCAATACGAACGCTGCGCCACTTACTACGAACGAACTACGGATCGCCAGCGGATCATGGATGCACTGGCCGCCTTCCCAAATCGTTTTCTGGTTATTGTGAGGCATGAGCAGCCCTATAAGGTGCATGCCTCCTACGTATGGAATCCGCCCGACATCGACGCGGCGCAGATCGTCTGGGCTTGGGATCGGGGTGAAAATGAAAACCGCCGCCTCCTCGCCTATTACCCGGACCGCGAGGTCATTCTCATGCAAGTCAACGCTCGTGCAATGAGCTTCGCCCCTTATCGGCCCCCTTCGCCATGACCACGCTCGCACCGCACTCCGGCCCCGAAGTCTCGGTGGTCATTCCGTGCCTCAATGAAGCCGCCACGATCGCCGGCTGCGTAAGGGAAGCGCTCAAGGCGCTGCGCGGGGCCCACATCGACGGTGAAGTGATTGTCGCCGACAACGGCAGCTCCGATAACTCCCCCGAGTTGGCGACAGCGGCCGGCGCGCGCGTGATCCACGCCAATCAGCGCGGCTACGGTGCCGCGCTCATGGCAGGCATCGATGCCGCCTGCGGCCGCTATATCGTCATGGGCGACGCCGATGGCAGTTACGACTTCGGTGCCACGCCCGCCCTGATCACCGCGCTTCGCGACGGACATGAACTCGCCCAAGGATGCCGGCTCCCGGGCGGAGGCGGAGAGATCACGTCTGGCGCGATGCCATGGAGTCATCGATGGATCGGCAACCCCGGGCTCACCGCGCTCGCCCGGCTCATGTTCGGCACCCCGGTGCACGATGTGTATTGCGGGTTGCGCGCGTTCACCCGCGATCTTTACCTCCGCCTCAACCTGCGTTGCACCGGCATGGAATTCGCCACCGAAATGATCATCAAGGCCGCCCTGCATCGCACCGCCACCACCGAAGTGCCGATCACACTGCGCCGGGATGGGCGCGGGGGCCGTCCACCTCACTTGCGGACGATACGCGATGGCTGGCGCACCCTGCGCCTTTTCCTGCTCTTCAGCCCACGCTGGGTGCATGACATCCCCGGAGCGACGCTCTGGCTGCTGGGCGTCGGCATCGGCATACTCGCACTCACCGGCGCAAGTGTGGGCCCCGCCCATCTCGGTCCACACAGCCTCTTGGTGGGAGCGATGGCGATTCTGGTCGGTCAACAGGCCCTGTGGATGGGACTGTTTACCCGAACATTTGCCGCACAAGAAGGCATCGTGCCGGCGAACGACGTCCTAGACCGTTTCCATCGCGGTTTTTCTTTAGAAAAAACCCTATTGTTAGGTGCCTTCCTCGCTGTGATCGGACTGGCGCTAATCACAGGCGTGTTCATCGCGTGGCGAGAGGTCGGCTACGGTCCCCTCGATTATTCCCAAACTTTGCGCCAGGTCGTGCCTGGCACCCTGCTGGTCGCATTGGGCGGACAAACCGTCATTGGCGGCTTCGCCCTCGGGCTGCTCACGCTCGAACGCAAATGACACTGCTGCACTCATGGCATGCACGCTACGTCCATTCGCGACGTGTCCGCGTTCTCGCCGCCCTAGCCGCACGTATGCTCCCTGAGGGGAGCCGCACAGTCCTCGATGTTGGCTGCGGAGATGGACGTCTCGCCAAGGCCGTGATGCAACTGCGTCCTGAACTGGAAATCGTCGGAGTAGATGTCCAAGTCAGGCCCGACGCCCAAATTCCAGTCACCGTTTACGACGGCGTCACCCTGCCCTTTTCCGATGGCCGCTTCGACAGCGCACTCCTCATCGATGTCCTTCACCACACCGAATCACCACCCGCAGCGCTCCGTGAAACAGCCCGCGTCGCCCCAGGATGCACTATCTTGAAAGATCACCTCCTCTGCGGATTCGCCGCTGGCGTGACGCTCCGTCTGATGGATGAGGTGGGCAACCGACATCACGGAGTTGCCCTACCGTATAATTATCTGGATCAGGCAGGATGGGACGCCGCGTTCGCCGGAGCCGGAATCGCGCCCAGTGAAATCGACTTATGCCGCGGGCTTTACCCCCGACCCGCCTCATGGATATTCGGCCGCCGACTGCATTTTATCGCCAAGCTTGAACCTGCATCAGCCTGAAGGCGTTAACACGACTCAATCCATTCACCAGCTTACGCCAAAATCGCCGCCGAATCCCAAGGCAAAGGGGAGCGATGCCGTTACAGAGGATCCAAGGCGCACGATACCCATCCGTGCGGTTCACCTGCGTCAGTCCAAACCAAGACCTCGCCGGTCCCGGCCCGTGCAAACGCTTTAATGATCACTTTACGTCTACGATCTCGACATCATGACCCTCAAGCC
>CBRAFO010000185.1:0-5440 GCA_967755175.1 uncultured Opitutaceae bacterium | reverse complement strand
CCGTGGCACTCCACGCAGGAGACGCCGCGGGCGATGTGCACCGAGTGGTTGAAGTAAACGTAGTCAGGCACTTGGTGAATCTTCACCCAAGGAACCGGATCTCCGGAGGCGTAGCTGTTGCGCACGACTTCCAGCAAGGGGCTGTCGGTCTTGACCTGATTGTGGCAGTTCATGCAGGTCTGCGAGGTGGGCACCGTGGAGGTCGGGCCCTTGTCCACGCCGACGTGGCAATAACGGCAATCAATGCCGAGCTGCCCGTTGTGAAGCGCGTGACTGAACGGCACGGGCTGCACGGGGGCGTAACCAACATTAGTATACTTGTTGGTCGCGTAATAGGTGGTGCCAGCCATGACGATGCTGCCGAGCACGAACACCAGAATGATGATCTGCAGCGGCAGCTTGTTGGCCGATTTGGGGAAAAGTTTGGACATAGGCCGGAAGAATCTTCGCTAGGCGGAAGACAAAGCGCGGGTTAAACCGAATCGCCCGAACGGGCGACGGTGCGGGAGTCCTGGCTCACCTTAAAAGGGGCAGTCTCCGAAACCGGAGCGGCGGCGGGCGACGCAGACGGCTTGGCAAGGAGTTTGGGGGCCACGCCGGCGACGGCGAAAAGGCCCAGCAACTTGGCGAAGAAAGTTTTTCGCGAGTGTTGGTGGCTCACTGGTTGTTCAGGTTGATGTGGTCAAAGTCAGCCGGCGAAAGAAGGGTCCGCTCTTTCCAAAGTAAAACAAAAATTCCACGAACATGCTTTCTCAGCTAAGATAATTAGCCAGAACGGGCTCAACGGACGCTACTGCTAATCACAAAAAATCGTTACATGCCTCATTCGACCGCACTTGAACCTCAAGCGCGGGTGCCGTCCGCAAAGAAACTTGTTCCGCCGTCTCTTCTGCGCTCTGGTCATGCAACTTCCCTAGCTGATGATCACCTCACGCGCCTCCGTCTCCGTCCGTTACGCTGAAACCGACATGATGGGCGTCGTTTATCATGGTAGTTTCATCCCGTGGCTGGAAATTGGCCGCACTGCGCTTTTGAAAGAGCATGGGGTTCCCTACCGCGAGCTGGAGGCCGAAGGCTTTTTCCTTCCCGTGCTGGAGGTCAGCCTGCGTTACCTCCGCCCCGCCAAATACGACGATACGGTCATCGTGACCACTTTCCTTCGCGAAAAGCCCTCTCTTCGCATCCGCATGGAATATGAGCTTCATCGCGGCAATGAACTGATCGCCACAGCTTTCTCGCTGCATGCATTCATCGACCGCAGTGGTAAACCGGTGCGACCTCCGGTGGCGTTTACGAAGATGATGGATCGCGTGTTCGCGTGAACGCCTAGACTAGCCATGGACCTGGGCTCCTAAAGCACGGCCTCGTATTCGGCCAGGACCGCGACGTCTTGCTCGGTGACCTTCAACTCCGTCAAACGGTCCGCGCCGCCCAGCTTGCGCACTGCCCACACGGCGTGCGCCCGCACCACGGGCGACGCATGTCCCGCGAGCCGCACCAACACATCCATGCACTCGTGCGCCCCGGTATTGGCGGCCACGATACTGGCGTTACGCAACAGACCGGTGAGCTTTACGCGTTTGATTGGCGTGCCTTTAAACACCGCCGCGAACCGCTCCGGAGTTAGCTCCAACAACTCCGCCAGTGGCAAATCAGCCAACCCATAGCGCGCCGCCAGCAACACCTGCCTGCCAGCCTGCGCAAAGCGATTCCACGGACACACCTCTAGGCAGGTGTCGCAACCGTAGATGCGGTTGCCAATCCCGGCCCGCAATTCGCGCGGGATGATACCTTTGTTCTCGATGGTCTGATAAGACACGCAGCGCCGTGCATCCACCACGCCCGGCTGGGGCAGCGCCTGCGTCGGGCAGGCATCCAGGCAGCGCGTGCATTTACCGCACAACAGACCCGGCTCCACCTCTCGCCCAGCGACGTCCTTGCGGACCGGCGCGTCCGGCTCGAACTCAAGTGTGGTCAGCACCGCGGAGAGGAACAGCCAGTTACCGTGCGTGCGCGAGATCAACATCGCGTTCTTACCGATGAACCCGAGTCCCGACTTAGCCGCCCAACCGCGTTCAATCACCGGCCCGGTATCGACGTAGTAACGGTAATCCGCCGCTGTCGCCCCTCCGAGTTCCTCCAGCACCCGGCCCGCGCCCACCAGCGCCTCCTTAATCGTGTCGTGGTAATCCAAATACAACGCATAGCGCGCCCAGCGAGGATCGGTCGGCTCTCGCCGAGCCCCCTCCTGCCCCCGTTCCTCGCCCTCCACCCTCGACGCGTCTCCATTCGCCCCTCGCCCCTCGCCCTTCGCCTCCGCCCCAGCAGCCGGCAGATAATTCACGCCCAGCATGATCACCGAGCGCGCGCCCGGCAGCACCAGCGTCGGATCACTGCGCTTCGGCACCGTGCGCTCCATCCACGCCATGTCAGCATGGTAACCCGCCTCGATCCACGCGCTCAATTTTGGCCCGAAGCCGGGTTCCACTCGGGCAAACCGCACCTCGTCGAATCCGAGCGCGTGCAGCCGCGCCCGCACCTCCTCGCGATCAACGGCCATGCGCAATCCGGGCCTTGGCCGAAGCCGCCCGCGCAAACTCGACCGCCTCGCGCCGGTAGGACCGCAGCACATGCTGCACGATGTCGAGCATCGGACGCCCGTCAGTCAGGATCACGGTGCCCGCTTGGTTATAAATAGGTTCGCGCGCCGCGTAGAGTGTGCGGATGCGCTCCATCGGATTATCCACGTCCAGCAACGGCCGGTTTTTATTCCCTTGGGTGCGACGCAGGATCGTCTCAAGCGAAGCGTGCAGACAGATAACCACACCTTTTTCTCGCAACGTCGCCGCCATGCCGGGTTGCACCACGAGACCGCCGCCACAAGCCACCACCGTGCGCTTGGCCGAATGTCCGCCGTGAATAAAATCGTGCTCCATACGGCGGAACGCCGGCTCGCCATCACTGGCGAAAATCTGCGGAATCGTCTTCCCCTGCTTGCGCTCGATCTCGTGGTCGCTGTCCAGCAACGCGAAGCCCAGCCGATGAGCCACGACCCGACCGATGGTGGTCTTGCCGGTGCCCATGAAGCCCACGAGATAAAGATTAACGTCGCCGGAGTGCATTGCGCACCTACACGCAAAGGCGGTCACGCGCCGTTGCCAAACCCGAAAAAGACTTAACTCCGCTCGCTTTGCTGCTCTGCTCGGCAAACCTCGGGGCAAACCCCGCCGCGGCCCGCTAAATGCTAATCAACCCGCACCCGACTCTCTTTACTGAATGAAGCTCAAAATCTCCCACCTCACGCGCTACGAATATGATCACGAGGTCTCCTTCTCCCCTCACCTTCTCTACATGCGGCCGCGTGACAGCGCCTTGCTCCGCGTAAATCATTTTCAGTTCAACATCTCTCCCGACGCCAAGGTCGTCTGGACCCGCGATTATTACGACAACGTCCTCGCTTGGGCTCATTTTTGGGAACGTTCCGCCACCCTCAGCATCCGCGCCGAGTTCGAGGTCGAGACGCTCGATACCAACCCCTTCGACTTCATCTTCAAGCCCTACGCCGCCACGTTTCCCTTCGAATACGAAGAACTGCACAAGTTTAACCTCGCGCCCTACCTCGCGCCACCGTTCGACGAAACCCAGTCCATCCTGCGCAACTGGCTCGACGAACACTTCGTTGACCGCCCCAAGGAAACCATCCCCTTCCTCGTCGCGCTCAACACCCTCGTCCACGAGTCGCTGTCCTACAACCGCCGCTACGAAAAAGGTATTCAGCCGTCCACCACAACGCTCCGATTGGGCACCGGCTCGTGCCGGGATTACGCCGTCCTCTTCGTCGAACTCTGCCGCACCCTCGGCCTCGCCGCGCGCTTTGTGAGCGGTTATCTCTACGACCCATCCCCGGACTCCGCCTCCGCTGGCGCCATGCACGCCTGGGCCGAGGTTTACCTGCCGGGCGCCGGATGGAAAGGGCTCGATCCCACCCACGGCATCTTCTGTGACGACGCCTTCATCCCCGTCGCCCACGCCGCCGTCGCCGAAAGCGTGAATCCCATCCAAGGCTCCTACTACGCTCCCGATCCCGTCCCATCCAAACTCGGCCACACCATCCTCGTGGAGCAAAGCGTATGAGCGCCCCCGCCCCTTACTCAGCCGCCAGCTGGTCCGCGATCAGCTCCTGTGGCGAAGCCGTCGAGGCGTCCTTCGCCAAAAGTGGCGTCCTCTTCACCATGGGTGGCGAACCCACGTTCATCCCGCACGACCCGCAAGGTCCGGAATGGAATACCGCGGCGCTCGGCCCCACCAAACTCGACTACGCCCGCCGCTTCGCACGCCAGCTCATCCAGACCGCCTATCCCGGTGCCGTCATCCTGGAAACCTCCGGTAAACATTATCCCGGTGAACCGCTCCCGCGCTGGGCTCTGCTCGTCCAATGGCGTGCCGACGGCCAGCCGCTCTGGAAAGACATCACCCGCCTACGGGGAGACACCAAGCAAGGCCGACACACTCTAAAGCACGCGCTCGCCGTCATCACCGCGCTCGCGAAGCAACTCTCCGTCTCGCCCGCAGGCATTCTCCCCACCTACGACAGCGCCACACCCGACGCCAATGCCGGCTACGTTCTCCCACTCGACCACGACGAGTCGACTTGGGTAACCGACGACTGGAAGGCCTCGCTCAAGAAAGATTCCGCTGAGCTCTTCCCCGGCGACAGCCTCATCGGTCTGCGGCTACCGCTTGGCAGCCTCGAAGAGAAAAACCTTCGCCGCGCCCTCACCGTCGAGGTGAAAGACGGAGCCGTCACGATCTTCATCCCGCCGCTTCTGCTCGAGCCCTACCTCGAACTCATCGCCGCCATCGAACGCGTATTCGCCTCGCTCAAGCTCACCAACGCCGTCCTCGCCGGCTACGCTCCGCCGCTCGACCCACGCCTGCCCACCATTGGCTTTGCCTCCGATCCCGGCGTCATCGAGGTCAACCTCGCCATCTGCGAAGACTGGGCCGCCTACGACCGTCAACTCGCCCACCTCTACGCCGCCGCCGACCAAACCGGCCTCACAGCGCGCAAGCTCCAGCTCAACGGACGCGAAACCGGCACCGGCGGAGGCGCCCACCTCGTTTTCGGTGGCCCCCTCGGACTCGTCTCGCCGTTCTTCGCATTCCCCGCGCTGCTGCCCTCGGCGATCCGCTACTTCCAGCATCACCCCGCGCTCAGCTACGCGTTCACCGGCCAATACATGGGCCCCAGCTCGCAAGCCCCGCGCATCGACGAGTCCACCTTCGAGGCGCTCTACGAACTCGAAATCGCCTGCGCCGGAGCCGAGCAATTTGGCTCTCCGCAAAACTTCGCGCTCTTCGACCTGCTCTTCCGCGATCTGTTGATGGATCGCTCGGGCAATACCCACCGCGCCGAAATCAGCGTGGACAAGCTCTGGAA
>CBRAFO010000184.1:0-5473 GCA_967755175.1 uncultured Opitutaceae bacterium | reverse complement strand
CCCACGACCGAGCTGGAGATGGCCAACAACCGTCCGACGCCCGATCCCGTCTGCACGGTGACGTCCGAAGTTGGCGGCGAACTCCGCCATGGCAGCGTGTTAATCGCTGCCATCACGAGCTGCACCAACACCTCCAATCCCAGCGTCATGCTGGCCGCCGGTCTCGTCGCCAAGCGTGCCGTCGAGAAGGGCCTTTCGGTTAACCCGCTCGTCAAATCGTCGCTTGCTCCCGGCTCTCGCGTGGTCACCGATTACCTCGAAAAGACCGGCCTCGCGCCGTATCTCGACCAGCTCGGTTTCCAGACCGTCGGCTACGGCTGCACGACCTGCATCGGTAATTCCGGCCCGCTCGATGCCCGCATCGAAGACGCCGTCGTAAAGAACGATCTCGTCGCCGCGTCCGTGCTCTCGGGCAACCGCAACTTCGAGGCCCGCGTTCACCAGAACATCAAGTCCAACTTCCTTATGTCTCCGCCGCTGGTGGTCGCTTTCGCGCTCGCCGGTCGCGTTGACATCGACCTGTCCACCGAGCCGCTCGGCACGGGCAAGGACGGCAAGCCGGTTTTTCTGAAGGATATCTGGCCCACGATCCAAGAAGTGCGCGACCAGTTGCAGGCCGCCCTCAAGCCCGAGGTCTTCCGCAAGCTCTACAGCGACTTCGCCGAGCAGAACCCCAAGTGGAACGAAATTCCCTCCACCACGGGTAACGTTTACTCGTTCGACGCCGCTTCGACCTACATTCAAGAGCCCCCGTTCTTCACGAACTTCTCGCTCACCCCCGGCACGATCACCGAAATCAAAGGCGCGCGTCCGCTCGGCATCTTCGGCGACTCGGTCACCACCGACCACATCTCGCCCGCCGGCGCCATTAAGAAGACCTCCCCTGCCGGTCGCTTCCTCCTCGAAAACAGCGTCACCTTCGAGGACTTCAACTCCTACGGTTCCCGCCGTGGCAACGACCGCATCATGACGCGCGGCACCTTTGCCAACGTTCGCATCAAGAACCTGATGCTCGGCGGTGAAGAAGGCGGTAACACCATCTACCAGCCCACCGGCGAAAAACTCGCCATCTACGATGCTGCTGCGAAGCACATCGCCAACGGCACGCCGCTCATCGTGATCGCCGGCCAGGAATACGGCACGGGCTCCTCCCGCGACTGGGCCGCCAAAGGCACCAACCTCCTCGGCGTGAAAGTCGTGGTTGCCCAGAGCTTCGAGCGCATTCACCGCTCCAACCTCGTCGGCATGGGCGTGCTCCCGCTTCAATTCAAAGACGGCACCACCGCGCAGACGCTGAAGCTCGACGGTTCCGAGACCTACGACGTGCTCGGCCTGACGATGGCGATCAAGCCGCAGCAGGATCTCACTCTGAAGATCACGCGCAAGGACGGCACCGTTGAAGATGTCCAAGTGCGTTGCCGCATCGATACGCCCATCGAAATCGATTACTTCCAGCACGGCGGTATCCTCCCGTATGTGCTTCGCCAGATCGTTGCAGCCAATTAATTGCCAGCGTCCCAGTCCTTGCAAAGGTGCAGAACCAGCGAATATTGAATTCAGTTCTGCTTCTTTGCACCGTTCTGAGAGTAACCATTCCTGATTATGGCTGATGTCACCAAGCCCACATTCCTTGTCGATGCGTCGTCCGACCCTGTCGCGATCCGCATCGAAGGCCGGGCCTCCTTCCAGAATAGCGCTTGCCTGCAAGATTTCTTCAGCGAACTCATCGCCCACGGAAGCACCCGGTTTGTGATGGATTTCAACAACTGCACCAGCATGGACAGCACCTTTCTCGGTGTGCTGGCCGGTGTGGCGCTGCAACTCCGTAAGAATACGCCTCCCGGCAATCTGGTTCTCTGCCGCATGGCACCCCGGAATCTCGAGTTGGTGCGCAACCTCGGGCTGCATCGCCTGCTGACGGTTGATACGGAAATCGTCGATATCACTCTCACGGCTAAAAACGCGCTGCCCTGTGTGGGCGACAAAGGTGAGCTCGAAAGCGCCCGTCTTGTGCTGGCCGCGCATGAAAACCTCGTCGCTGCCGATGCGGCTAATTTTGCCAAGTTCCAGGACGTGCTGGCCTTCCTTAAAAACCGCGTTTCTCAGGGTTGAGCGCGGGATAGCTAACGTAGCCGGGATCGGCGATGTAGCGGGGAGCGTGAGCGACCCGGTCCGATTCCGGGGGCGCTCACGCTCCCCGCTACGTGAAGACCTTGACGCAAATCCCGTTTGCCTCCGACTCGCTTCGCCGCTCAGTTAACTTTCCATGTCCGTCTTCGTGCCCACTCCCATCGATCGTAACTCATTGCCTGATGCCGCCGGCCATTTTGGCCAGTTTGGCGGAGTCTATGTGCCCGAGACGCTCATGACCGCATTGCAGGAACTTGGTGCCGCCTATGAGCAGGCCAAGGCCGATCCCGCCTATGTTGCCGAACTTCGCCGGCACTTGAAGGAGTTCGCCGGACGTCCGACCGAACTCTATTTCGCCGAACGCCTGACCGCACACTGCGGAGGCGCTAAAATCTATTTTAAGCGCGAGGACTTGCTCCATACCGGCGCGCACAAGATCAACAACGCCATCGGCCAAGTGTTGCTCGCTCTTCGCATGGGCAAGAAGCGCATCATCGCCGAAACCGGCGCCGGTCAGCACGGCGTCGCTACGGCGGCGGTGTGCGCCAAGTTTGGTCTTCAATGCGTGATCTACATGGGCGCGGTGGACATGGAGCGTCAGGCGCTCAACGTGTTCCGCATGCGCCTCATGGGCGCCGAAGTGCGTGGCGTCGAGGCCGGCCAGAAGACGCTCAAAGATGCCGTTAACGAAGCGATGCGCGACTGGGTGACCAACGTTCGCGACACGCACTACATCCTCGGCTCCGCGCTCGGCTCGCATCCGTATCCGATGATGGTTCGCGATTTTCACCGCGTGATCGGACAAGAGGCGAAAGAGCAACTCCTCGCTCGCGAAGGCCGGTTGCCGGACGAGATCGTTGCCTGTGTCGGCGGTGGATCGAACGCCATCGGCGTGTTCTTCGATTTCCTCGAAGAGGCGACGGTGAAGCTCATTGGTGTCGAGGCCGGCGGCCACGGCATCATTCGTGGCGAACACGCGGCGCGTTTCGAAGGCGGCAAACTCGGCGTGCTCCAAGGCGCGAAAACCTACATCCTTCAAAATCCCGACGGCCAAATTGAGCTGACCCACTCGGTGAGCGCGGGACTCGATTACGCTGCGATCGGGCCGGAGCACGCCTACTACCGGGACATCGGCCGCATCAGCTATGCGTATGCGAAGGACGACGAGGTGCTGGAAACCTTCCAGCTCGTTTCGCAGTTGGAAGGGATCATTCCGGCTCTCGAGTCCACGCACGCTATCGTTGAAGGGCTCAAGCGTGCGAAGTCTCTGCCCAAGGATAAACTCGTCTTGATCAATCTCAGTGGCCGTGGAGACAAGGACGTAAACCAAGTCGCCAAGCTCCTTGGCGTTGTCTTGAGGTAATCCCGTCCCGTTCGGATTGTCGGTTTCAGCTGTTCGGACGGACAGGCCTGTCTTTTCGCCTATTGGGAAGTTGGCTAAGCGCGCAGCGTCTGTATGGCTATCGTCCTTACCCCGCTTAACCCCTTGTTGAAATCATGGCATCTACACCTCCGCACGATTCTCCCGGTTCTTCGGAGCAGCATCAGCAACCCGCTCGCCGGGTTACGCTGAGGGAAATCGCCAAGGAAGTCGGTGTGACGCCGATGACGGTTTCGCGCGCCCTGCGTAACCAAACGCGCATCTCCGATGCGATGCGGATCAAAATTCAAGCCAAGGCGCTGGAGATGGGCTATCAGCCGGATCCGGCGCTGACGGCACTGGTTCATTATCGACACAGTCGCGTGGCGGCACCGATGCGCTCGGCCATGGCTTGGTTCAATGGCTGGTCTGATCCGGCGCAATTACGCAAATACCGCGAGTTCGATCTGCATTGGAAAGGGGCTCGGGCCGCAGCCGAGCAAGCGGGATTTCATCTGGAGGAGTTCGTCATCAACGATGCGATGACCCCTGCGCGCATGGCGCAGATTCTGGAGACGCGAAACGTGCGTGGCATTCTCCTCCCTCCCGGGACGCATCTTCTTGGGTGGGCCGAGCAGTTCCCTTGGGCGAAGTTTTCTGTCGTGGCCATCAGTCGCTCGACGGTTGGATTACCGTTCCATTTCGTGAGCAGTGATCAAACGGCCAACACGATCCTCGCGATGAGAAAAATGCAGGAACGCGGTTACAAGCGTATCGGCTATGTCGGAGTGCCGTGGCTCGGGTGGACCTACGGCGCGGGTTATTTGTGGTTTCAACAAACGGAGATTCCGCCGGAGCAGCAGGTTGCCCCGTTCCTCTTCGATCCAATAAAAGGAATCGCTCCTATGAAGGTGGCCTTTCGCGAGTGGATTCACACCCACACGCCCGACGCGATCCTCACCGATTATCCCGGTTTACAGGAGATGATTACCGAGCTGGAATTGAAAGTGCCCGACGATATCGGTCTGGCAGCCATGACGGTTTTGGACTGCCCGATCGACACCGGTATTTATCAGAACCCCGAAGAGATCGGGCGGGTGGCCGTGCTCATGTTGCAGTCGCTCATCAACCACAATGATCGCGGAGTCCCTCCGGTGAGCCGCCATGTTCTCATCGACGGGACGTGGGTGGACGGAACGAGTATTCGACCACCGGCCTAGGTTGCTGACTTTTCTGCCGCGTAAGCTCGGGCGAGTAGCACGACGGGGTGGACAACCTCAGTCGTAAGCTTCTGCTGGGTAAGTCCGTTCTGGATCTGCAAATGGCATCCCGGATTGGCGGTGGCGATCAGGTCGGTGTCGGCAGCAACGAGGTGGCCGAGTTTGCGCTCCTGCAACCACGCCGACGTGTCCGGCTGCGTGATGTTGTAGATGCCCGCTGAGCCGCAGCACCAAGTGGCCTCCGCGCATTCGCGCAAAGCGACGCCGGGTAACGCCTGCAAAATCTCGCGAGGCTGTCGCGACACTTTCTGCCCATGGCAAAGATGGCAGGACTCGTGATACGTGACGGTGGTCGGCTCGGTCATCTCCGTGGTCGCGGCGCTGGCCGCCTGTGCCGGAGCCGGCTTGCGAAAGCCGATTTCGACGAGCCATTCGTGAATGTCCTTTAACTTCCGCGACCATTCCGCGGCACGGTCGGCGTAGGAGGCATCGTCGTGCAACAAGTGCTCGTAAGCTCGCAGGTGGGAGCCGCAGCCGCCGGCGTTGGAAATGATCGCATCGACCGAAAACGGATCGATCAGATCGAGCTGACGTCGGGCGAGCGCACGCGCGGTCTCGGTATCGCCATTGTGCGCGTGCAACGAGCCGCAGCACGGCTGCACGGGCGGAGTGATCACTTCGCAGCCGTTCTCCATGAGCACGTCCACTGTGGCGCGGTTCACCTCGGAGAAGGCCAGATCCTGCACGCAACCGGTGAGCACCG
>CBRAFO010000183.1:0-5530 GCA_967755175.1 uncultured Opitutaceae bacterium | reverse complement strand
ACCCATCATGTTACGTCTGATTCCTTCCCGGCTCCTATCCGCCGGCCTGATCGCCATCGCGGCGCTTTTCACGGCGCAGGTCGCTTCCGCCCAGCTCCTGCGCAGTGAAGACAAATACGCCAATATCACCACCAACGGCTTCACCATCTACAACAACGTGTGGGGCACCTCCCCCGCTCCCGGCCCGCAGCAGCTTTGGGTTTACGGCTACAACGACTGGGGGGTAAAGGCCTACCACACCGACTTTGGCATCAAGTCCTACCCCAACGTTAGCAAATACATCGGACGGCAGCTCTCCTCGATCGCCAAGCTCGACAGTAAATTCTCCGTTTCCACCCCATCGGGAGGCGCCTGGGCGGTCACCTACGACATTTGGGACAAAGCCAAGGGCGAGGAGGTGATGCTTTGGTTCAACCACACCGGCGATTCCAACGGTGGCGGCATCCCGAGGCCCATCTCCGCGCGCTGGGGCAATGGTAACGCGCTCCCCGCGCTGGCCCCCGATGGCAGCGAGTTGCGCAACATCTACATCGGCTATAACACGTGGAACATCTACCGGGGCAAGAACGGCAACACCAACGTGTATTCCTTCGTCCGCACGTCGAAGATCAACTCCGCCTACGTGGACATCCGCGAGATCCTGAACTTCCTCCGCACCGATTCCCGCACGCGCTGGATCGGGGACTTCACCGTGGGCGATGTGCAGCACGGCTTCGAGATCACCAACTGTGGCAGCTCCGCGACCAACCGCGCCGAGTTTAAGTTTACAAGCTACGACCTCTGGCAGTGAGCCGAAGCCCGGCCGTGCACGACCGGCCCCGGGCTGGTCGCGCCGGCGACTCGGTTTTACAGCGCGGATGCCGCTAGGCATCCGCGCCTTTTTTTGTCCGAATCCCGGGTTTGCTGCTTGTCGCCTTACTCGGGAAGCTTCGGCTTACGCACGTGGCTTCAGGATTGTCGTCCAGCGGGCGTAGCTTACGCCAAGGCCATGTCGCGACTCGATTCGTCAGGACAATTTCAGTTGGGAGCGGATAAATTCAAATGGAGCGTTAAACTTTACGGCGGAGAAGTCGCCGTGAACACACACGTCCGCGGGATATCCGCGCGCGTGTGCTTGGCGGAAGAAGCCACGCGTGAACTCGTGATTGAATTTGATGCGCGAGACTATCCGCCGAAACGCCCCGCCGCCCCCGCGCAACTGGGGATCAGAATCCAAGAGCAGACCGCAAAAGCCATCGCCGCCGGCTGGCGCCCCGACTCACGCGGCAAGCCGTTTTACCTCGTGGCCGATCCGCTGCCTCGATGAACAGCGAAGCACCCTCCCGCTGAATAGGCCGACGCTGGTTATATAAATCAACAACGGCCCGACCCGTTTGACTGACATCCAACACACGGAATTGCATCTCGTGCAGGGAGCGACGCGCCTCAGGCATGGATCAAATACAACAATACTCGGCCTGACCCCATCGGATCGTCGGTTAAAGTGATTTGGGGAGCCAAAAATCACGCTGCGACGTCTCGGCCGTCAACAATCAGCGGCCCGACCCGATCGGCTGGGACCGAATCTTCGGATTACGGATGTGGCTTCAGTATTGTCGTCCAGCGGGCGTAGCTTACGCCAAGGCCATGTCGCGACTCGATTCGTCAGGACAATTTCAGTTGGGAGCGGATAAATTCAAATGGAGCGTTAAACTTTACGGCGGAGAAGTCGCCGTGAACACACACGTCCGCGGGATATCCGCGCGCGTGTGCTTGGCGGAAGAAGCCACGCGTGAACTCGTGATTGAATTTGATGCGCGAGACTATCCGCCGAAACGCCCCGCCTCCCCCGTGCAACTGGCGATCCGGATCCAAGAGTATACCGCGAAAGCCATCGACGCCGGCTGGCGCCCCGACTCACGCGGCAAGCCGTTTTACCTCGCGGCGGATCCGCTGCCTCGATGAACAGCGAAGCACCCTCCCGCTGAATAGCCAAAGACGCCATCAAACGCTCACTTCCTCAGTTGTTAAAAATAGCAAGTAACGGCCCGCCCCCGTCGGCTCGTCCGACCCGCCTATTTATCGGTATCGGCTTAATTATATGGACATCCATTCTGTGGCTATTTTAACCAGAAGCTGCTACTTGATGGCGCCTTCCTTTAGATGCCCTATAAATATCAACAACTAATCGACACCGTAAATGGATGCCCGTCGGACGATTATACCAACCGGGCGCGCCTAGCGCTCAGATTTGTAAAAAGCAGTCCTCCGACAGAAGAGGACTTTGTGCCTATCTACTTCCAAAATCCTAAGCGATGCCTGGGCGATATAGCATTGTGTGCTGGTCTTGGTTTGTCTTTCTTCGATTCTGAAGAGAATGCGAGAGCTAGGTATACTAATTTAGCAAAAACGTGTCGCAATATTCAGAAAACGTTGGGTGGCTATTTGGCCACGGGCAATCTATTGTCTACCGACGGAACATCTGATGATTGCAATACGCATGGGCATTTTACTTTTCATCCCATGGCCACTGTTGTTCTTCCTCCTAAATTTTCTGTAATTACAGCCCTCTAGACCACTGTGCAAATTTTATCAGGAGCTAAAATTCAGAACTCCAATTTAGGAGAAGCTGTTAAGGTGGCAGATCTTATCTACTTTGAAGGGCCTTTGCTATCCCTATTCCGGTCCAGATTAAGTGAAAATCTCTTGTTTTATTGGTGCGACAATAGCGGCACTCACAACCGCTGGCTGGTGGTTAAGGTTTCGGATGCAACACTGGATCGATACCTGACGAGGGATATGCCATTATCCCACATTATTCAAAACCCCAAAGACCAGTTTCTATACGCAGTCGATGTCTCGAATCAGGGCGTGTATGATTCCGTGATAATAGTTTCCCCCTTGTCGCTTCCTGCAGAATATATTCCGGATGAAACTTCGTATTATTTAGACACCCCCATTCGCGTTAATGATGGACCAAGGGAGGAGCGCATTGCGATTGATGGAGACTGGGACTTTGAAGATCTGTCAAAGTTTCCTAGTTTGTATTCATCCATCTATTCATTGATATATTTGGCGCAGCCTAGTGCGGGTAACGCTACGGAGGGGAGGCCTTTTGAGGCATTTCCTCTGCGAGATGGATTTAGCTCAGTGCATTTTTTTAATTCTCTTAAGGACGCTGTGCCGGCCGATGATAAGTCTGAGTTTCGAGCCATGAGCTATGCATCCCCTGGCGCCATCGTTTTCAAACTAGACCCAGAAGTGGCCTCAATCGTCCGGGGAGTGTATAACCGATTTAAGGCGAGTCCTGAGGACTTTTGGACGGAATATAAGACTATCCATAAAACGCTCAAGGAGGCTAACTACTTAGGGGCAGACGTTATGACCATTGCGCTGGATCCTGCCATGGACGATTATTTAAAGAGGCTGGGCCGGCAGTTTTCTGAAGAACTGGGCGGTTTGGATTACGACACGATCTTGGCCAAGAGCGTTAATTCTTTAATGGCCATAAAAATCATACTTGGATTCTTTAGGCGATTAGCGCGGCTTTTTGATTATGAGCGTGACGGAAAAATGCGCCTATCCGTCATAGATTAATATAACCTACTAGCTTAGTAGTCTTTCATTCGAATGAGGTATTCTCGAGGAACTTACGAATTTCTCCAAGTAGCGACTGAATTGATCCCGCCGAAATTTGTGCAGGCTGAGCTAAGGCTATAGCTTTCTGCATGAGAGCGTTTTTTGATGGAAAACAGGCATCATAGTTGTCGGTGAACCATCGCTCGACCCTCTTACTGAAAGCGAATCGCTGCAGTCTCGGATTGCACGCAATCCAAGCATTAAATCTGACCTCTGCATCATCGCCTAAATCACTGTCAGTAAGACGTCCCAAAGCACGGAGATAGACACTAGTCGGGACTATTTCCTCAAACTCGGATTGCCCAGGTAGAAATACAACCGGCACATCTGGATGGGCGTGCTCCATGTCTAATTGTGCTACCCTCGCCCGCTTATCCCCGTCCAAGAAAACCACTACTTTAGCGCCATTAGCTTTGGCAAGCCTGCAAAGATATTCAAACGAGTCGCCGTTCCCATCTAGAAAAGTAGCTAAGCCCAATATCTTTCTTGCGTCAGAAAATCCGAAATCAGCCACGCTTTCCAATTTCTCAATTATGTCAGGCAGGCATGCCTGTTCGGTGCTCCCTTCAGTGATTACGGTGACCGGTGCGTATAAAAGCGAGTCGGCAGCAGAAATCCCCAAGCTCGTTCTTAACCCCAAAAAATTACTTTGTTCAGGCTTCGGGAGCAGTTTAGACGTAGCAAACCCGGATTCAGTCGTGCGATAGAGAACCCTCAACTGGGTCCCACGCATTGGATTTACCATTGCCGGTGAATGGGTCGCATAGATCACCTGCGTCTTCCCATCCGAAGTGAGATTATAGAGGAACTCTCGCAATAAATGCTGGGCGTCCGCGTGCAACGAGTTCTCCGGTTCGTCTAACAATACAATCTTGTGATGAGCCCCCCTGTGATATGTTATTAATTCTGCCAAAAACGTTATCATTCGGCGCAAACCAGAACCCCGTGAGCCGAAAGGAGTGATCGCTCCATGCCGATCCCTGATCAAAACACCTATACGGGAACGGTCACCCCCCACGTCAGCAAGAAGTTCAAAATTGATAACACCTGGGGAAGGGAGGACTTTCGATAGTAGTCTATTAATCTCAAGTTGCGCACTGCGCACCGTTTGACCCCAAATTACGGGGTGCATCTTTTCGAATCGGCTCAGCTCGAATTTAGCTTTAAACCCCGTATCCAAGAGAGCCTGCTCAAGCGGGTTAAGCTCTTTGAGGTTAATTTCATTATTTGAAATAGCTCCATTGATCGCGCCCGGCCGAATTATTGCAGGCAGTTTCAGGGCAAACTGAGTTTGCTCACCATAATTCTTCAGAAACGTTTTTGTAGCGGTGTTTACAACCTCACGACCGACTCGGCGGATTATTTCTGCGCGATCACCAGCAATAATCGCAAGGTCTTTTCCCCGCTGGAGATCGACCGACTCCGTCAACTCTATAACGACACTTACCCGCAGAGCTTCATCTTTTTCGGGAGCCTTCGGAGATGACTGAACGTGATCGTGATTGGCAAAATCATTGTTTATAGACTGCTCAGTGAGTGCCAATTCGATAGCACGTAACAAGCTGCTTTTCCCAACATCGTTTGCGCCTGTGATGATTGTAACCCGGGGATCTATATCCACCTTTATAGGAGCGTAAAAAGGCCCCAATCGTTCGACTGTTATCGATTTGATGATCATAGACTATTAGAGACTAAAAAGCCGCTGAGACTTACGTCGCCAGCGGCTTTTATCGAGGTTACTTGGTAGCTTACTGGCAGGCTTCGCATTCGCCGCCGTTGCGCATTGCTTCGATGCTGCAGGCGGTTTTTTCGGCCGCCGTGTAGGTTTTCTTTGGGGTGTCGGAGCGGACGTCGGCGAGCGACGTCCCTACAGGGGTGGAATGGCTGCCGCCGGCGTCGCCGCTGTTTTGGC
>CBRAFO010000182.1:0-5558 GCA_967755175.1 uncultured Opitutaceae bacterium | reverse complement strand
CTCCTCTGCGTCCTCCCCCACGGCACGCCCCTCGACCACCCCGTGCGCGTTGCCCCGCCCGGCCTCCTCGCGCGCGTCAACCAACCCATCGCCTTCCGCCTCTACTCCTCCGCCCGCCCCACCGGCGAACACCCCGGCGACCTCCGCCCCACCACCCCCGACCACACCGCGCTGCCCGAGCTCACCGCCGTCTTGCAGATTCCCCCCGGCGCACCGCTCCCCTCCAACGGTGTGCTCCCGGTTGCCCTCGAAGCCACCATCAACTCCGTCGGCCTCCTCCGCGTCCGCTGCCTCCCCCTCGACCCGCCCCCCGGTTACCCCGAAGCCTGGGACCTCCGTTTCCCCCTCCGCCAAGATCTTTCTCTTTCTCGTAATCGTTCTCTCGCCCCCGACTCCGAGCCTCCGCCCTCCGCCGTTCCGGTGTCCGATTCCGAACCTCAGGTCTCAGCCCTCAGGTCTCAGGTTTCAAATCTCCCCCCTGCCCTCGCTGCCATCGAGTCCACCTTCATTCCCGCCAAATCAGCCCTCTCCGAAACTCAGGTTTCAGGTCTCAGCTTTCAGGTCTCCTCCGCAGCGGCCTTGTCACGCCATAGCTCCGCAGGAGCGACGGCGGAGCCGCGCGGCCTTCTCCCCGAACTCGAACGCCTCCTCGGCGCCCCCCGCGCCGATTGGACGCCCGACACCCTTCGCGGACTCTGGCCCGCGCTCGCAGCCACGCTCACCCGCCGCCAACGCTCCCCCGACCACGAAGCCACCTGGCTTAGCCTCGCCGGCTACTGCCTGCGCCCCGGCTGCGGCTGGCCGCACGATGATGCCCGCCTCAACGAACTCTGGCGCGTGCGCGAACTCGGCCTCGCCTTCCCCCGCGACCCCCGCGTGCAAACCCAGGAATGGATACTCTGGCGCCGCGTCGCCGGCGGACTCGACGCGCCTCGCCAAGCCACGCTCTGGAAACGCTGGGAAAATCCCCTCCGCTCCCCCGACGCCCCGCCCGAGCTCATCCGCGCCGCCGCCACGCTCGAACGCCTCCCGCAAGACACCCGCCACCAACTCGTCCACCGCCTCCTCGACCGTCTCCCGCGCCTCGTATCCTCAAAGACAGGACAACTCGAAGCCTGGCTCTGGGCCATCGGACGCCTCTGCTCCCGCCGCTCCCTCTCCGGCGACCCGGCGGCCGTGTTGCCGCCCGACATTCTTCCCGACCTCCTCGCCACCTTTGCCCCGTTAAAATTCGGCCCGCACACCCCGGCCGCCTGCGCCGCGCTCGCCCAAGCCATCCGCCGCACCGGAGAACGGATGCTCGACGCGCCCCCGGAAGTGCAAGCCGCCGCGCTCGACCTGCTGACCCGCTGGCAAGCCTCCCCGGCGCAGTTGGAACGCGTCCGCGACCTCCGCCCCGACGACGAAGCCGCCGACCTGCAAGCGTTAGCCGGCGACCGACTCCCCCCCGGCCTGATCTTCGCCAAAAACCGCTAGGCCCGCCCGCCCCTCCGCCATCGTTCTCATTCTCTTACTCTTTCTCGTTCTCTCGTCCGCGAACACCCTGCGGCGCCCCCTTCCGAACGAACCAGAAATCGAGAGAACGAGTAAGAGAAGGAGAACGATCAGGCATCAAAGTGCCTGATCCGTTTGCCCACGAAACACACGAAAAGACACGAAATCGAAACTCTCGATCTGTATCCGTCATGCCGTCCGCGTATGTGTAGGGTCGGCCCTTGTGGCCGGACCTCCGGGGTGTCCGGCACACGCGCGAGGTCGAACCGGGTCCGGCCGCAAGGGCCGCCCCTACATCATCGAGGCGAGCCGGAGCGCCCTCCGTTTCTCGCTCCGCAGTTCCTGCCTGATCTTCTCCGCCCCGTCGTATTCTCAATCCGACCAGCGCGGGCGCGTCGTTATCGGGATCCGGCGGTTGCTGTGATCTTTTGAGAGGTCTGCACCAGCGCGTTGAAATACGCGTCCACGTCGGCGAACGAGCGGGCGGTGACGAGGTCGCCGTCAACGACCACGTGCGAAGGATCGGGGACAAAGGTCGCGCCGGCGTTGATGATGTCGGCGAGCACGACCGTGTGGCAGATGACCTTGCGGTGTTTGAGCAGCGACGGGTTGGGCGTGAGTATCCAGAGCGCGTGGCAGAGCGCTCCCTTCACGATGCGTGGATTGGCCATCGCGGCGGCGAAGAAACGGACCGCCGGGGCCTGGTTGACCGTCTCGGGCGAGCCGAGGCTGTGCATGGGCGGGATCTCGCGCAGGCGCACGGCCACGTAGTTCGCGGCGCAGAGCACAATATCAAAGCTGTTCACGTCCACTTGAGTGACGCAGCGGTCCACGGTGAGCGCATGGATGTCGGTGCACGGACGGTCAGGGCTGTCGATGTCGTTAACGAAACGCTTGCTGGGCTGGCCCCACAGATAAGTGAGGAGCGTGAGTTCGCCGCCGAGTTCAGCAACGCGGCGTTTGTAGAACTCAATTTCGTCGTAGATGTATTCGGTCTCAACGAGGACCGCGACGCGTTTTCCGGAGAGAGAAAGGGATGAATTCATGGGAGGGGGTGGATTTGAATGTTTGGATGAAAGATTTGTAGCGCGCCTGGCCGGGGGCGTTGCCGGTCACCTGAACGATACGGAGCACAGTGAGCCCGGTGTAGGGCGCATAACGAAAGGCGTTACCGATGCGGTCCCATCCGCGGTCGCAGGCGACACGGGCGGCGTCGGCGTTCTCGCCCATAATCGTGATGCCGCGGGCGCGGGCCCCGGCGGCGATCCAGAACACGAGGTTCTCGGCCTGCGAATAGGTCGGGAAGTAGTCCTCATTGCCCATTTCCAGGCAGGTGAAGTGGAGCACGGCGCGTCGAGAATCGGTGTCGAGTTCGTGGAAAAGCGCGAGGATGGGCGCGTAGCCGTGCACAGTGGAGTCGCTTTGGAAATCGATGTTCGTGGGCACGAGTCCGGCGCACATCTCAGCCACGCGCGGATGCCGGGGATCGACCATGCGCCAGTGAACTCCCGGGATTTTCATGCCCACTGGAACGCGCGCCAAGGGGCCGCCAAACGCCTCGCGCGCCAGTCCAAACATGAGGCGACCATGGTCGATCAACGACTGGTTATACCAAGCCAGCAGGTCGCGGCCGTAGGCGGTGCCCACGTAGTCGCCTAGCTCAAAAAACCCGGGCGCATCCGAGGGCGGATTGATCTCGGACTCACTCGTCATCGCAATGCCCCACGCCCGGTTGAGCGCGGTCAGCGAGCCATATTTGCCGAGCATCTTGGAACGAAAATCGGCCACCGCGAGCGGACCGTAACACTGAAGCGCGCCGCGATTCGGACAATCGGTGCCGATGTCGTGGGCGTTGTAGGAGGGATAACGCAGTTCCCCACTCGGCCCGCAACTGACGTTGATCTCGGCGATGAACCGGGCCTTGGCTGCGAAGTGTCCGGCAAACGCCACCATGAATTCTCGATACTGATCCTTCACCACGCCATCGACCCAGAGGCTGAGCACCTCGGTGCTGGAGCGGCCTTGCTCGCTGCGATAGCGCAGGTCGTCCGCCGCGATGGGAAACCGCGTCCACAACCACGACGGGAGCGGGACCTTCACGTCGTCTCCCACGTTGGCCCCGCACTCGTGGAACGACAGGATTGGCACCCATTGCAGGCCCGCCCCGATGATGACGTCGCTCAACCGGTCGTAGTAGGACCAGTCAAATTCCTGATCGCGCACCTGCTCGACCCGCCCCCACCACACGTCGGTGCTGACGGCAGTGACGCCGATGCTTTTAGCCTCGGCGAGCTGGTCTTTGAAACGATCCCAGTCTCCGCTGTTTTGAAGCAGGAGCGGAGCCATGACCGCGGCCCGCTCCAGCCTGTCCGCGAATGCCGGGACGATTGCGAAACAGACCAGCGTCAGCAGCAGCACCACGAGGGCGTGCTGCGATCGCTTGCGGAAGGCGGGAATCATCCGGAATTCTCAGCCGACCGGTTTAGCGCAGGGAGGTAAAGATCACCTCAGTGGGCTTGTAGGCGCGCAGGCTGGCATCCTTGAAGGGCGCGCCAGACTTCATGCTCTGCACCTCGGCGAAATACAGGTAGGGCTGCACCGTGCCGGGCGCGGGCTTCTGGGCGAACGCATAGTGCAACACGATCGGCTGACCGTGGAGCTGTTGCGTCGTGAGATAGCCTATGAGCGCGTGCTCGAAGGAGTGGAACGCGTTCTTCCAAGAATGCTGCTTGGGGACGGTGAGGTCGGGCTTGTTATCGGCGGCGAGCACCATGTGCCAGATCTCACCGTGCTGGTGATCGACCATGTATTTGAACCAGTAGTCGTAGGTGTGGGGCAGGATGGCGATGAAACCGGGATCGACGAGCGCGAGCGTGGCGGTGGTCTGGTCGAGCTCCGCGAGGCTCCACCACTCTTTGTCGGGATCGATGGTCCAACGGTCGGAGCCGGGGGCGACGGGCTTGAAGCCGCGCGCCCACGAGCCGGTCTCGGGCAAGTAGGCGCGTTTGATGATGTCATACATGCGAGGCTTCGCGAACTCGACCAACCCGGCGTCGCCCGTGAGCAGGCCGACGCGATAGGTCAGCCAAAGGGTCTTGATGCTGTGGCCGAAGTCGGTGTGGCCGGTGCCGAGGTCGCGCGTTTCCGTGCGCGTGATGGCGCCCCAATAAAGCCCGTAGGTGTCACCGAAGAACTGTTCGCGCATGGCGAGGGAGATCTTCTTCAGGTCTCGCTCCCACTCCGCCCGCAGGCGGGGATTCTCAACCGCGAGCGTGCTCCAGAGGAGATAGCCGTAAATCTGGTCGAGCTGGGAAACGAGTTCCTTCTGGTCGGGTTTGTCGCCGTCGGAGTTGGCCTCGCGCACCCAGCGGAGCAGATCCCAGCTGGAGTCGTAGTAGGTTTTAAAAATGTGATCCTTGAGCGCGACCATCGCGTCGAGATAGCGCGGGTCATGAGTGAGGTAGTGGAGGAACGCGATGCCCGTCACCGCGTAGGCGAGATCCTGGCTGGTGCGTTGCCCTACAGCGGGGCCGCCCACGCCCTTTTCAAACCACGAGTAAGCGCCGCCGTCCTTGTGATCGATGGCGTTGGCGAGCAGCCACTCGGCACCAGCCCGGGCATAAAGGAGGTATTTCTCCTCGCCGGTGAGATGATAGGCGACACCGTAGGCGAAGATCTGGCGGCTCTTCGAGCGCACGTAATCGCGGGAGAGGTTCACGATCGCCGGATCGGCGTTTTTGATCTCGGGACAGAGGGCGGCCGGATCGACCAAGCTACCGTCGTTGCAACGGTAGGTGGGAAAGTTCCCCAACGGAGTGCCCAGCGCCTCGGGAGTGGTCCAGAAGGGCAATAAGTCGTCGTTCAAATGAGTGAGCCAGCGCTCGCCAGAAGGGAGATCACGAAGCGCCTTTTGAAGGTCGATCTTGGTAAACTCGGACGAGACATCGACCGGGATAACGACGGAAGGAACGTCGGCGCGAGCCAACGGAAGGACGGAGAACAAGCCGCACGCCAGAACGCCGGCCAAGAAACGTAACCGAGGGATCGCAAGTGCCATATGGAGT
>CBRAFO010000181.1:0-5593 GCA_967755175.1 uncultured Opitutaceae bacterium | reverse complement strand
TTGATGCCCGCCCGCTCCCTTACCCCTTTGACAATCCCGATCGAGATTGCGGCCAGAATCGCGATGATCGCGATGACCGTCAGCAGCTCAATCAGCGTAAAAGCGCGTGTGGCCGGCTGACCATCCAGACGGTGCTCACGCACGGGGTGACGTGCAGGGGTAGGCATAGGGGATGCGCGGAGATCAATCCAACTCCCCGGCTCCTTCAACGTAAAAAGTTGTCTCCGCGGAAAAGAGATGACCGTAAGCGCACGCCTTCGCACCTTCCCCCCAAGCCCTAGACTTCGCCCCGCCCTCACCCATCGTAGGAGAAAAACCCTCCGATGCCTGGATCGCGCACGCCAAGGACACCCCAATCGAGAAGAACATCGGTCGTGCCCCGATACTGATTACCGCGAAATCTCGTATGCTGGCCCAAAGGCATATTCAGACTCACCCCATCACCGCGCCTGCATCAGCAGGCCACCGCAGAACCTCGTCCCGCCGTCAGGAAACGTTTTCCGAGGCGGCCTTCAATAGGACGTCGTGCAGCTTCGCCGCTTCCGTCACCACGTTAACGAGCTCAATCACCGAGACGGGCTTGAGCAGGTAACGAAACAACGCCGCCTCATTCACGCTGCGCAGCAGCATCTCGGGCTTCATGTAGCCTGTGACCAAGATGCGCTGCATGTGGGGATATTCCTCACGTGCACGCACGAGAAAACTCATGCCATTGCCCCCCGGCATCAGGTGATCGGCCACCACAACCTTAAAAGTCTTTTTGCGCAGGATGAACTCCGCTTCACGCGCCGATGTCGCCGTGGTCACATCGAAACGCATGCTCAATGATTTCTCAAACACCTCCAGCAACGGGCGCTCGTCATCGACCACCAACACCGCCTCGCGCGACACTTCCTGGGCGGCTGGACTGCTTTCGTCTCGGCTCATGTGGGTTGGACAGGGAAACTGCGGCCCCGCCGGCACAACGCAAACCCAAAGCCCTTAAGGCTCCGTGTTCTTGAGCAGAACGTCCAGCGCCCCAAGGACACCTCGCAGACGCATCTCACGTCCTTGGGTTTGATGGCTTAACGCCGCCCGGTTTTTAGTTTTGCGCACGACCGTGCGGCAGGTTTCGCTGCAACGCATGGATACCGATGCGCTGCTCGCGGCCCTACGCGACGGCACCCTACCCCGCGATTCCGCACTGACCCTGACTGCCGAGGATCTCAGCGCTCGCAATGCTTCGGGAAACACCCCGATCCATGCCGCCGCCAAATACGGTCGCCTGCGCGATTTATCCGCCTCCGTGCTGACCCCGGCACTGCTTTCGCTGAAAAACGATTCAGGTTACACGCCCATCCATAACCTCAGCTACGGCGGCCATTTTTATCAGCTCCCCGAGGGACTGCTCTCCCGCGCTCACTTCCTCATCCGCAGTAACTCCGGCTATACTCCCCTCCACACGGCCGCATCCGGCGGGTATCTTGACCAATTGACTCCGGCGGTGGGTCCGTTGGACGAGGACCTCCTCCTGCTCCGCACCGATCTGGGCAACACCCTCGTGCATGAGGCCGCCGAGGCCGGCACGCTGGACCGCCTGCCTGCGTCCGTCCTCACGCATCGCTTGCTCGCCGAGCGCAACCTCAGCGGTGAAACCGTGCTCCATGTCGCCGCCCTCAACGGCCACCTCGACCAGGTCCCTCCGCCGCTGCTCACGCTCGCGGCCTTGCTGCTCACCACGCGTGCCGGAGACACGGTGCTGCACGCCGCCGCGATTTCCGGCCATCTTGGCCAGATCCCCCCGGAGGTGCTCGTTCACGACAATCTAGTGATTCAGAGCAAAGCCGGCTACACGGTCATTCACGCCGCCGCCGAAACGGGACAGCTGGATCGTATCCCGATCGAACATCTGACGATGGACCTGCTGCTCACCCGCAATGACCACGGCGACACCCCGCTGCACGCTGCCGCTCATGAGGGGCACCTTGATCAGATTCCTACTCGCCTACTCACCCCCGAAACGGTCACCACGCGTAACTACGAGGGCGTCACTCCCCTCGCCAACGCCGTTCGCCGGGGCCACTTGGAGCAGTTGCCCCCCATGTTGCGCCCTGCCCGTCCCAACGCGATCAAGCGCGTCTTGGGCAAACTCGGGTTCACCCCCTAAGTAGACGCGGCGGCCCACCGCGTTTTCCAGTTGTCCCGGATCCTCGGTTGCGCCGTCGCACCGTTACCTCGTAGCACCGTGGAAAACCGCCTGCCGCCTCGGTCGTTTACCCGCCTGTTGGGCCGCAGCCGCCACCTTGTGCGCACGTAAAGCCAACTCGTGCGCAGTCTTTCGGCTTCCCTCGCGCCCGCGGTTCGCTTCACTGACCGCTTCCCTTCCCAATGAGCAACACCACGATCACCGCCATCACAGCCCGCGAAATCATCGATTCCCGCGGCAATCCGACCGTTGAGGTCGACGTCCAGCTCGCCGACGGCACCCTCGGCCGCGCAGCCGTCCCCTCCGGCGCCTCCACCGGCGAACACGAGGCTCACGAGCTTCGCGACAGCGATGTCCCCGCCAAGTCGCTCCCCAAGGGCGTCAACGGCAAGACCCGTTTCCTCGGCAAGGGCGTCCTCGCCGCCGTGGGCAACGTCAAGAGCATCATCGCCCCTGAATTGATCGGCTTCGACGCGCTCGACCAAGTCGGCGTGGACAAGACCATGATCCAGCTCGATGGCACCACGACCAAGTCGAAGCTCGGCGCCAACGCCATCCTCGGCGTCTCCCTCGCCACCGCCCACGCCGCCGCCAACGCCCTCGGCCAGCCCCTCTACAAATACATCGGCGGCCCGAACGCCAAGGTGCTCCCCATTCCCATGATGAACATCATGAACGGCGGCGCCCACTCTGACGCTCCGATCGATTTCCAGGAGTTCATGATCCGCCCGATCAACTTCGACACGTTCTCCGAAGCCCTCCGCGCCGGCGCCGAGGTGTTCCATAACCTCAAGAAGGTTCTCAAGGCCAAGGGCCTCGCCACCGCAGTCGGTGACGAAGGCGGTTTCGCCCCCAAGCTCGCCTCCACCACCGACGCCCTCGACGCCATCGCCGAGGCCGTGAAGGGTGCCGGCTACAAGCTCGGCAAGGACATCACCCTCGCCCTCGACGTCGCCGCCTCCGAATTCTACGACAAGAAGACTGGCAAATACGTCTTCAAGAAGTCCGACGGCCGCCAGTTCACCGGCGACGAATTCGTCTCCTACTACAAGGAGCTCTGCGCCAAATACCCGATCGACTCCATCGAAGACGGCTGCGCCGAAAACGATTGGGCCACCTGGAAGAAGCTCACCACCGCGCTGGGCGACAAGATCCAGCTCGTCGGCGACGATCTCTTTGTCACCAACGTCGAGTTCCTCAAGAAGGGCATCGCCACCGGCACCGCCAACTCGATCCTCGTTAAGGTTAACCAAATCGGTTCCCTCACCGAGACCCTCGACGCCGTCGAGCTCGCCCATAAGAGCCGCTACACCGCCGTCCTCTCCCACCGCTCCGGCGAGACCGAGGACGTCACCATCGCCGACATCGCCGTCGCCACCAACTGCGGCCAGATCAAGACCGGCTCCGCCTCCCGCACCGACCGCGTTGCCAAATACAACCAGCTCCTCCGCATCGAAGAAGAGCTCGGCGCCACCGGTATCTACGCCGGCCGCCTGTAATCAGGCAGCGACTACGGCTACGTTTCACCACCGCAAAGCGGGCTCCTTCGGGAGCCCGCTTTTTTTGTCGCCGGCCCGCCTCACGCCTCCGACTGCTCGAAGATGCCCTCCAGCTCCTTGATCATCTGGTCGGCCGGGCGGTCCTTCCGAATGAACCCGTTCGCGCCATAGGTGATCGCCTCCCTGACCG
Organism: uncultured Opitutaceae bacterium; assembly: GCA_967755175.1. GTDB lineage: Bacteria > Verrucomicrobiota > Verrucomicrobiia > Opitutales > Opitutaceae > Rariglobus. The sequence goes on along the minus strand of CBRAFO010000181.1, from coordinate 1,719 downwards.
TGGACATCTGGGTGTCGGCGCTGAGTATCACGACATAGGCCTCCTTGTCGTCAGCCCTCACCTCGTATAAAAACACCAGCCCGTTTTCCCCGGGCATGTTCACGTCGAGCATGACCAGTCCCGGACGATGCCGAGCCCACAGCACGCGCGCCTCGACCACGTTGGCCGCCTCGTAAAACGTCTCCACGCCAAACGGGCGCAGCAGCAGTTTGACGTAGGCCCGGACATGGGCCTCATCATCGATGATCAACGCGGCGGTGGGAACAAGGAGCGCCATGGAAAGCGGGGCGGGTTAAAGGGTGACGACGGCGGGCGCCAGGCCGAGATTGCCCGCATGGAACGCCAGCGCATCCTGGATATGCGTGTCCCAGTAATCCCAAGTATGCGCACCGGGAAACTCGCTATAGGTGTGCGGCACCCGCGAATCCGTGAGTTCCGCATGAAACTCGCGGTTATCCTTCAGCAGAAAATCATCAGTGCCGCAGTCGATCAGCAGCTCCGGCAGGCAGCCCGCGACGAGCGCCCGGCGGGCGAGCACGCCAAGATCGTGATCCGATCCGCGCGGATCATCGCCGAAGATTTTGCCCAGCTCCTTCATGAACTCCTCACCGCGGCCTTGCAGCGACGGGGGAGCGCCGGCCCCGAGTTTCAAATCGAAGTTACCCCAAGCGACCGCGCCGGAGTGACTGTTGGCCGAACAAAACCGATCAGCGTAACCGAGTCCGACTCGCAACGCGCCGTAGCCGCCCATCGAAAGACCGCCAATCGCCCGCGCCGACCGCTCGGGACTCGCCTGAAAGTTTCGCTCGATGAAGGTCGGCAGTTCTTCGCCGATGTGCCGCGCGAAATCGGGTCCCTCGGCGTGTTTGGTATAAAAGCTCCGGTAGCCGTCCGGCATGACGACGATCAGCGGAAGGTCGCGCACATACCATTCGATGCGGGTGCGCCGCAGCCACAGGCTGGAGTCATCGCTCAGCCCGTGCAGCAGGTAAAACGTCGCATAGGGCGGCTTGCCCGTTTCGGGCAGGAGCACTTGGGCCGTGGTCTGCTTGCCGATAACGTCACTTTTCCAATGAAGGGTGCTCCAAGCCATGGACGTGAGTCCTATCTGGAAATCAGGAAATCAGGAATCGGAAAACAGGCGAAGTTCTAGATTTAGGGAAAGCCCCGAGAGGCTTTCTCCGGGATCGTTCATGATTCTTGCCTGCCAGATCCTAAACCTCGGCGGTTTCGGATTTTAAAATGTGGAAAGCAGGAAATCAGGAATCGGAAGCCCGACGGGTTCTCGAATCAGGAACGCCTCGGCAAACTTCTTCTGGATCGTTCCTGATTTCCTGCTTTCCAGATCAAACTCCTTCAGCCCGTCAGCGGCCGGCGATCATTGTTTCCTTATTCCACGCGGACGATGTAGCCGCGGAGGTATTCGCTTTCGGGCATCGTCACGAGCACGGGGTGGTCGGCCGGCTGGTGGCAGAACTCGACCACGCGCACCTTACGCTTGGCGTCGGTTGCGGCCTCCGCCAACACGCTGCGCAATTCCGCGTCCTGCATGTGATGCGAGCAGGTGTAGGTCGCCAGCAAACCGCCGGGGATGAGGCTCTGCATCGCGCGGAGGTTAATCTCCTTGTAGCCGCGCAACGCGCCTTCGAGCGCGCTCTTCGACTTCGCGAAGGGCGGCGGATCGAGCACGATCACGTCCCACAACGGTTCGCCGTGGCG
>CBRAFO010000180.1:0-5769 GCA_967755175.1 uncultured Opitutaceae bacterium | reverse complement strand
GACGGAGTCAGGCGCCTGCGGTGCCGCCGCCGGGGCGGTCGCAGCCGGCATGGCCGCCATCGGCTCGTCGGCGCGCAAGAGCGGAGAGAAAGCCAGAGCCGCAAGAAGGCCCCAGCGCATAAAGTGTGAGTGAAGGGAAGACATGGTAAAAACCAGCAAGAGGAACGGGGCTGCCGCACAAAACGGCAGCAATGGATAAATATGAAACAAAGCTAATCCGGCTGACATTTGCCTGAGGACGCGGTCAGCGACCTTTGCCTCTGGACACGGCGAACCGGGAGCGAAATACGAGCGGGGGATTTCAGCTGGCCAGCGGCGGGCCTCGTATCAAAAACGCCGCATGTTGGAGGGTGCCCCCGCACAACGGAAACGCATCGACGAGCGATCCGGCCAACCGCGCTTCAGGCGGGGTAAACTCGTAAGCCGCAACCCAGTGCGACCACATCGGAAGCACCTGTTTTTGATACTTTGCCAGCAACTCGGCCCCCTGACGACCCGAGTGCTCTTCCAGCGTGAAATCGCTGGACTGCGAAACGGGCTCGATCACACACGCGCTCAATGACACGCAGACGCGCCGGTCCGCCTGGGCTTTATTCATCAGCCAAGTCGGATGTAGCAGCAAACTTGCGAGCGTGATCGCGTAGAGCCAGCGGAGGCTGGAGTTCATGCCTGCTGCGAAAGCACGTTCGATGCCATCGCAGCCCGCCCCACCCCGCCCGGCCCTTACAAGCGGCAGATCAACAACTCGCGCTCGTAAACCATCTCCTTCGGCAGGTGCGAATGCAGGTCGATGAACAACTCCTCGTGACCGATCACCTCGGTGCGCCACGCGGCTCGGTCCACCGCCTGCAAGGCCGTGAACTGCTCGCGCGTGAAATCGCTGCCCGTCCAGTCGATCTCGTCGAAGCGCGGCTGCCAGCCGATGGGCGTCTCCTTGGCCAGCGCGCGACCGCGGGCGCGGTCCACGATCCATTTAAGGATGCGCATGTTTTCGCTGTAGCCGGGCCAGAGGAACTTGCCGTCGGCGTCCTTCCGAAACCAGTTCACGCTGAAAATGCGCGGCGATTCGCTGAGCTTCTTCTGCATCGAGATCCAGTGGCGGAAGTAGTCGCCCATGTGGTAGCCGCAGAACGGCAACATCGCGAACGGATCGCGACGCACCTTGCCGATCACGCCGGCGGCGGCGGCCGTCATCTCCGAACCCATCGTCGCGCCGAGATAGACGCCCGCGCTCCAGTTGAACGCCTGATAAACCAGCGGCACGGTCGTCGCACGGCGTCCGCCAAAAATGATCGCGCTAATGGGCACGCCTTCGGGTGCCTCCCACGCCGGGTCGATGGTCGGGCACTGCGAGGCGGGCGCGGTGAAACGCGCGTTGGGATGCGCGGCCTTGGCACCGGTTTCCTTGGCGATTGCGGGCGTCCATTTCTTACCCTGCCAGTCGATGAGCTCGGCGGGCGGTTGGTCAGTCATGCCTTCCCACCACACGCCACCTTCAGGCGTGAGCGCGACGTTGGTGAAGATCGTGTTCTTCGCGAGCGCAGCCATCGCATTCGGATTCGTCTTCACCGACGTGCCGGGCGCGACGCCGAAGAAACCCGCCTCGGGATTGATCGCGTGCAGGCGTCCCTTCTCGTCGGGTTTGATCCACGCGATGTCGTCACCGACCGTCCAGATCTTCCAGCCCTTCTCCTTCAGCGCGGCGGGCGGGATGAGCATGGCGAAATTGGTTTTCCCGCAAGCGCTGGGGAACGCGGCGGCGACGTAAGTCTTTTCGCCCTTCGGATCCTCGACACCGAGGATGAGCATGTGCTCGGCCATCCAGCCTTCGTCGCGCGCCATGTTGGAGGCGATGCGCAGCGCGAAACACTTTTTACCCAGCAGCGCGTTGCCACCGTATCCGGAACCGTAGGACCAGATCTCGCGCGTCTCGGGAAAGTGGACGATGTATTTCTCGGCGTTACAGGGCCACGGCACGTCGGCCTGACCTTCGGCCAGCGGCGCGCCGACTGAATGCATGCAAGGCACGACGCGTTTACCGTTTTTATCGATCTCCTGAAACACCGGCATGCCGATGCGCGCCATGATGCGCATGTTGACCACCACGTAAGGCGAGTCGGTTAACTGCACGCCAATCTGCGAGAGCGGTGAACCGACCGGCCCCATGCTGAAGGGCAACACATACATCGTGCGACCGACCATGGAGCCGCGGAAGAGCGACTTCAGTTTTTTGCGCATCTGGAACGGCTCGACCCAGTTGTTGGTCGGGCCGGCGTTGTCCTTGGCGAGCGAGCAGATGAACGTGCGGTCTTCGACACGGGCGACGTCGCTGGCGTCGGAGCGCGCGTAGTAACAGCCAGGCCAGAGCTTTTCGTTGAGCTTAACCAACGTGCCGCCGTCCACCATCTGCGCGCAGAGCGCATCGTTTTCCTCCTGCGAACCATCCACCCAGTGGATCGCCGCAGGCTTGGTGAGATCGGCCATCTTGGCCACCCACTTGAGCAGGTTGGGGTTCTTGCTGAGCGGCTTGGAATGGTTGCGGGGCTTCATGACGGCAAACTGCATGCGCCGCCTCCCGCCGTAAACCGCAAATCACTCCGCCCGTGCAGCTAGTATATTTCCCTAACTTGGGGTGCAGCGGTATTACTACTCGGCTTCGGGCGTCGGCTCGATGTGCACCGACACATCCGTGATGTGCAGAGGCGAATGCAGCAGCGCGTCCTTCACCGCGTGGGCGATGTCGTGTCCCTCCAGCACACTCAACCGCGGGTTCACCTCCACGTGAATATCCACGAGGTGACTGAGCCCGCTTTTGCGCACGCGACATTTGTCGAGACCGGTCACCCCGGCGACTGCGGCGGCGACGGCGCGCACTTCGTTTTCGAACTCGATGGGCACTGCGGTATCCATGACATCGAGGAGCGCGCGATTGAGAATCGCCACGCCGTTAAAAACGATCACCCCGCACGCCGCCAGCGCCGCCCAATCATCCGCCGCCTCGAAGCCCTTGCCACCAATGATCGCGATGGCGATGCCCACAAACGCCGCAGCCGAGGTGAGCGCATCCGAGTAATGGTGCCATGCCTCCACGCCCAATCCCGTGCTACCCTCCGACTCTCCGGCGTCTGCCATGCGACGCGAGAACCACCACTTCACCGCCACGATGCCCGCGAGCAACGGCAACGTCGCCCAATGCGGTGCGCGATGAGGCGTGACGATCTCGTGCACCGCATGCACCGCGATCCATACCGCCGCCACCAAGATGATCAACCCCACCGCCATCGCCGCGAGCGGCTCGGCCTTGCCATGACCGTAAGGGTGATCGTCGTCCGGCGGACGCGCCGCCACACGAAAACCCGCCCACACCAGCGCCGATGAAAACACATCGAGCAACGACTCCATCCCGTCGGCGATGAGCGCATACGTGCCGCCAAGAATGCCGCCGGCGAACTTCACGATCGCCAACACGAAATTCAGAACGATGCCGCGCAGCACCAAGGACGCACTGGCCTCGGCGCGGCGTCGGGTGTTGGCATGATGAAGAGCGTCGGGACGTGGCACGGTTTGAGTGGCGCGCATGTCAGGTAACGCGTCCCCGTGAAGCAAGCTGTTTAGCCTGCCCTAAAAAACCTTGGGCAACCGGTTCTTTCGGCTGGTCCCTTCAGCCGGATCCGCTGGCCACCATCCGCCACGCGATTGACCGCCCTCGGGCGCGCAGGCAGGTTCCCGGCTTTCGTCTCCATGTCCACGCCCGCCGCCGCCACGCCCCTGCCCTCCGGAGCTTTTCGCCGCCACCTCTGGCCACTGCTGCACCGTCATCGTTGGCCGCTCCTCAGCGCGATCATCTTGGTGGGCATGCACGGCGCCGCGATCACCCTGCAAAACGTCTACCCCAAGTGGTTGTTCTCCGACGTGCTGGAGCCAAAGGGCATCGACGCGACCGAACGCTGGCGCCGCCTCGCCTGGCTGGTCGCAGGCTACCTCGTGGTCTCACTGATCCTGCGCATGGCGGTGTGGCACACCGGCTACCGGCTCTTCACCCGAGCGCGCGAACGCATCATCTTTTCCCTACGCGCGCAGTTTTTTCGCCACGTTAACCACCTCTGCCTGCGCTTCCACGGTCAGCACCACTCGGGAGAATTGTTCAGCTACGTCTTTGGCTCGCCCCTGGCCAACGTGATGCAGTTTTTCCAGCAGACCTCCATGCTCACCCCCGGCGCGATCGTCACCGTCATCGCGACCCTGAGCCTCTTCTGGCAATGGGATTGGGTGATCGCCGTCATGCTCACCGTGCTCTGCGCGTTCAGCCTCTGGGTCATGCGCTACGCCCGCGACCGCGTGAAAACCATTCAGACCGATTACCAGAAAACCGAAGGCGACGTCAGCGGACGCGTTGCCGATCTCCTTCGCGGCAACAAGGCCGTGAAGCTCCACTCGATGGAGTCGCAGGTCGCCATCGATTTCGAACAACAAGCCGAACTCATCAGTCGCAAATCCTACGAACGCGACGTGCGCAGCCACGTCGAATGGATGAAGCAAGAAACGATCACGTATTTCGGCTACGCGTCCCTGCTCGCCGTGTGCACCTGGCGTTATCTCTCCGGCCACATCGATCTCGGCGTGGCCGCGGCCTGCCTCGGCGCCTACAGCGGACTCAACTGGCCGCTCCAACAAATTTTCAGTTCTGTGACCCTCTGGGGTGGCTGCTCCGCCTCGCTCGACCGCATCGGCGCCGTGCTCGACACCGCCAGCACCACGCCCGACCCCGTTGACCCCGTGCCCGCTCCCTCCACGCCCGGCGAACTGCGCATGGACCGCGTTTCTTTTCACTACGCCGACGGCTCGCCCATCCTCCGCGAGCTCGATCTCGCTATCCCCTACGGCCGGCGCGTCGCCATCGTCGGCCCCTCGGGCGCAGGCAAGAGCACCCTCCTCCAACTACTCCTGCGCCTCTACGACCCCGCCTCGGGCGCCGTGAGCATCGCCGGCACCGATGTGCGCCGCATCGCCGGCACCGACCTGCGCAAACTCTTCGGCGTCGTGCCGCAGGACCCGTTCATCTTCCGCTCGACGTTGCGCGACAACCTCCGGCTGGCCCGCCCCGATGCGACCGACGCAGAAATCCGCCGTGCCTGCGAACAAGCCAACGCCTGGGAGTTCATCGAGCGCCTGCCCGAAGGCCTGTCCACCCCGGTGGGCGAAGGCGGTTCCACACTCTCCGGCGGACAACGCCAGCGCATCGCCATCGCCCGCGTTTTCCTCGCGGACCCTCCGTATTTCGTCTTCGACGAAGCGACCAGCGCGCTCGACACGCTCAGCGAGCAACTCATCCAGGATGCGATCGAGAAAAACCTCACCGGCCGCACCGCGCTCTTCGTCGCCCACCGTCTCTCCACGGTGAAGAACTGCGACCGCATCATCGTGATGGACGCCGGTGCCATCGTGCAGGACGGCTCCTACGATGAACTCCTCGCGCAACCCGGCCTCTTCCGCGAACTCGTGCACGGGCAACAGTTGCGCGGATAGCGCGGCCCCAAAAACTCAAAAACCACCGCCGCGCCGCGATTGACCACGCGCACGCGGCTGCGCATCTTTCCGCACCAGCTCGATTATGGCGTCCACGAACATTTCCATAGGCACCGATCCCGTTAAGCAATTTTCCGTGTTTGCGGAAAACCGAGTCGGTCGTCTCTACGATCTCACCGCGCTCTTGAAGGACAACAACGTCCACATCATGGCGCTCACCGTGCTCGACACGACGGACAGCTC
>CBRAFO010000179.1:0-5777 GCA_967755175.1 uncultured Opitutaceae bacterium | reverse complement strand
GGCCAACTGCTTCAGGGGCGACCCATCAAGGCGCTGATCATGTTCGTGTTGGCCGCCGTGCTGTGGTGTTTCCTCCTCGGCTGGATCATTCACCTGTGGTCGATCATCGACGCGGCTTTGTTTAAGCGTCCCGTCGCCTGATGCAGGGCCGACCGGTAAGTCTCGATGGCGAATCGGTTCCCTCGTCGTCACCCGAGGTGGCTGCACGCTTGTTTCGGCTGCGGTGGTTGGCGTGGCTGATGGATCGCTCCATTCCGCTCGGCGGAGGCCTTCGCATCGGACTCGATCCTCTGATCGGACTCATTCCGGGCGTGGGCGATTGGCTGGGCGCGGTGATCTCTTGCTGGCTGGTTTATGAGGCGATCCTCCTTGGAGTGCCGGTTCGCGTGCTCGGACTCATGATGCTGAACATCCTCGTCGAGACAGCCATCGGGACCGTGCCGGTGATCGGCGATCTCTTCGATGCGGCCTGGCAGGCGAATCAGCGCAACTTTCGTCTGGTCGAGCGCCACTACGACGTTCGGCGCAAGCGGCGCTCGTTACGCTGGATGCTGGCGGCGTTTCTCGTCGTGGCGGGAGTCGGTCTCGTGGCGACCTTGGTGCTGATCGTGTGGGTGATTCGGCTCACGTGGGCGTTTATCGCTTAAAGCTTAAGGTCTTTCGCGTAACCGGTGAGTTCTAGGTAGGCGGAGCCGACTTCGTGTCCGTCGGCGGCAAGCACGCGGCAGGCGCCTTCCCAGTAAGGAATGCCGCCGAGGGTGCCGGTGAGTTCTTGGTTTTTCACGAGCGGAACGAGCGTGAAGGCCACGGGTTTCCCGGTGGCGGGATCGGTCGTGGTCAGGCGCACGCGCGACGGATAAATCGCGCCGCTGGTCGGGCTGGTCCAGTTCTCGAGGACCTCCCATTTGAAATCGCTCCGTTGCGTGCGCCCCGCTGCGTCGATCCACGTGAGCGACGACGCGGGATCCGCGCTGCCGTCGCGCAGACGCATGCGGTAAAACATCAGTTCGCGTGCGTCTCTTTTGAAATGGATGCTCACCCAGTCCCAGCCGACTTGGTTTTGGTCGAGTTGACTGCTGCTGATTTCGTGGTCCATCCACGACTCCCCGGACACGCGCAACGTCTCCTCGCCCAGCGTGAGCACGCCCTCGGTGCGCAGACGCGGGAAGGTGAGATAATAGCTCGCGGCGGTCGGCGCGGCCCCTTTGCGCGAGACGCTGTTTTCGCCGAAGACGACCAGCGGTTTGGCCGGCGATAACGTTAGGGTAAGTCCCACCTCGGCGCGCACACCGCCGTGTAGTTCCATGCGTTGGGACGGCGCATCGGTGAACCGCAGTGACCACGGGCCGTTGTGCACGTCGAGCGTGGTGGTGGATGCGTGGGCGTCCCAGCCTTCGCGGTTGAGGCGTTCTTGGTAATAGAACTTATCTGTAGCCACGTCGGTCAGCGCCATGTGGGCGAGGTAGAGGTGGGTGGATTTATCGGGAGCGGCGCTGCGGAAGAACGTTGCCTGATACCCGAATCGCCGGCCGTTGTCCGCGAAGAGGTGACCGGTGAGATACCACCACTCGAGCTTGAACTCCGGATGCGAACCGTGGTCGCGGGGAAACGAAAACACGTGGCCCGGCTGCGGAACCGCAAAACCGTCAGGCGTGGTGAGCGGGATTTCCGAACCACGGGCGGAATGGCCACAAAAGGCACAGAAGGCACAAAAAAGCAGAAAGGGCGTGAGGATCGTTTTGCGCATTTTGTGCCTTATGTGGTGATCATTCTTCCCGGTCCGCCGGCAGGTCGGCGCCCCACAGGCCGACGGCATAGCTCACGACCCAGCCGGTCGCCATCACCACGACGGCGAGCGCGGCGAGTTGTCCCCACGGCATCGCGTAGGTGAGCGTCCATCCGAAGGACTGTTTGTTGATCACGTAAATGAGCAGCCAACCCAAGGCTCCGCTGAGCGCCAAGCCGCCCAACGTCGCGCAAGCTGAGACCGCGAGACCTTCGATGGAGGCGGCGAGCGCGATTTCACGACGTTTAAAACCCAGGGCGCGCAACGTGGTCAGTTCGTCACGGCGGTCGAGCAGCACGCTGATCAACGTCAGCGCCAGCCCGGTCATGGCCACAGACACGCCGATCACTTCGAGTGCGTAGGTGATCGAAAACGTCTGGCGGAAGATCCGCAGCACTTCGGAGCGGAGCTTGGCGTTGGTGAAGACCGAGAGGCCGGGATACGTTTTGATTAACTCGGCGCGCACGGTGTCGGGATCGACGCCAGGCTTCACGTAGAGCGAAACGTTGGTGACGGCGTCCTCGCCGAACCAAGCGCGCACGTGTTGTCGGTCCATTAAGATGGAGCCGCGCTCGTTTCCGTAATCGGCAAACACGCCGGCGATCGTCACTGGTTGCGGTCCCGCGGGAGTGGGCAACGTCAACGAGGCGCCCGCTTTCGCGCCAAAACGTTCGGTGAAACTCTCGCTGACGAGCGCCAGCCCGGCGTTGCGCGCGGGATCGAAAACCGCGTCGTCGCGAGGCGCTTTCACCCACGGCACATTTAACCGTGTCACCGGATCGGCGAGATCCGTGCCGGAGAGCAGGGTGGGGACGCCGTTCAGCGAAATCGGATACGCCACCAGCATGGCTGCGCGCGCCACTGCGGGATGCGCCACCAATGCTCGTGCGGTTGGGCCGGAGATGCGGTTTTGCGACGAGGCGCTTTGGGCACCGCTGCTGGAAAGGTAGAGGTCCGCCTGCAACGTGCGTTTAACCCAACCCTGCATGGTGTGCTCAAAGCTCGCCACGAGGATGGCCATTCCCGCCGTCATGCCGATGGCGCAGAGGAGTGCCGCCGCCGCTAGGCGATGCCGGCCAGAGGGCGCTCGCAGGTGACTGAGCGCGACTTGCGCCGGGGCAAAACGTTCGCCCCAGACCCGTGCGACTCGCGCAACCGGCGGAAGCAGGAATGCGCACAACACGCCGGCTCCGAAGATCCACAGGAACGCCGCCGTATAGCCGGCGAAGGGAAACCGGCTGCCGCCTGCAAAGTGCACCGGAGGCAGCTGGGCGAAGAGCACACCGGCTGCGATAAATCCTGCGCCCAACCCGAGACTGCGCATGACGCGATGTCCGGCGGCGGGAGCCGCGCCGCGTTGCAACACTTGCGCAGGCGGAGTGCGGGCCGCTTCGCGAGCCGGCCACCAGCCGGCGATGAGCGCGGCCCCGAGCCCGAGTGTGAGGCCGAGGACGATTTCCGCAGGCGTGAGCTGCGCCGAGGAGACGGTGGTTGCGTAGTAGAGCGCGTTGACGGTTTTGCCGACGGCACGCACGGCGACCTGTGCGCCCGCCCAGCCGAGAAGCAAGCCGAGTGCGCCGCCGGCGAGTCCGAGCAGGGCTGATTCCCACAGCCACACGCGGCGAATCGCACTCTCTTCGACGCCGAGCGAACGCAGAATCGCGATTTCCGGGCGGCGCCGCACGACTGCGCCGTCGAGTGCCTGAAAAATCAGGTAGAGTCCCACGAGCAGCGCGATCAGCGAAAGGATCGTGAGGTTGAGCCGGAAGGCGCGCGTCATGGATTCGGCTGACTCCCGGCGGGCGCCCGGTGCGGAAACGGTCCAGCGGGTGCCCTCATGGCTGAGGTTTTCCAGGAGGTGTTGGAGCTCTGCACGGCGTTCGTCCGCGCGCGGGCCGGGCTCGATGAGGAACTCCACGCGATCGATGCGGCCGATTTTGCCGGCGAGTCGCTGCAGTTGCACGAGATCCAAGATGAGCAGCGTGGGCGGGGCGCGAGGCGCGTCGGGTGCAGTCGGAATCACACCCGCCACCGGGAGCGTGCGAATGGTTTCGTTGATCACCAATTCGACGTGCTCGGGCGCGCCGCCGGGCCAGTCACGACTGAGCCACACTTGCGGACCGGCGTTGAGTGTTTCCCAGAAACCGTGATTCCCGGCGTTACGGCCGGTGTCGCCGACCGGCTTGCCGGCTCGTTCGGCGGGGACTTGTTTGAAAAAGGGCTGGTCCTGTGGGCGCGCTAAGTTGGCCACCGAGACGAGATCGATGCCGAGTAACGTGTAGGAGGGACGTCCGAATTTGTCCTCGTTGCCGGGCGACGGTGGGGTCGAGGCGGTCGCTTCGACCACGGGAATGATGTGCACGGGTCGGCCGGCCAGCGCGGCGCGCAATTCGGGCAGGACGCTTTCGGGCAAGGTGCCGGCGGGTGCTTGAATGCTCCAATCGCTTTGTCCGGTGAGTGTTTCGGTGAAGTTCGAAAAGCTCGCGACCGCCGCACGATTAGCGAGTCGCACCGCCACGAATACGGCGACGCCCAGCGCGAGAATCAGCACGAGCAATGCGCATTGTTTCGGCGCCAGCCGCCAGTGACGCAGGGTAAATCGGCGCAGGAGAAACGGGGTGAGCGTGGCGCTCATGCGGCTCATGCGTGATCGACCACGCGTCCGTCGCGCAAGTGGATGCGTCGATGGCAAATCGCGGCGGCCTCCTCGCTGTGGGTCACGAGGATGAGCGCGGTGTGGGTTTCATCGGTGAGCTCGCGGAGGAGATTGAGAATGTTGGCGCCGTTGGCGGAATCGAGATTGCCGGTCGGTTCGTCGGCGAGAATCAGGCCGGGGCGGTGAATCAGTGCACGGGCGATGGCGATGCGTTGCTGTTCGCCGCCCGAAAGCTGCGAGGGCAGGGCGCCGGCGCGGTGGGGCAGCCCGATGCGGTTAAGAAATCCATCGACCCGCGCGGTGCGTTCGGCGGCGGGAACGTTGAGCAGTTGTAGGGGCAGCCCGATGTTTTCGGCGGCAGTCAAGGTGGGTAGCAGGTGGAAAAACTGAAAAACCGTGCCCACGCGTTCGCGGCGTAGGCGGGCCAGTTCGTTGCTGTCGAGCTGGTCGATGCGTTGTCCGTGTAAGGTGATCGCACCTGAGTCGGGGCGGTCGATGCCACCGAGGCAGTTGAGCAGCGTGGTTTTGCCGCTGCCCGACGGGCCGGTCAGCGCGACGCGTTCGCCGGCACCGACGGAAAACGACACCGCATCGAGCACGCGCCGGGAACCGTAACTCTTGGATACCGCAGCAACCTCGAAAATGGCGGTGATGGCGGAAGAGGAAGCGAGGGCGGCAGGCATGTTGCCACGGAATCGAGCCTGCGCGTAAACGCCAGCCGGGGCGGTTAACGCCGGCGTTTTAGCTTTTAGATTATCCGTGGAGGCGTGTCGTCGGGCGAATTGAGGTCCAGCGGCAGTTGAAAACGGGATTGCACGGATCGCCAGTGCGCGGCGGCGAGTTCGCTACGGGCCACGCTGCGCAGCTCAAGTTCACCGGCGATGATGATGAAGGTAAAGAGCACGACGCCGAAGTTGTTGTGCCGGTAGAAAACGAGATAAGCGGCAGCGGCCACGGCGACGACTTTACCGAGATGCGCGGCGATTTTGGTGGCTTGCAGGTAAGGCAGTCGCATCGCCATCAACGCCCGAAATACCCGGCCACCGTCCATGGGGAACGCCGGCAAGAGGTTGAACAGGCCCATGATAAGGTTAACTAGCACCAACGAACGGCCGAAGCCTGCGGGGGTGAGTTCAAAGTATTCGAAGTTCAGCCCCGTCGGAAAGCGCACGAAAATCATCAATACGCCGACGATCAGGTAGTTCACCGCCGGCCCTGCCAGCGCGATGATGATCTCATCGCGAGGCCGACGCGGGATCGATTCCATCTCCGCCATGCCCCCGACGGGCAACAGGAGGATGCGGGGCACGCGCACACCAAATCGACGCGCCGCCG
>CBRAFO010000178.1:0-5782 GCA_967755175.1 uncultured Opitutaceae bacterium | reverse complement strand
GCGCAGTTCTACCAACGCATGCTGGCGATGGATGCCGACGAGATGCTCGATCTCGCCCGCACGTTCATCAAAGAGCGGTCGCTCACCGCTTTCTACGATGAGGTCTTCGTGCCCGCGTTGCGCATGGCCGAAGATGACCGCGAGGAGGGCACGCTCGCGGAAGTGAGGCAAAAATTCATCATTCACGGCAGCCGCGATCTCATCGAGGAACTCGCCCGTGACGACACCCAGATACTCGGTGAAACGGACGCGGCGGCGGCCCGCCCGTCACCCACGGAGGTGCCCGCCATTCTCGCGGTGCCCGCGCGCGACGATGCCGACGAATTGGTGGCGCTCATGCTCGTCCATGTGTTGCGCACGCAAGGGCTCGCGGCCGAGGTGGTGCCGCTTGCCGCCGCGCCCCAAGCGGATGAACGGCTGCGCAACGCGACGGGGCGCGTGATCGTTGTCTCGGCTCTGCCGCCCTCGGCGGTGATAGCGGCGCGTCAGGCGTTGCGCCGGCTGCGACGTCAGGCTAGCGGAGCTCGAATGCTCCTCGGCGTGTGGGATCGCGAGGCGTCTCCGGCCGAGTTGGAACGCCGGCTCGGGCTGCCCGAACCCGGCAATGTCGTGACGACCCTCGGCGAGGCCACGACGGCCCTCGCCACCCGTCCTGCCGGCCCGTCGGCGGACCTCGTCACACCCGAGCGCACGTCCGAATCCGTCTCCCCGGAAACCGCCAAAATCGAAGAATGGTTCGACCGGTTTATCCGCGAACTGGCCCAGGCCTTCGACGTGCCCGTGTCGCTCGTTTCGCTGGTCGTTCGCGACCCGGCTTTTTGGAAGAACCACGCCCCGACGCTTCCGGACTTGGCCAAGTCCAGCGAGGCGACACGTGGTGAAGCGTTGTGCAGCCTCGTGTTGGCGTCAGGAGACGGCCTGCTCGTGATCGAGGACGTCGCGAAAGACCGCCGGCTGGCGACCAACACCGTGTTATCCGAGGGAGGCGTTCATTTTTACGCCGGTGCGGTGCTGCGGTTGCGAGGAGGTCATCCCGTCGGCGTGCTCTGCATCAGCGATACCAAAGCACGCACGCCACCGAAAGACGCCGTGCGTCGCCTGCACGACGGCGCCGATGAACTCATGGCACTTATCGAGACGCACGAGACGGCTTGATGGCCTCGTCGCCGGAAGCCTCCGGGATTGATCCAATGCCGAGGCGACTGCGCTACTCGTATCCACATCACGGAGACATAGGCGAACAGCCTTAACTTAGCGCCATTCTGGACTGGTCAAGAGAGGGCTACGCACGCCCCCAATCCTCAAGCCCTTTTTTCGGGCCTCCGTGCCGGCTGCTATGCTTGAGCCTGTTGCTGGCGGCCACCCGGCCGGAGACTTGCGCGCAAGTTTCCGGCCTCGGCCACGATTCGATTTTGAACGCCAATTATCAGCATAATTTCTCGCGTCCATCCCGCGCGGCTCGGGCGCTCCGAAATGGTTTCCGCTTTCTTTCACGCTTACTGCGGAGTAAACTCTGGATCACCCCCGACAGACAGACGCTCGCCTCCGTTCGCCGTCGTCGAAAATAAAATCGTATGCACGCCCAACCGACATCGGACCAGGCCGCGCGATTGTCAGCCCCCTCGTTTTTTGCCCACGCCGTGCGAATGCACGCCCACGCAGGCGGGTGGCGGTTGTGCGACGAAACAGGCTGGGCGGCCGTGGCGGAAGCGATGCGCTCAAGCGAAGTGGGCGTCGAGGCCGCCGGCGAGTCGGGTGCCTTGGCCATTCGCACGAAGCAGGAACCCCAAGAAGGAGCTACACTATGAACCTCAAGAAAAACACCGCCGTCACGCTCGCCCTTGCAGCGTTCGTGACGCTACTACAGGGGCAGCCGTCCCAAGTTGCGGCCGCGCCTGCCCCCAGCTCGACTGAGCAGGGCATTCAGGACAGCCAGAATCCAGCCAGTTCAATCGATAGCAATTCGCTGAAAACAAACAGCCCCTATACATTCTCGGTGAGTGTGCTCTTCATGAGCCAATACTATGGGAGCGATATTGGCGGAATATTCTATGATGGGCCCATGTCCTTCACGGATTTCCTCTTATCTCGAAAGGATGATGGATCCACCTTGTTCGGACGTGATGGCGTTAACCGGATAGACCTAAGCATCGGCCAAAAACTCGATAATTTGAAATTCGATGTAGATTACGGCAATGAGTATGATTTCACCATTGGCCGTGACGCCAATTTCGGGCCGGAGACATTTCCGGTTCACTACGACCTTTCGGTAGTCTATTTTGCCCTCCATCACCTTGGGCTTATCAAGGATGATATCGTGCAAACCATATTGACGGTTGACCTCCCCAAGACGCCGGTCGCTCAACCCTATGTAACCTTATACCGTTTCGACGTGATGAATGGTGAAGGATCAGGATGGTTTCTAGCAACCGGCATCGTTCGTAGTCAGGAAGTGCCTTGGATCAGTATTAACGGAAATCCATTAGTAGTAAGCGCAAGTTACCGCTTCGGCTATGCCCTCAGTTCACTACTCGGGACTGATCCGGGTGCCGTTTATCACCGATTTGCCCTGTCGGCGACGGCGAAGGTATCGGAACATCTGTCAGTGATGTTGCGCTGGACTCCTCAGTTTTCGGCCAACGGTCAGGGAGAACATAACTTTGTCCAAGGAACACATTATTTTTATGAAGGGGTGCTATCCTACAAGTTCTGACAGCAAATATTTAACTTAAATAAAGAGAAATAGCCATGAATAAATCCATAATAACCTCATCACCAATGAGTGAAATAAGCATTCAGCCAAAAATTAACCGCACATTATACGGGTTCATTTTTGCCGGTCTTGCATTATGTAGCATGCTATTGCTGGCGGTGCCGGCAATCGGCGGCGAATCCGGGAATTCCAATACCAAAGAAACGCCCGTTCTCAAAATCGGATACGGGGATTACCCCCCCGTGAAATACTATTCCAGGACGAATCCGGGGGAGCATCGAGGAGTGGTGCTGGAAATGATTCAGTCCATTTTGGAAAAAGAGGGGTATCGGGTTGAATTTTATATGTATCCATGGAATCGAGTGCTAAATATGACCCGCTCGGGAGATCTCGATATGGTTCTATGCATTGCAGCCAATGAGGCGACGGATTTAAACAGGAACAAAGTTGTTTTTCAGCGGGTGCAGTATGGCATTTATGTAAGTAAAAACAACCCATGGAAATATACCGGCAAACAGTCATTGGCAGGCATCGGCACGCTAGCCATCCTGGAAAATTATGATTACGGGGATGAGTTTATGGCTGCCATTAAAGCACACCCGGATAAGTTCCAAATATTTACAGAGGACAACACCATTGCTCGTTTTGCTATGATGATTAAGGCAAATCGGCTTTCCGGCTTCATTGAAGACATCAATGTAACCAAATTCAATCTGGCCGGAACGGGACTTGAAGACACGGTGCAGCTTGCAGGTGTCATCGAGCCTGTTAACGATGCCTATGTTGGTTTCTCGCCCAAACTGCCGGCGGCGACGATGGAGAAACTAACAAAAATTCTGGATGAGGGAGCGAAGAGCTTCTATCGATCCAGCAAGTTTGTCGAAATCCTCAAGAAGGATGGTATTTATGACACCTACTATCCGCTGTTTAAGGATTTCACAAAGTAGGGATACAGGCATCGCCCTGATACAGTATGATCTTTAATGGGAATATATTCCCGTTCAAAGTCTTTAAGACACGCTCCATCACGGTGCGGCTTACGGTGAGCCTTATGGCCACCGTGGCTCTTGTTTTGACCATTGCATCGGCGGTCATCTATTTCCAAGCGACCCGGGAATCAAAGCGACAACTAGAAAACAAGGCCGATGCGACCATAAACTATACCACAGGGACGCTCGAATGGCTGCTCTGGGTATTCGACAAACGAAGCGTGGAGATCATTGGAGAGACCGTTTTCCAAGATGAGCTGGTGGTGAAACTCGTAATCAAAGACTATGCCGGAAATATAATCTATTCCAAGGAGAAGAAACACGGTCCGAATCTGGTAATTCGGTCTAGTCCCGTCATCTATAACAAGAATCCTGTGGGTGAGATTGAATGCGCCATGACCGCCCAGCCCTACCAGGACGCCAGTCGCCATTTGCTATTATCTCTATATGGTATTTCGGCGACGGTTCTTTTCTCATTGATTCTTGTCACCGGTTTTTTTGTCAGCACGTTCCTGAAAAAGCCTCTAAACAATCTTACGGCCATTGTTAATGCCTATGCAGCCGGGATGTATGATTCAGCCGTAACCGGTCTGTCCTATCGGGAGTTACAACCCTTTGAACACGTCCTTGGGCAAATGGGTGGGAAGATCAAAGAACAATTGGCAACCGTTCAAAGGCTCAACGAAGAACTGGAGCAACGGGTCATCGAGCGAACCGCCGAACTGACAAAAGCCAAGGAACAGGCCGAAGCAGCCAATAGCGCGAAAAGCGTTTTCCTAGCCAGCATGAGCCACGAACTCCGCACTCCGTTGAACGCGATTCTTGGCTATACGCAAATTCTCAAGCCGCAGGTCAATCTCACGGATCGCCAGCGGCAGCAATTGGATGTCATGCACGGCAGCGGCGAGCATCTGCTCACGCTGATCAGTGATATTTTGGACCTCAGCAAAATCGAATCCCAGAAGTTGGAACTGGTGGCGACCCCCTTCAGCCTGCCGAGACTTTTGGAGCAGGCGCTCGAAATCACCCGGGTTAAGGCGGAACAGAACAATCTCGAACTCCGCTACGAGATCAGTTCACCACTGCCGGAATGCGTTCGCGGGGATGAACGCCGCATCCGCCAAATCCTGCTGAACCTGCTGGCCAACGCAGTGAAGTTCACTCCCCAGGGCAGCGTGACCTTGCGTGTCAAATACGACCAGACAGACGGAGGCTCACTGAATTGCGAGGTGGCCGACACCGGCATCGGCATCGCAAGCGACAAAATAGAGACTATTTTTGAGCCGTTCATTCAACTGACGTCGGATTCCCAAGGACGAGAAGGCGTCGGTCTGGGACTAACGATCACGCGGCGGCTCACGACGCTGATGGGAGGAACCATGAGCGTCGAAAGCCAGCCCGGCCAAGGCAGCACGTTCCGCTTTTCCGTGCCGTTGCCGTCCACAGAACCAGTCGAGGCGGCCGCAGAACCGACGTTGCAGGGCATTCGGGGCTATCACGGCGCGCGCAAGCGGGTTTTGGTGGTGGATGACAACCCCGCCAATGCCGGGCTGCTGCTCGCCATCCTGGAGCCGTTGGGGTTCGAAGTGCGAACGGCACAGAGCGGCCAGGACGCCCTGCGGCAAGCGCTGGAGCGTCCGCCGGACTTGGTGTTTATGGACTTGGTGATGCCGGGATTGGACGGACGGGAAACCATCCGTCAGATGCGCCAGCAAACGGAACTGACTGCGACACGCATCGTCGGCGTTTCGGCCACGGTCACGGGCAGCGAGCGGAAACAGGCTTTCGTGGAGGCCTGCGACGGTTTTCTCAGTAAACCAATCCAGGTTGCCGAACTGCTGCAAACCATGGGGCGACTGCTCCAGCTCGAATGGGACTTCGCCCCGGCCGACACGAGCGCGGTGGCCGCGGACGAGGACCTGCCGGTGGCTCCGCCACCGGAGGTTATGGCGCACTTGCAGCGGACGATCGAACGCGGCGAATTTGGGGAATTGGAGCGCCAACTCAAAGAGCTCGATAAGGACACCGGTTATGCCGGTTTTTGCCGGCAGATCCGGCGATTGGCAGCGCGTTTTGACGA
>CBRAFO010000177.1:0-5792 GCA_967755175.1 uncultured Opitutaceae bacterium | reverse complement strand
GGAATCGATCTTCGGATTCACCTCGATGATCGCTTCAGTGAACGGCGGGGCGGCTTTGATCGCCTGCGCCCGTTTGCGCGCTTCGCGATAGTCGAGCGTGCGGTCTTTGATGACCGTATCGAGCTTCTCCAGGTCGGCGCGAGTGACCGGCCCCCAGAGCTTCCGCCAGGTCTCCGGCTCGATGCGCGGGGCGACGATGTTCACGAACCGTTTTTCGTCCTCTTGTTGCACCCAATAACCGACCACCAGGATGAAGGGCTCGGCGATGTCGTATTGGCGCAACGCATCGCCGAGATCGACGGGCGTGCGATATTTGGCGGCCTTGGGATTCACCGGGATACCGCCGTGCCGAAGGTTCGTCGCCGCCGGGATGTCCCATTTCTGCGTGTAGCCGGCCGGCACATAGCCGTCGAAAAACGTATCGCGTATC
Organism: uncultured Opitutaceae bacterium; assembly: GCA_967755175.1. GTDB lineage: Bacteria > Verrucomicrobiota > Verrucomicrobiia > Opitutales > Opitutaceae > Rariglobus. The sequence continues at coordinate 5,362 of CBRAFO010000177.1, read as the reverse complement.
CAGGCTTCGAACACGAGGCCGTGCTGTTGCACTTCCTGCGCTCGCGCACCCGCCCCTGCGGTCGTGAGCAGGAGCAGTGTCGAAACCACCCGGGCAAACAAGCCGTTTGGCAGCATTGGCTTAACCTGCCGCTGGGCGGTCGGTTGGCAAGTTTCAGGTGGCTACGCTACGGGCGTCCTGCAACCGTGCCGGGCGTTCGTCATTTTTAATGAACGCTTCCCCTTTTCGCCGGTTCCTCGTCCTCACCAAACCCCAACGCTGGCCCATCCTGCTGGGCGTCGTGCTTATTCTCGCGGCGACGCTACTGATGCTGCCGGCCCCGTGGATACTCAAGCTGATCATCGACCGGGCGCTGCCGGGTCACGACTTGCGGCTGATGATGGAGCTGCTGGGCGCGTTCACCGCGCTGTTCGTGTTGCGCGCGTGGCTCACGCTGGTGCGGAATCGCATCCTGCAGTTCTCCGCGATGCGCATCGTCTGTGATCTGCGCATTAAGCTCTTCTCGCACCTGCAAAGCCTCTCGCTGCGCTACTTCGACAGCAACCAGACGGGCCGCACCATCGGCCGCATCACTCAGGACACGGGCGAGGTCTATAACCTGACCAACGGTTTTCTCATCAATATCATCGCCGACTCCGTCACGGTGGTCTGCGTGCTCGGGTTTCTCTACTGGATCGAGTGGCGTCTCGCGCTCGCGGTGACGGCGGTGCTGCCGCTGTTCGTCTTCAACTACCTCCATCATCGTAAACGCATGCGCACGGAAAGCCGGGCCCATCGCGATAACTGGGACCAGGTGATGGGCTTCCTCAATGAGCGCGTCGCCGCCGCTCGCGTGGTGAAATCCTTCGCGAAGGAGCAGGACGAAATCTCTTCGTTCACCAGCGGTATCAACGCCGACTACTCCAACTTCTCGCGCGTCGTCATGCGCAACACCAAGCTCTCCGTCGTCGCCGATCTGCTCGGCTCGCTCGGCGCGCTGGTGGTCCTCAGCTACGGCGGCTGGCTGGTGATGCAGGACCGCATGCAGGTCGGCACGCTGGTCGCGTTCAACGCTTACATCACGTTCATCTTCCCTCCCATCGTGCGCTTCGTGGACCTAAGTGCGATTTTCCAGCGGGCCAGCATCAGCTTGGAAAACATCTTCACGATGCTCGACACCAAGCCCGAAGTGGCCGACGTCCCCGGCGCGCCCGCGCTGCCTCCACTGCGAGGCGAGGTGGAGTTCCGCGACGTTGGCTTCGATTACGAAATTGAAACGCCGGGCAAAGGCCGCCCGCGCACGTTGACCAACGTCAGCTTCGTGATTCCCGCCGGCAAGGTCGTGGCCATCGTCGGCCCCAGCGGCTCCGGCAAGAGCACGATCATCAACCTGCTCGCGCGCTTCTACGACACCGCCTCCGGCGCGGTGCTGGTCGATGGACACGACATCCGTGACGTCTCCGCCGAGTCGCTGCGCAAGCAGATCGGTATCGTGCTGCAGGAGAGCGTGCTCTTCTCCGGCACGTTGGAAGATAACATCAAATACGGCCGGCAAGACGCCACGCGTGAGCAGATCCTTGACGCTTCCACCGCGGCCAACGCCCACGAGTTCATTGCCAAGTTGCCCGATGGCTACACGTCCGTCGTCGGAGAACGCGGGACCAAGCTCTCCGGTGGTCAGCGGCAACGCCTCGCCATCGCCCGCGCCATCCTCAAGGACCCGCGCATCCTTATTTTTGACGAAGCGACCAGCGCGTTGGATACGCAGTCGGAGCGCCTCATCCAGCAGGCGATGGAGCGGCTCATGAAGAACCGCACCAGCTTCATCATCGCTCACCGACTCTCCACCATCCAGAACGCCGACATCATCCTGGTGATGGACCAAGGTCACCTCGCCGAGATGGGCACGCACGCCGAGTTGCTCGCCAAGGGCGGACTCTACTCCCGCCTGCACGCCTTGCAGTTTAAGGATGCGGCGTGAGGCAGCGCCCGCTTTGTTCTCCTACTCCCTGCTCCCCACTCGTTCTCGTTCTCTTACTCGTTCTCGTTCGTCAGGGAGTGGGAGTTCGAACGCGAGAGAACGAGAACGAGTAAGAGAACGAGAACGATAAAGAGGCGGGAGGCGGCGGATCGGCTACTCTGCCAACTTATACCGCATGATCGCGCTGCCGGTGCCTTCGGACGAGACGTAGATCGTGTGGTTGTCCGCGCCGAAGGCGACTCCCTCGGCCTGAACCAAGCCGTGCGGCGCCAGCACGACTGGCGGACGCGTCAAAGCGGTCATCCACGGCTCGTCCTTTTCGCGATGGAAAACCAACACGTCGCCATAGGTCACGATGACCGCCGCCGAGCCATCCGCGGCGAAATCCATCCCGGTGGGCTGTGCCCGATAGCGGCCGGACGGTATCGGCAGCAGGCGCTGCGTCACGGAGGGTTGCGGGATCAACGCCGAGGGAATCTGCGCGAGGACCATGGCGGCCGGATCGACTCCGTCGGCGGGCGGGCGCAGCGGCAACATGTAGAGTCCGTGCGACGAGGTGCGCTTGGCCAGCAGGTAAACGAAGCCGGCCTTGGCATCGACCGCCACGGCTTCGCAATCACGCGGACCATTGCCGTAACGCACGGGGATTTTCCACGCGACCGTCGCGGTGGTTTCATGAAGCGGCGAAAGGTCGGACGGATCCGGTTCGGCCACGACGTAGAGCGCGCAGTCGGTGCGATTGCTGGAATTGTCGCCGGTGTCGGCGACAAGCAGCCACGCGTGACCATCGAGTTCGAAGGAGGCGATGTCCTCCCAGTCGTGGTTAACCACACCGCTGATACGCAAATCGCCCCGCCGCGCGCCATTCGGCTCAAGTGCGTAAAGCACGGGCTGACCTCCGCTGTCATTGTGAGTCCAGAGCATGCGGGGATCGCGACGCGAGATCGCGAGTCCGCTCGATTCGTTGATAGGCGCCGGCATCGATCCGGTGCGTTGGGGCGCATCGTAGGCGGCCGGTTGTGCGCAGGCGGTGAGCAGGAGGACGACGAACAGCGGCGCCAAGCGCAGGCGGTGCAGGACGAAAAGGTGCGGAGCCACGGTGGAGTTAAAGAGACGTTGATGGAAGCGAGCGCGTGATGACGTCCCGCAACCAAGCGGATTACGACGCCCTAATGACAAGACGTTCCGCTCCCGGTTGCCTCGCTGGTTTAATAGCCGCTTCCGCCCGCGGTGCCGCCCGGGACGCTCGCGCCCTTAAACTCCGCGAGAATGGAGGCGGCACTGGACGTGCCGAGGCGGGTGGCACCTGCGGCGAGCAAGGCGAGGGCATCCGCCAGAGTCTTGATGCCACCGGAGGCCTTGAGGCTGATCGGGCCTTTGCGAACGGCGGCCCAAGCGGCGATATCGGCGACCTTGGCACCGGCAGTCCCGAAGCCAGTCGAAGTTTTGATGAAATCAGCGCCGGCGACTTCGCAGATTTCGAGGGCGATGCGCTTCTGGGCATCATCGAGGAAGCAGGTTTCCACGATGACCTTGATCAACTGGCCTTGGTCATGCGCGAGCTGGATGAGGCGGGTGACCTCGGCGGTGACCTCCGCCAAGTGGCCGGCGCGGAGGGCGGGGTAGTTCATGACGATATCGACCTCATGAGCGCCGGCGCGACGGGCGGCGATGATTTCGGCGGCCTTGGCCTCGGTGGCGAAACGTCCGCTCGGGAATCCAATGACGGTGCCGATGCGAGTGCCGGTGCCAGCGAGCACACGGGCGGCAAGCGGCACGCTGGCTGGGTAAATCATGACGCAGGCAAAACGATGCTGCGCGGCCTCATGGGCGAGTTGCTCGATATCGGCCTCGGACGCATCGAGCCGCAAGTTGGTAGAATCGAGGGCAGCGGCAAGCGCGGCGGCAGTGAGTGGCATTGCGAGGAAAGTTGGCGCTCAGGGGCCGTGGCACAAGATCGCTCGCCCTAAAAGCAACTAAACAGCGCCCGGTGAGCAGGAAGCTGCCCGGGGTCGTCAGGTCTGACCAGCTACCGACCAAGGAGCTGGTAAGACCTGCCAGGGAGGAGCTCCGACTTACCAAGGAGCTGGTCAGACCCGTTAGGTCTCGGCTTGAGTTGTCAGGGAGCTGCTCGGACCCGGCAGGTCGGAGCTCCGGGTTGCCAAGGAGCTGGTCAGACCCGCTAGGTCTTGGCTGGAGTTCCCAAGGAGCAGCTCGGACCCGTTAGGTCGGACGTCCGAGTTGCCAAGGAGCTGGTCCTCCCTTCCGGGTCGGAGCTCCGACCTGCCAAGGAGCTGGTCAGGTTTGCCAACCTGCTGGTCGGAGTTGGCAGGTCTGACCAGCTCCTTGACGACTTTCTCCTGCTTTTTGCCCCGTCGGAGCGCGTTTTTTGCCCGTAGCAGCCGAGGTAACGAGGCTGAGAAAGGCGGGCGCTCACTCCGACAGCCTCGTTACCTCGGCTGCTACCGGCTTCTTAACAAAGTAGAACTAATCTTTCAGGGCCGGGCGCCAAGCCAGCCAGCCGATCAGGCCGAGGCCGGTCCATAATATGAGGACGCCGGCGGTCTCATGGAGCGCGTGGTAGTGGTTGGGAAAGGACGGGGCCAGCAGGCAGATGATAAGGATGCGCAGTAGGTTGAAACCGAAGCCGGCGAGCGCGGCCACGGGAACTAACCACGCGAGCGCGCCGGCTCGTCGGCCGGCGATTCCGCCCGCGAGCAGGGCGAGAACCGCGCCGCTGGTGATCAGGCCGAATCCGTTGCACTCGGTGGCGACCTCGAAGGAATTACGGCCCGTGGCGAGGATGAGCTTGGTCGTGGGTTCGGTGATGATGTGGAGCTGCGGGGTGAAGCCGAGTCCGTGGAGGACGTGCGCTGCGTTGACACCGGCCATCCATCGCAGGCGCCAGTCGAGCACGGGAAACAGCAGGATAACGATGAGGCAGGCGACGAAGCCGATGACGAGCGGCTTGACGAAGCGCCAGGCCTCTTCGCCTACCGCGACGTGCAGGCAGCCGGCGAGTCCGAGCGCAAAGGCGGGCAACACGAAGAGCGAGATGTTCAGCCACCAAGCGACCGCGATGCACGCGTAGGCGGCTCCGAGCAGCAGCAACGCGCGGTTACTCGTCTCCAGGCTCAGGCGCCATTCGTGCGCGTGCTGCCACGCCACCAGACCGACGGCGGCCCCGAGCAGGACGAAGGCTTGGCGGATCTGCTGGCTGGCGGCCACTTCGCGGACCAGCCATTGGGTGACCGGCCAGAACGCCACGACGGTGCACAGAATCAGGAGAACGGAGAGCACGCGTCCGGCATCCCAACGGGTCGGCGAGGGCGAAGGGGTGGGAGCGTCAGGCATGCGGGGGGATTCAAACTGGGACCCGTTGCGCGGCAAGTGTTCCGCGAA
>CBRAFO010000176.1:0-5805 GCA_967755175.1 uncultured Opitutaceae bacterium | reverse complement strand
GAGCGAGCTTGCTCGCGATTCGGTCGAGCCATCGCGAGCAAGCTCGCTCCCACCCAGAACCAGACGCGGGTCGCAGCAGATCTGGCGGAGGCGGAGGAGCTGTGTGAGCGTGGCCATGCGCATGGAGTTCTCGGAGGCGCCGTCGGCGGCGAGGGCGTCGAGTTCCTGTTCGGATTTTTGCTGCCACTCGGTGTAGAGGCGCGACTGGGCGGAGGTGGGTTCGCAGTAGAGGACTTGCTCGATCTTGTCGGGCAGCTCGGTGGCGACGACTTTCTTGGTGCGGCGGAGAATGTAGGGTGCGGTCTTGGCGCGGAGGCGTTCGTCGAACCAGGTGCGTTCGTCGCTCTTTGTGCCGGTGGGGACTTTTTCGAGGTAGCCCGGCATGAGCAGGTCGAAGAGGGCGCGCAGGTCGTCGAGCGAGTTTTCCACCGGCGTGCCGGTGAGGAGGAAACGGCTCTTGGTGTTGAGCGAGCGCAGGGCCTGCGCGTTTTGCGTGCGGCGGTTTTTGATGTGCTGGGCTTCGTCGGCGATCAGTGCGGCGAAGGTGAAATCGGCAAAGCGGTCGCGGTCGCGCGCGAGCGTGCCATAGGAGGTGATGATCACGTCTTGGGCGGCGGCGTGCGCGGCGTCGGTGATCCGCTGGCCGCCGTGATGAATAAAGACGCGCAGGTGCGGGGCGAAGCGGGCGGCTTCACGACGCCAGTTTTCCACCAGTGACGCGGGACACACGACCAGCGAGGGCAGGGTGGTGGAGTTGCGAGTGGCGGGTTGAGAGTTGAAGGTCGTGAGCAGGGCGATGGCTTGGAGGGTTTTGCCGAGACCCATTTCGTCGGCAAGGATGCCGCCGAGGCCGAGGCGGTGGAGGTGCCAGAGCCAGGCGACACCAATCTGTTGATAGGGGCGGAGCAACGCGGCGAGTTCGGGAGCGAGCGGGGCGGGCGTAAGAGTCGAGAGATTGCGGAGGGCGTCGCTGCGGGCTTTCCAGGCGGTGGGTGCTTGATAGTGCGGAACGAGTTCGTCGATGAGTTCTTGGACTTCGGCGACGCGGGCGGTGGGGATGCGCCAAGTGCGGCGGGCGGCGGCGGGTGCGGTGGCGCTGCCGGCGAGGGCGCGTTGCGCGGCGGTGATGCGGGCGATCTTTTCCGGGGGAAGCAGGAAGACCTTGCCGGAGGCGTCTTCGACGTAGCCGCGATTGGTGGCGAGGGCGGTGCGCAGGCTGTCTTCGCCGACTTTGCCGGCTTGGAGACCGAGGGTGAGGGTGAATTCGCCGGAGGTTTCGGCGATGTCACATTGGACGTCGGCCTCGGCGAGTTTGGCGGTGTTTTTCTCGAAGTTGTCGGTGAAGTCGGCGTGCCAGGTGTCGCGGAGCGCGCCGAGGTGGACGGCGAGGAAGTTGAGCGTCTTGTGGCGGTCGCGCAGCCACCATTTGCGCGTGGTAGCGTCGAGCGCGAAGCCGTTGGACTTCACGAGATCGAGGGCGGCGGCGTAGCTGCTTTGCTCGCGCGAAGGCAGGCTGATGGCGAGGTAGTGTTCGCTGCCGTCGATGGTCAGAGGGGTTGAGGGTTGAGAGTTGAGGGTTGAGAGTCTCGGCGCAGCGGGCCGGGGCGTGATCGCCTGGGGCTTGGGTCTCTCAGCTCTCAACTCTGGACTTTCATCAAGGTGCTCGCTCACGCCGCGCAGGCGCGGGCCGATCCAGAGGAGGGGAGAGGTGGGGGCGTTGACGAAGGCGAAAACCGACTGGCCTTTGAGCGCGCCGACGAGTTCGCGCAGCTGGGCGCGGGTGAGCTGCAAGAATGGGGGCAGGGTCGCGGCGCCGCCGCAGAGGCGCTGGAGGACGGCGAGGGCGGGGAGCAGGCTGGCGGCGGGCGGGCTGGACAGGTCGAGCTCTACCTTCACGGCAATCGCATCGCGGGGAGCGGAGGCGGCGAGATTGGGCGGAAGGAGAATGCGAAGCATCCGCCAAAATCCCTCGCAGGCATGGCTCGACGCGAGCGGAAATTTTTATGGGAATAAAAACCCGCTGCGATCACTCGCACCTGATAATCCATGTCGTCGGATGATACATTTACGCAGTTGGTCGATGCCTACTACGCGCCGCTTTACCGGTTTGCGCTGAGTCTGGCACGGAACTCCGCGGATGCCTGCGACCTGACGCAGCAGACGTTCTATGTGTGGGCGACGAAAGGCGCGGCGCTGCGGGATGGCTCGAAGGTGAAAACTTGGCTGTTTACGACGCTTTATCGTGAGTTTTTGCGGGGGCGTCGGCGTGGTTCGCGTCTGACTGCGTTCGACGACCTGCCACCAGGCGAAGAAGATCCGCCAGCGGCGGAGGCGGACTTGGCGCTCAACATGGATGCGCAGCTCGTCGTCGAGGCCTTGCAAGAGGTCGATGAGGCGTTTCGCGCGCCGCTTACGTTATTTTATTTGGAGGATCTGCCGTATCAGGAAATCGCGGACATGCTGGAAGTTCCCATCGGCACGGTGATGTCGCGGTTGTCGCGCGGGAAAACCCAGTTGCGTGCGGCACTGGCGCGGAAGGAAACGGCTTCGAAAGTAATCCCATTCCCTAATTCGCAGAGGAAAACGTCATGAACACCACCGAGGCCAAATTCATTTTGCAGGCCCGCCGTCCCGATGGGCAGGACGATGCCGATCCGCGTTTCGCGGAGGCGTTGGAGCAGGCACGGCGCGATCCGGCGCTCGCTGGTTGGATGGCGCGCGAACAGGCGTTTGACTCCGCTGTCGCGGACAAACTGCGTTCTGTGCAACCGCCCGCCGGGTTGCGCGAGGCTATTCTTGCGGGTGCACGCATGAGCCGGCCCGTGCCGTTTTGGCGGCGCACGCAGGTGCTCGCGCTGGCGGCTTGCGTGACGATTATCATCGGCTTGGCGGCGGCGTGGCCGGTGTTGCGGCCGGCGCGAGACACGGAGCGACTTGCGCTGGGTGTGATGTCGGAAATGAGTTCACCGGCGCACCACCCGGTCGTCATGGGCGGGCGCGGGGCGTTGCGCGTGGCGCTGGCCGATCCGGCTACGCGGTTGGCGGCGGGACTGCCGTTGGATTTCGCGCAGCTGAAGGCGGACGGCTGCCGTTCGCTCACGATTGCCGGGCGTGACGTGCTGGAGGTCTGTTTCGAGCGGGGTGGAGAGTTTCATCTCTATATCGCGAAACGGGCGGATTTCCGTGGCGACCGCGAGCCGATGTTCCGCGAGCGCGGTGCTCTGGCGTCGGTCACGTGGACGGATGCGCAGCACGCCTATGTGCTGGTGACGGGTGAGGGGGCGGCGGCGCTACGAAATGTTTTTTGATGTTTAGGGTGTATCAGCGAAAGCATTCGGCCCATCGCTGGCGCTCTACGAGTGGAGCGAGAAAGGGCGCTGGGCCGGCGTTGTCCTCGGCGGCACGGGCCGCTGGCCCGCCTCCGCCTCGGCCGCCTTGGCCGAGCACCCTTTCTCGCTCACGCTGGCCCGGATTCTTTCTCCGACACACCCTGGGGAATAAAAGGTCCGGGTGCGGCTCTCACCTGCACACACTTATGTCCACTGCTACCTATCTATCGTTGTCGGGTCCGTTGCGCGTCGCGAGTTGGGTCGTCCGCGCCATCGTCGCGGTCATCCTCGTGCAGACGCTGTTTTTCAAATTCTCCGGCGCACCGGAGTCAGTCTATATCTTCAAGGCGGTCGGGCAGGAGCCGTGGGGGCGCTATGGCTCGGGTGTGGTCGAGTTGATCGCGGCGATCCTGCTCTTCGTGCCGGCGTTGGTGCCGGTGGGCGCTGGGCTCGCGCTGGGAGTGATCACCGGGGCGATTTTCTTCCACCTCACGAAGCTCGGCATCGTGGTGCAGGACGACGGTGGACTGCTCTTCGGCCTGGCGCTGGTCGTGTGGGCGGGCAGCGCGTTTATCCTGTGGCTGTATCGCCGGGACCTGCCGGTGATCGGGGCGAAACTTTAACCTGCCGGCCTTCAACCTCGGTTTATTATGAAACTCTTTTTTCGGTTGGCGGTGATGATGGGCGTTTTGTTTTCGGCGGGCGAGCTACGGGCGGAGAAGCCCGTCAATACCACGTTCACGGGCGTGGCGATCAAGGGTTACGATCCGGTCGCCTACTTCACGGCAGGCAAGCCGATGAAGGGCAGCTCGGACTTCGCCTATGAGTGGAACGGTGCCGAGTGGCGTTTCGCGAGCGAGGGAAACCGCGACGCGTTCAAAGCCGATCCGGTGAAATACGCGCCGCAGTTTGGCGGGTATTGCGCGTGGGCGGTGAGTCGCGGTTACACGGCGGGCATCGATCCGGACGCATGGAAGATCGTGAACAGCCGGCTGTATCTTAACTACAGCACGAAGGTGCAGGCGCAGTGGTCGGAGGACATTCCCGGCAACGTCGCGAAGGCGGAGGAGAACTGGCCGAAGATTCTGAAGAACTGAGCCGACCACCTATCACGATGATCGCTCATTGTATTCGCGACAATCTCGACGCCTTGCGCCAAGGGAGCGGCTTGCTCGCCGACCTCTCGGCCGAGCGCTACACGCGCCGGACGCCGGTGTGTTTCAATAGTTCGGCGGGCGGCCATCTGCGCCATGTGATCGAGCACTACTTGAGCTTTCTGCAAGGGGCGGAAACCGGGGAGATCGATTACGAGGCCCGTGCGCGTGATCCGTTGATCGAGCGCAACCCGAGCTACGCGATGGCGCAATTGGAGGCTATCGGTGACCGGCTCGAACGTCTTGGCGGAGATCGGGCGGTCCGGGTGCGCGTCGAGTCAGCATCCGTGAACGCGGCTCCGGTATGGGGCACTTCGACGCTCATGAGAGAGCTGGATTTTTTGCTTAGCCACACGGTGCATCACTACGCGTTGATCGGCGTGATTTGCCAGCTGGGTGGACATGCTTTGCCCAGGGATTTCGGCATGGCTCCATCGACGTTGCGTTATCAGAAGGCGCAGGCTGCCACGATCGCATGTGCACGCTGACCTGGCGTGCCGCCGAGGAGGGCGGTTACGATCTTTTTTTTAATCGCGATGAACGCGACACGCGTGCGCCCGAGCGGGCACCGTCGTGGCGGCAATCGGAAGCGGGAGTGGCTTACGTGGCGCCCGAAGACGGCGAGCACGGGGGAACTTGGCTGTTGCTCAACGCGCACGGAGTCACCGTGTGTTTGTTGAACTATTATCCGCGCGGGGTCGTGGAGGTGGGAATCGAAAGTCGCGGCGGGCTTCCGTTGGCGTGTGCGTCATGTGCGCGGGCGGAGGAGGTGCCGGGCGTATTGAAGGACAGGGGACTGGCGCGCTTCGCGCCGTTTCATTTGGTGGCGGTCGATGCGGACTACGGGGCGGTGCACTTGCGCTGGGACGGACAGGTGTTGCACGAGGCGTCGGCACCGGAGTTTTTGACCTCGTCGTCATTCGAACCGGAACGCGTGCAGGCGGCGCGTGCGACGCGGTTCGCGGGTTGGCCGAGACACACGGTGGAGGCGTTGGCGACGTTTCATAGGCAGCACGACGCGTTGGCCGGCGCGGAGTCGGTGCGTATGCGGCGGGCGGATGCGTGCACGCGGAGCGTATGCGCGGTGCGCGTGCGGACGCGGCCGGAGCTGCGCGAGTTGAGTTACGAACCCGTTGCGTGGGGACGTGAGGTGGCTGAGGTGACGACCAGCCCGGTCGTCGTGTGCGTATGAGTGTGAGTTTGGGTATGAGTATGAGCCTGCCCTGGGTTGATGCCTATCTGTCGGCCGGTGACGTGTCGCTGGCACTGGGGGCGCTCGCGCTGGCCACGTTGGTGAGCGAGGACCTGACGTGCATCGCGGC
>CBRAFO010000175.1:0-5807 GCA_967755175.1 uncultured Opitutaceae bacterium | reverse complement strand
GAGCAAGCTCGCTCCCACCTCAAACCATCGCCTGCAAGCAGGCTCCTACATTTCGATCCTGTATTGTGACCCGGGACACGAAAGAGCCGGACACGAAAAAACCCGCGGCGTTTAGCACCGCGGGCTTTTATTTTTAGAGATCGTCGTGCGACGTCGTCTTAAGCGGTGTGCTTTAAGCAGCGCGCTTACGCACGGCCCATGTAAGAGCCGTCGGCGGTGCTGATACGGATGATTTCGCCTTCCTTGATGAAGAGGGGAACGCTGACCACGAGGCCGGTTTCAAGGGTCGCGGGTTTCTGAACGTTAGAAGCGGTGTCGCCCTTGATGCCGTCGGAGCTCTCGGTGACCTTGAGGTTCACGGAGGAGGGAAGCTCAACCGTGAGGGGCTTCTCGTCGACGAAGAGGACGTCCACCTTGCCGTTGGCGGTGAGGTAGAACTTGGATTCACCGATGAGCTGCGCGCTCAGTTCGATGGTCTCGAAGGTGTCCGGGTCCATGAACGCGAAGTTTTCGCGGTCGGCGTAGCTGAACTCGAGGGTCTTCTTTTCGGTGGGGAGCACCTCGATGGTGTCGGTGGAGGCGAAGCGTTGGTCGAGAGCCTTGCCGTAACGCAGATTGCGCATCTTCACCTGAACGAAGGCGCGAAGGTTACCAGGCGTGCGATGCATGGTTTCCATGACGAGATGGGGCTCGCCATTGAATTTGATCACTTGGCCTTTGCGGATGTCGTTGGCGGAGGGCATGTCGATGTATGCGTCGAGGGTTTCGAGTTGTAGAAGGGGTAGGTGGTAACGCCCCGCGAGAGGGGGTGTCAAGTGCGCGGGCCAGTGGATCTCCGCCGACCTTCACCTCCGATTCGTTCTCATTCTCTTACTCTTTCTCTTTCGTCAGGGAGCCCGAACCGCCTCAAACCAAACCAAACCGAGAACGAGAAAGAGAACGAGAATGAGTAAGAGAACGATATAACGACTATCGGCCCCCCCCCGGCGCGCGGTGCCCCCGACTCGACGCTTGCCCTAACCGCCTCTGCTTTCGCAGACTGCTCGATTAAACCTCTATGAAACAACGCACGCTCGCGCGCTCCGTGTCCATTCAAGGCACCGGCTTGCACACCGGGAACCCCGTCACGCTGACCCTCAAACCCGCCGCAGCGGACCACGGTATCGTGTTCAAACGCATGGACCTCAGCGGCCAGCCCGAGGTTAAGCCCCGCATCGAGCTGATTGGCGACCTCGTCCGCAACACCACCGTGCAGGACGGGCACACCAAGATTCACCTCGTCGAGCACGTGCTCAGCGCCCTCAGCGGCTGCGGCATCGACAACGTCCTCGTTGAAATCGACTCCGCCGAGCCGCCCATCATGGACGGTTCCGCCAAACCCTTCGTCAACCTCATCCTCAGCGGCGACCCGGTCGAGCAGGACAAAGACCGCGAATACTTCATGCTCGAAGAGCCGGTGTCCGTCACGCGTGGCAACTCGTCGGTCATCGCGCTGCCCTGCGACGAACTCAAGATCACCTGCACCTCCGCCGACGACCGCGGCATCCACACGCAGCACCTCACGCTGACGATCGACCCCGACGTTTACATGACGCAGGTCGCCGCCTCGCGCACCTTCACCGTTTACGAGGACATCGAAGAACTGCTCAAGCTCGGCAAGATCAAGGGCGGCTCGCTCGACTGCGCCGTCGTCATCAAAGGCGACAAGATCCTCTCGAAGGAAGGCCTGCGCTTTAAGGACGAGTTCGTTCGCCACAAGATCCTCGATATCATCGGCGACATCGTGCTCCTCGGCATGCCGCTCAAGGCGCACATCATCGCAACGCGCCCCGGCCACGCGATCAACGCCGAGCTCACCAAGCTCCTCTTCGCCAAACTCGAAGAGAAGCGCAAAGGCCCCAAGAAGAAGCCCCGCCCCTCGAAGGTTCTCCCCACCGAGACCGAACTCGATATCCGCCGCATCCTCGACACGCTGCCGCACCGTTATCCGTTCGTGATGATCGACCGCGTGCTCGAATTCATCGGCGAAGACGAACTCGTCGCCATCAAGAACGTCACGATCAACGAGCCGTTTTTCCAAGGCCACTTCCCCGGCAACCCCGTCATGCCCGGCGTGCTCCAACTCGAATCCATGGCGCAGGCCGCTGGCATCCTCATGCTCCGTCGTGGCAGCAGCGAAGGAAAGACCTCCCTCTTCATGAGCGCCGACCGCGTGAAGTTCCGCAAGCCCGTGCGCCCCGGTGACCAGATCATCATCAACGCCAAGCTCACCAAGTCGCGTGGCGCCAAGCTCGCCCAAGCCGAGTGCAACTGCACGGTCAACGGCACGGTGGTTTCCTCCGCCGAGCTGATGTTCGCGATCATCGATTCCAGCGAAGTCGATTAATCCGTCCGGCCCGCCCCACACCCGCCACTCGCCCCGTCCGTCCGCCCGCCCGCCCCGCCGCAATGTCGTCCCGCATCCATCCCTCCGCGATCATCGAGCCCACCGCCGAACTCGGCGCCGACGTCGAAGTCGGCCCGTTTGCCTACGTCGGTGCCGGTGTGCGGCTCGGTGCGCGCACGCGCCTGCACCACCACGCGTCCGTCGAGGGCAACACGCACCTCGGCGAAGCGTGCGAAGTGTTTCCCTACGCCAACATCGGCGGGAAGACGCAGGATTTGAAACACAAGGGCGGCAACCCGGGCGTGCGCATCGGTGCGCGCAACGTGTTCCGCGAGTATTTCACGGTCCACGCCGCGACCAACGACGGCGATTTTACGACGGTGGGCAACGACAACACGTTCCTCGCTTACGGCCATATCGCGCACGACTGCGTGCTGGGAAATCACATCGTTGCCAGCAACGGCATGATGCTCGCTGGCCACGTGACCGTCGAAGATCACGTCGTGATCGGCGGCTACGGTGGCGTGCATCAGTTCTGCCGCATCGGCGCGCACGCCATGCTCTCCGCCACGGCCAAACTCGTGCAGGACCTGCCGCCCTTCTTTATCGCTGACGGCACGCCCGCCGTGATCCGCGCCTTCAACAAAGTCGGCCTTGAGCGCCGCGGTTACACGGCCGAGCAGTTGGAGCGAGTGAAGCAGATTTACCGCGTGCTCTATCGTGACGGCCTCAACCGCAGTCAGGCGTTGGAGAAACTCCGCACGCACGCGAACGCCGACACGGCGGAGTTCAAGCTGATGCTGGCCTTCGCCGACAAGAGCGAACGCGGCATCGCCCCTGGCGGCGGATAGCCCCTATTCCGGGCGCGCCGCATCTTTCTCCTCCTCGAGGACCTCCTGTGCTTACAAGCAATGGCACTTTTTGTGTGCATATCTGTGTTCCGGTCGGAACATAGATATACGCTTGTGGTGGATCTCGTGTGGTGATTGAGTGAGGGGAATGAAGGCGAAGACGGAGGAGTTTCTTTATTTTCTGCTGTGGGGCGCGGAAATGTTAATTCAGCCGACTCGGGGTAATCTGGAAGGCTCCTTCGAGCAGTGGGCGTTCCGCTCCGGGATAGGCCGCCGCTTGCAAATGCTGGAACGGGAAAAGTTGATCGAAACACGGGCAGGCGGCGGCGTGGATAAGCGGGTCATCCGGCTGACGGATGCCGGACGGCTGGCCGCGTTGTCAGGTATTGATCCTGTGCGAGCATGGGACCGTAAGTGGGATGGTCGCTGGCGATTGGTATTTTTCGACGTGCCCGAAAACGAGAATCGGCGTCGCGTGCAACTGCGCCGATCACTCAAGTCGCTCAAATTTGGTTATCTACAGAACAGTGTATGGATTTCACCCGATCCGCTTGATGAACTTCGACAAAAACTCAAAGGCATCACCGCTAATGCTGAGTCGTTGACGTTCTTCGAGGGGCGGCCGGCAGGGGGAGAATCCGATCAGGACATGGTCGGCGGGGCGTGGGATTTCAAAAAGATCGACCGTCTTTATACGCAGTGGGGTGCGATCGCCAACGTCGCGCCCTCTTTGAAGCAGGGTGCGGTCGGTGAGCTGGCAGGCTTGCGGATCTGGGCAGCGCGGGAGCGGGAGGCTTGGCGTGAAGCCGTAGCGGTCGATCCGTTCCTACCGGGCGCCCTCCTACCCGCTGGTTATTCCGGACGTAACTGTTGGGCGCAGCGTATGCATTTACTACAAAAGCTCGGTAAGCGTCTTTTACCTAACTGATGTATATCTGTGTTCCGGTCGGAACACGGATATACATCGACTGGTCGCGTTTCGGTTGCGCGCGGGCCTTGGGGTTGCGGGAGGGCCGGAGACAAAAAGGCCCCGACAGGTTTGTCGGGCCTTTTCGCAGCATGATGCCGTTTTTTGGGCTACTTCTTTTTATACACGACCGCCGGGTCGAAGAGCGGCTCGGAGATGAAGTTCACCTTGAAGCTCGTGCCGGCGGCGGCCTCGTCGAGGCTGTCCAATTTGCGGTAAAAGCAGCTCTTGTAGCCGTTGTGGCAGGACGCGTTGGCCGAACCGGTTTGCTCGACCTTGATGAGGAGCACGTCTTGGTCGCAGTCGGTGTAGAGTTCTTTGACCCACTGGACGTTGCCGGACTCCTCGCCCTTGCACCAAAGCTTGTTACGGGAGCGGCTCCAGTAGGTGGCTTTCTTGGTTTTGAGGGTGTGGCCGAGCGACTCGGCGTTCATGAACGCGAACATGAGCACCTGGCCGGTGCTGACGTCCTGCGTGATGCAGGGAATGAGGCCGTCGGGGCCAAATTTAGGCTGAAGCGTGGAGCCGAGTTCGATCTCGGCGGTGGTGGTGCGAGCGGGAAAAGACATGGCGGGCAGAGGAAAAAAGTAGCGATTAGTGAGTAGCGGGAGCCGAGCAGAACGAACCAAACAAACGCGCATCGGGGCGCGGGAGCGGTGGAAGGGAGTGACGAGTGCTGTCTCGTCCGGCTCGGGTTCGAGCCGGACCACACGGAGGTGGTCCCTCCCTGTTAATGTCGTTCTGCCAGCTGTCGCAGGAAATCGTAGCTGTAGAGGCCGGTGCGGTGGCCGTCGCTGAAATCGAAGCGGATCGCGTAGTTGCCGACCTGCTCCCAGCTGGTGACGGTCACGCCGGGAAACTTCTTCGGGCCATCGCCACCGTATTGGTTTCCGAGGATGTCGCGTTCGCCGATGTTGGCGGCGCTGGGCGAGGCGGCGCGCAGGTCCTCCATCTTGAAATACGTCTCGGCGCCGTCGCTCCAAATGATGGCGACCTCGTTGCCGATGAGCTGGATGTTGGCGGGCGTTTGCACGGTGGGAAGGGTGAGCGTGCCGGGCGGGCCGGCGGGGGTAAAATCAAATCTGTGGGAGCGAGCTTGCTCGCGAGGATTGGCTGTCGGAATCGCGAGCAAGCTCGCTCCCACGAATGCCGACGGACTCGACAATGGCGGATACGGGCTGGCAACGTTGCAGATCATGCTCGTTCACACCGTCATCTTTTACCTGCGCAGCGATCTCACAGACGCCCAGAAACTGGAGTTCCGCAACGAAGGCCTCGAGTCGCTGCGTCCGATCCCATCGGTGCAACAGCTCTACGTGGGCGGGCCAGCGAGCATCCCGCCGCGTCCGGTGGTGGACTTGAGCTTCACGTATGCGGTCACTGCCGTGTTCGCCGACATCGCCGGCCACAACGCCTACCAAGTCGATCCGGTGCACAAGGCGTTCGTCGAGCGTTTCAAGAGCTACTGGGCCAAGGTCCAGATCTACGACGCGGAGTAAGGTTTAGTGGACGTGGGAGCGAGCTTGCTCGCGAATCCGATCCTCGCGAGCACGCTCGCTCCCACGAAGGCCCCTACCCCTCACACGATCCCGTCGCGCAGGCC
>CBRAFO010000174.1:0-5833 GCA_967755175.1 uncultured Opitutaceae bacterium | reverse complement strand
TGGTTCGGCGGGCGGACCATCATGCTGCATGGCCTGCACTGCCTTTTCTTAACCGCCCAAGGCGAACCGTGGCAGGGTGTGCTGGTGTGCACGTTTCACGAACACCACGAGAGCCTGCGGGCGGAGTTCCCTGCCCTCGCGCCCCACCCGATCTTGGGCAAGTGGCTCTACCTGCCGGAAACCGCCGAGACGTTCGAGCGTGACGCCAAACGCCTGGTCCAACTCGCCCAAGCCCGCGACCCGCGCATCGGCATTCCGCCTTCGCCGAAGAAGAAGAAAGCGGTGAAGCGCGTGCGCTTCGGGGACGCGCTGTGAGCGCGTGGCGGGCTTTAATTAAGCCAATCGCAACGTCCAACTTCCAACATCCAACACTCAACGTTCAATCAAACGACACGCCTGATCGAAGTTGGAAGTTGAATGTTGGATGTTGAGCGTTGGACGTTCTGCCGCGCTTACGGAGGGCGAACGGCCTCCGGCCTTTTTTGCTGAACCAATCTCAACGTCCAACCTCCAACGTCCAACACTCAACGTTCAATCAAACGACACGCCCGATCGGCAGTTGGATGTTGGACGTTGAATGTTGAGCGTTGGACGTTCTGCCCCGCTTACGGAAGCTTCGGGCTCGGCGTGGTTCCGAGCCACTGGGGAGCGGCACCGGCGGGCAGCGGAGGAATACCATCCTTACCGGCGGGAGGCAGCGTGCCGTTGAGCTCTTGGCGCCAGTGCGCCACGTCGCCACCCGGGCAATACACATACATCATGTGCATGGGCTCGTCGCCCGTGTTGGTGAGCTGGTGAAACTTGCCCGGGGTCATGTAAACCGCCTGCCCGGCCTTGATGGGCGAGCACTCGTTATCCACGCAGATCTGCCCCTCGCCCTGGATGATGAAGTAAACTTCTTCCTGCTCCTGATTGTGCCAAGGCACCTGGCCGCCCTTGGCCTCGATCACGGAGTAACCCATCGAAAAGCCCTTGGCTTGGATCGGCTGGGTAGCCTGTCCGACGAGACCGCGGCCCCAACGGCGCGCGGGAAATGTTCCACCGGGAATCTTGGCGAGGTCTGCAATAATCATGGTGCCGTAAACCAAGCCCGTCGCATCAGCTTACGGCGATTCTATTTCTGCAGGCGCACCACCAAAACACCGCGCTTGTGCTAATACGTTCTGTCTCCGTGCTAGGACGGGGAGGCGTCGAATCACAAAGACGGAAGCGCTACGCTTCGGACCTGAGTTGGACAGGATTTACAGGATTCGGAATGGATTCAGAAACTCCTCCATCCTGCCCCCATCCCGTTCATCCTGTCTAAACAAACTCCTAGTCAGAACGGAAACCCCACCGAGAAGTGCAACGTGCCGCTTGGGTCGCCTTCGCGGGGGTTAATATTACGTCCGTATTCGAGCCGCACCGGGCCGACGATCGTCTGGTAACGCACGCCCAAGCCCACGGAATACAGCCGCTCATCCCACGGGTAATTACCCAACGTGGCCGACTCACCCAGCGCATCGCCAAACAACACCACCGACCACGTGTTCGTGATCGCCTGCTCCAGCTCGATGTTGAACAGCGTGTAAGTTTTCGCGCCGACGAAGTGCCCGTCGGCATCGCGGGGCGCCGCCTCGTCCTGCTGATAACCGCGGATGCTGCTGTCGCCGCCCGGGAAAAACAACCGGTTCACCGGGATCTCCTGTCCGTCGGGCGCGCCCAGCGTGGTGATCACCCCGTGCGTCAGGCCCAGGTGCCACCATCGGCTGCGGCCCCAGGCAGTGTGGTAGGCCACGCCCATTTCGAAGGCCTGATAATCCACCTCGCCGCCGAGGTCCTGACTCGCGAGTTCCGTCTGCACGAACCAACGGTAGCCCTTGTGCGGACGCAGCGGGTTGTCGCGACGATCCTTCGTCAGGCCCAAGTCGATACTGGCCACGTTGACATTTTCCGCGTCGAGCGCGCTCGTCGCCAGGGTGTTGTTCCGGTTGCTCAACGACTGATACGTGTAGCCGATATTTCCCTCAGCGTTGATCCAAGGAACGTGCCGACGTAGCCCCACCGTGGCGCCGTATTCCTCGCGCACAAAGGACTGCTCTTCGCGGCGCAACCCGAACAGACGCGCCGTGCCGTCCACTGATTCGCCGAACAGCTCCGGCACCGTGTAGTTATATTCGCCGCGCGAACTCTTCATCGACTGCACGAGCACGAGCCGGCTCTGATGCGCACGGCCGAGCAGATTCGTCTGCTGCAACTCCACGCCTCCGCGCAACTGCTCATAGCTGCCGTAGCCCGCCAGCAAGCTCGCATCCCAGCGGGGCAATTCTTTCACGGTGAACACCGGGTCGCGCACCTCGCCCGTCGCGGGCTCATAGCTCAAATCCACCGTCTCGAACGCCCCCAACCGCGCCAGCCGGTAACGCGAACGTTCCATCACCTGCGGGTTCAGCGGATCGCCCTCCTTCGCATTTACGCGCCGCCTCACGATCGATTCCTTGGTGTGCTTGTTCCCCACGAAGCGCACGGTCCCCACTTTCACGGGCGGCCCGGGGGTCACGCGAATGACTGCCGTGACGTTGCGGCGAAGTCCTTCCTGTTCGGCCGGCCATGGGTCCACCTGAATCTGCACGTCGGCATAACCGCGTTGATAATAATCATGGCGCATCTGCTCCGCGACGTCCTGCTGCCAATGCTGCGACCAGGGTTCGGTCAACTTCCGCTTTCCTAGGTCCGGCTTGGCGTTCGGTTCGTCCACGCCCTCCAAGCGCACCGCCGTCACGATCCACCGCGGGCCTTCGCGCACATCCACTCCAACGTTCACACGTCCGGTGCGCAGGTCCTCTTTGACCACCGACGCTTTCACCACCGCTTCCGCGTAACCCTGCTGACGCAAGTCGTCCTGCAAACTCTCAGCCGAGCGCCGCAACCGCGTCGGCGAATAGGCCCGCGCCTCCGTCCCGACCAGCGGCACTTCGTTGGGCCGGAAATACCCGCGCGCCTTCTCCTCCTTCATCACGGTGAGTCCGCTAAACGACACATCCTCGACCACCGAGCGCACACCTGTGTCCACCTTGAAGAGCACCGCTTTTATCTCCAACGAGCGGGGCAGCAAGGTGGCCAGCGACGCGTCGAACGTAAACGGCTCCACCCGACCATCGGTGCGCGTCAGCCGGACCTTGATGACGGGGCGCAGGTAACCTTCGCTCGCGAGCGACGAGATGATCATGAACGCGGCGTCTTCCACCGTGTTGGCGTCGATCACCGGTCCGCGCTGATCGCCGAGCATGCGATCCAGCGCCACGCGCTGTTCGCGATCTTTCCACCAGCCCAAGCCGCTGACCGACAGTTTGGCCGGCTCAGGTTTCGTATCTTTAGCGAGCCCCTCGACCGCAGAACCAAGCAGCACGGCGCACAGCAGCCACCGACCCGCCCAGGCGCCGCCCCGTGTAGGAGCGGCTTTACGCCGCGATTCCGGAGGCACGTGCTTAC
Source organism: uncultured Opitutaceae bacterium (assembly GCA_967755175.1). Classification (GTDB taxonomy): domain Bacteria; phylum Verrucomicrobiota; class Verrucomicrobiia; order Opitutales; family Opitutaceae; genus Rariglobus. The sequence continues at coordinate 2,362 of CBRAFO010000174.1, read as the reverse complement.
TTCTTCTGCGCATCACCGGAGGCCTCCTGTTTTTTCTTTTCCATGAGCACGTGCCACTTCAGGCCGAGATTATATTCGTCGAACTCGTCGTATTCACCGACGACCGACCAGCGCGGGCTCAACTCGTATTCGACCCCGTAGGTCTCGCGACCTTGATCGGAGATGCGCTCACCCACCGTCACCGTAAGCCGATCCGCCTCCGTCGGGTCGCCCCCGAGTTGGCCGAGCAATGACTGGCCGAGATACGTGCCCAGTCGCGTGGCACGCTCACGACCGCTGTAGGTTATCTCTTTCTGCGGCGTCTCGCCGGCCATGACCATGAGCAGCACCTGCTCCGATTCCAGCGTGGGCGTAGAGAAAAACGTGAGCTGCGGTTTCTCGACCGAGCCGGTGACTTCCATGCGCAGGTCATATCCGTAGCGCCGGCTCGTGCCGATGACTGAGATCGTCGGCTCAAACGGATTGGCCTCCGTCAACCGCACGCCGCCTTGCTTCACCGTGAAGGTCGCGAACGGCAACAGCACTTGTCCTTGGTTGACCACCGCCTCGCCCGTCGCGCGCGGATCGCGCAACGTGCCGCGCAACCGAAAATGCGCCGACGCCAGCCCGGCGAACACCGGCGTGCGCATCCGCAAAAACTGGTCTCCGTCCACCGTCACATCGAGCTGCCAGTCGTCGAATGGCGGCACGTCCACCGTGAAATAAGGTGGACGCCGACCCGGGGCACTCTTCGGGCCGCCCGTGGGCAGCAATGCGCGCACATCCATCAAAAACAAGCTGTCGCGCAACCGCGTCGCGCCCGTGATGCGCGTGATATCGTCGTCGCCCGTAACGATGCGCAGATCGAGGTCCCCGCGCACCAGCAGACCCGCCTGGCGAATGAACGGTAGCTTCTCGCCACGCAACGCGAGGTCGAGACGTGGCTCTTTGCTGTCGGACAACGACACCGTGCCGCTCAACGTGACGGGTTGCCCGCCCATGCTGGCGCGCACCTCCTTCAGCTCCACCGTGCGTCCGGTGAGCACGATTTCCGCTCCCACCGATTGCAGAATGCCCAGCGGACCGAAGGGACGCGTCGCGGCATCCCGCAGGCGAATGACACCCTGGAGTTGTCCGCCCGGTTTAAGCGCGACGTCCACCTGCAAGGTTCCCGTCGGTGCGAGGATTGCGGGCGCATAACGGGCCAGCGCGGCCACGTCTGCATTGGGGATCTCGATACGCGCCTCGCCGCTGGCCTTCGCCAGACTGAGCGGATCATGCAGCAAGGCCGCCCATTCCGTGACGGGTAAGCGTCCGCTCGCCCGCACGAGTTGGCCGGCCGCCTTCAGGCTGAACGTTTCCAACGCCACGCCCTCGCGCGTCGCCGTCAGTCGCACGTCCACGTTCTCGATAGCCGGGAGTGCGCGCAGCTGTCCCGTCCCATCGGAGGTCACCTTGGCCACGCGCACCGTCGCCTCGCCGAGAGGTTTTCGCACGGTGCCGGTTAACGACACGCGCACCTCGGGCTCGGTGATCACCAGCCCGGTGAGCGCGGCCAGTTGCTCCCAGAAAAACGCATTGGGCTCGGTGGCTGCTTCGAGGGAAAAAGCCGCGCTTTCGTCGATTCGTAGCAGCGGCTTCTGCCCGGGATAGATCGCCACCGGGAGATTCCCCGCTGCCCTCGCCACAACCCGCTGGTTCATCGACGCCCGCGCCGTCTCCACTCGCACGCCCCGTCCGTCACCTTGCGCGGAGAGTGCGAGTTCGGCATGCCGTCCGCCCGCCATCGTAAGCACGCCCGTCGCGTTCGTGGTAAACGTCAGCGGCGCCCCGTCGGCCCAGGAGCCTTGCAACGCCAAGGTGTCCACCGACCAGGTCGGCCCCGGCAGCTCCACGAGTTCGCCCAGCCAAGCGGAGTCGAACGCGCGGACATCGAGCTTCACTGAGCCGGCAGCGCCCCACGCGAGCTGCCCGGCGATTTCACGTGGGAGCGAGCTTGCTCGCGATTCGGTCGAACCATCGCGAGCAAGCTCGCTCCCACCCGGGCCCTTCAACTGAAACGCATCGACCACGAGCGAAGGCTTCCACTGAACGTTCACGGGTGAGACTAAGTGTAGCCGTTCCCCGTCCACCTGGGTGAGCACCAGCTCGTCGATGCGCGCCGACGACTCCGCCACTGCACCGCGCGCCTGCAACCGCGTGCCGCCCGCCACGGCATTGACGAGCACCGAATCCAGCGTGCGTCCCGTGCCTTTCCACTCGGCGTTCACTGCCAGCGGACGCATCGGAGGCACGAGCAAACCCAGCGCCTTCGCATGCCCCTCATGAGCGATCTGCGGCCACGTGCCTGCTGCGGTGCCGTCGAATTCGAGCTGCTCAAAAC
>CBRAFO010000173.1:0-5868 GCA_967755175.1 uncultured Opitutaceae bacterium | reverse complement strand
TGCGCCTCCACGTCGTGCCCGAGCATGGTTTCGCCGCGCTGCCCGAGACGGTTCACGTCGATGATACCGACCAGGTTGGACAACCCATAATACGCCGCGAGTTGGATGGCCTCCCATTGCGAGCCCTCGGCCATCTCGCTGTCGCCGAGCAGCACGTAAGTCCGGTAGGGCAAATGGTCCAGTCGGCGGGCGTTCAACGCCATGCCCACGCCGATGCCGAGGCCCTGCCCGAGCGAGCCGGTGGCCGCCTCTGCGTAAGGGAAATGCCGCGTGGGGTGCCCCTCAAGCCGCGCGCCGAAATGGCGAAAGGTCATCAACTCGTTTTCGTCGATGCAGCCGGCCGCCGCCCAAAGCGCGTAAAACAACGGCGAGGCGTGTCCTTTCGAGAAGATCAGGCGGTCATTGTTCGGGTGTTCAGGGTTGTTGATATCAAAGCGAAACGTGCCGCCAAACATCAGCGCGGTCATCAGATCCGTCGCCGAAAGCGATGAGGTCAAATGCCCTGAATGCGCCGTGCTGGTGGCATTCACGCAGTGCAGGCGGATGAGCCGTGCAAGGGCTTCCAGGCGCGCGATCTCGGGAGGCGAATCGGAGGTATTCATGATGGCAGTGAGGGAAAGGGGCGTGAGGGGGCGGGATAAAATGAAGCCCCGACGTTGAGGTCGGGGCGGTAGCCGCGAGCGTAAGCGAGTGGGGTTCGTTCGCTTGTCCACTCGCTCACGCTCGTGGCTACGTTCCTAACTATGTTTATTCCGCCTTAACCTCGATGGCTTGCGGACGGGCCTGCTCGGTCTTGGCGATGCTCACATGGAGCACGCCGTCGCGGTAGGCCGCGTTGACCTGATTCGGGTCCACGTTCTGCGGCAGGGTGAAGTTCCGTATGAAGCTGCCATAGGCGCGCTCCACGCGGTGATACTTGCGTCCACCCTCTTCTTTCTCGCGGGTGCGTTCGCCGGAAATGGTCAGTATGCCATTCTCGACGCTCACCTTGATATCCTCCCGTTTCATCTCCGGCAGCTCGACCTTGATGGTGTAGCTCTTGTCGTCCTCGGCGATGTCCACGAGCGGAGCCCAAGCGCCGGAGAAGATCGACTCCTCCCGGTCGCGAGAGCGGAGACCACTGTCAAAAAAACTGGAGAGCCGATTGTGAACCTCTTCGAGCTCACGGAACGGGTCCCAGCGGGCGAGTTCGTTTTTCATTGTCTGTTCCTCATTTTGGCGGGCGGCATAATGATGAATGAACCGGTGCCTCCGCCCTGGTTGGGCGCCGACTCAATCGACACGTTCGGGATGTCCAAAAAACCCGCGAACGGATCGTGAAACCTTAGGCGATAATATATCCAAATTTTGACGTTCTGCCATGGGGCAACGGGGGAGAAAGACCATACAGGAAGGCGGCTCAGGCCCGCTCGGCCCACGTGAGCCCGATAGAGATTTCCCCGCCGCAGGAGAGGCGTGGGTCTCACAGGGATTAGAGCCGCCGGCCCGATGTGAAAAATCGTCCGCAGTGCATAGAATGAAGGCATGAAAATCCAAGAACTCATGACCCGAAATTCACGGAGCGTGCCACCCGCCGGAGCCTCCAAACCACCCCAACCTCAGCGGCAACCCCGGCCATGAAGAAGCACCCCAGAACAACCCCGGACCTCTGGTGGCAGGGCGATGTGCAAATCCCCGCAGGCCACTCCATTCTCGACGGCATCTTGGAGGTGCCGGAGAACCCGCGGGGCCTCGTCATTTTCGCACACGGCAGCGGCAGCAGCCGCCACAGTTCGCGCAACCGCTTCGTCGCCGATGGCCTGCAACGCGAAGGCCTGGCCACACTGCTCTTTGACCTTCTGACGCTGGAGGAAGAGCATCTCGACGCCAGTATGCGGCACCTGCGCTTCGATATCGATTTTCTCTCGCATAGACTTCGCGCGGCTGCGGTCTGGACGGCCCGACAGGAGCAAATCGCGGGTTTGCCGACCGGCTACTTCGGTGCCAGCACCGGTGCCGCAGCCGCGCTCGTGTTGGCCAGCGAGCAGCAAGGCGTAGGCGCGGTAGTGTCGCGCGGCGGCCGCCCCGACTTGGCGGAGGAGGCGCTCTCACAAGTGGACGCGCCTACGCTCCTCATCGTCGGCGGAGCGGATGAAGAGGTCATCACGCTTAACGAACACGCGCTCTCCCAGCTGCGTTGCACCAAGCGCCTGGAAATCGTTCCCGGTGCCGGACATCTGTTTGAGGAGCCAGGGGCATTGGACATGGTGGTCACGTTGGCCGCCGGGTGGTTTGCCACCTATCTGACCGCAAAGGAGTGGAGCCCATGACCGCCGACCGTCCCTATCGCGACCGGCGAACCGCTGGTCGCATTCTCGCCAAGGAACACGCCCTCACCCGGCTGGAACCGGACACACTCGTGCTTGCGCTGCCGCGTGGCGGCGTGCCTGTGGCGGACGAAATCGCCAACGCGCTCGGCCTCACGATGGACGTGTTTCTCGTGCGTAAGCTCGGGTTGCCGGGCCAGCCCGAACTCGCCATGGGCGCACTCGCCTCAGGCGGCATCCGGCTCTTCAACGTGGAACTCATCGAATCCACCCGCACCTCGCCGGAGGAATTCGAAGAGGTGGTTCGCCAAGAGACCGCCGAACTGGAACGTCGGGAGGCTCTTTACCGTCATGGCCGTCCACCCTTGGAGATCGCGAAGCACTCTATCGTGGTGGTCGATGATGGCTTGGCTACCGGCTTCACCATGCGCGCGGCCATCACTGCGCTGCGACGTGCGGGTTGCCGTGATCTCACCGTAGCGGTGCCGGTGGGCGCACGCTCAACCTGCGCAGAAATCGCCCAAGAAGTGGAAAAGCTCGTCTGCCCGTTGCAGCCGGAGCCCTTCCACGCTGTCGGGCTCTGGTATGACAATTTTACGGCGACGACTGACGACGAGGTATGCGAATGCCTCGCGCGTCATATGCATCGCCCGGCGGCCTGAACGTAGGAGTCCCTTCCATGATTACCACTCCCACCCCGATTAAGACCGCCTCAGATGCCATCGCGGCGATTCGCCACGAGGCGCGGCCGCTCGCCACGCCCGACGATTACGAGCGAATCGTCTCCTGGATCGGCGACGCCGCGCTCGTCCTGCTGGGCGAAGCCTCGCATGGCACGCGCGATTTCTATGAGGCGCGCATCCGCATTACCCGGCTGCTTATCGAAAACCACGGCTTCTCCGCCGTCGCCATCGAAGGCGACTGGCCCGATGCGTATCGAGTTAACCGTTACGTGCACACGTCCGGCCTGATCGGCGACGCGGCCGACGCACTCGGCGGGTTCGAACGTTTTCCCGCGTGGATGTGGCGCAACCGCTCGATCGTGGAGTTCATCGCCTGGCTGCGGGCGCGCAACGCCACCGTGGACGCAGCCCGCCAGGCCGGCTTCTACGGACTCGATCTCTATAGCTTGCGCGCCTCGACGCAGGCCGTCGTCGAATATCTGGAGAAACACGATCCGGCGGCCGCGCAAGCGGCCCGGAATAGCTACTCGTGCTTCGACCAGTTCGGTTTAGACAACGAGTCCTACTCATGGGGCTCGGCCCGTCTGCGTGATGGCAAAGGTCCGTGCGAAGACGCCGTCACCCGTGAACTGCTCGCGCTGCGAGAACACCGGGCGGCGTTTCTACGGCACGACGGCTCCGCATCCTCGGACGAGTTTTTCTACGCCGAACAAAACGCCCTGCTCGCGCACAATGCGGAGCGTTATTACCGCACGATGTTCAAGGGCCGCGTCGCCTCGTGGAATGTGCGCGACGAACACATGGCCGAAACGCTCAACGCGCTGCTCGTCCACCTGCAAGCACGCGGACAGCCCCCCAAGGTTGTCGTGTGGGCGCACAACTCCCACCTCGGCGATGCGCGTGCGACTGAGATGGGCGAAGGCGGCGAGTTGAACCTGGGGCAATTGACGCGCCAGCGCCACGGTCGCCAGGCCAAGCTGGTCGGCCTCACCACGCACAGCGGCACGGTGATCGCCGCGTCCGACTGGGGCGGACCAGCGGATCGCAAGCTCGTGCGCCCGGCCTTGGTCGGCAGCCACGAGGCGCTCTTCCACAAAGTAGGCCTCGATAGTTTTTTCCTCCCACTGGAGAAAGGCACGGCGGCGACCGAGGCGTTGTCGAAACGCCGGCTCGAACGCGCCATCGGTGTCATTTACCGGCCCGAGACGGAGCGCCTCAGTCACTATTTCCACGCGCAGCTCGCCGACCAATTCGACGCAGTTATCCACATCGATAAAACGAATGCGCTCGAGCCGCTCGAACGCATCCAACCGCCCGTGCGGGGCGAAGTGCCGGAGACGTTTCCGTCCGGCGTGTGAGGCGCGTGCCTAATTCGATTTGTCACTTAATACGTGACAAACTGGATTGGGGATAGGCGCTCTCAAATCAGGGTTTAAAATGTAGGAGCGATGGTTCGAAGTGGGAGCGAGCTTGCTCGCGATTTCGATCCTCGCGAGCAAGCTCGCTCCCACGTTCCCGAATCGCCTGCAAGCAGGCTCCTACATTTCGGGCTACGATCTTCAAACGGCACCTCACACCGTGAGGACGATCTTTCCTTGGGTGTGCCGGCGCTCAATGGCGTCGTGCGCCTGCTTCGCTTCTTCCAACGGGAACGTCTCCTCAATGACTACCTTCACTTTGCCCTGCTCGATGAGGTCGGTGATTTCGCGAAGTTGCTCAGCTTTCGGCTGGGCCACGAAGGCTTCGGCTTTGGCGTGATGCGCCTCGGCTTTTTCCAATGAAGGTTGCTCCAGCGTTGAGATGAGCGTGCCACCGTCCTTGAGACAGTCCCACGAGCGCTCCTGGGTTTCTCCACCGACGAGGTCGAGCACGAGATCGACGTCGCGCGCCCGGTCCTCAAAACGCGCCCTGCGGTAATCAATGACTTCATCCGCCCCGAGCGAGCGGAGTAGGTCGAAGTCTTCGGAGCGACCGGTGACCAACACGGTCGCGCCTTTCGCCTTGGCGAATTGGAGCGCGTAGTGCCCGACGCCGCCCGCCGCACCGTGAATCAAAACGCGTTGGCCGGGCTGGAGGTTGCCATGATCGAAAAGCGCCTGCCACGCCGTGGTCGCAGCCAGCGGCACGGCGGCCGCATGAACGTGGTCGAGTGAGGCGGGCTTGGGCGCGACTTCGCGCTCTTCCGCCAGCGCGTATTCCGCATAACCGCCGCTATGCGAGCCGAGGAACGCATACACCTCGTCGCCCGGTTTGAAACCAGCCACCCCGCGGCCCACGGCCTCGATCACACCGGAAACATCGCGCCCCAAGGTGAGCGGCAGGTGGATGTCGGCCTTCTTGAATGTCCCCGAGCGGATTTTCCAATCCACAGGATTCACCCCGGCGGCGTAGACTTTGATTAGCACCTGACCATCGGCGGGTTCAGGGCGAGGTGTTTCTTCCAAAGTGAGCACGTCGGAGCTGCCAAAGGAATGGATGCGGGAGGCTTTCATGGTCACCCAATCTAGCCGCGGAACGCATCACCGGCCATCGGAGCGATGCCGAGGCGGCGAATGGAGTTTTTCCATACAGGGCTACGACCTGTGGCAGCATCAGTGCCGCCTGCGGGGATTGAATCGTGAGACGCTCGCGAGCTGCGTCCAAAGCGCGCGTTCCTCCGCGGTAACTTCAACCGGTGTCTGGATGCGCACCACCACGAACAAATCGCCGCGACTTGCGGTGGCATTCGCGTCCTTAGGCAGCCCGCGTCCTTGGATACGAAAGGTTTGGCCGTTAAGCGTGCCGGGAGGGATGCTCAATGACACTCGTCCGTCGAGCGTGCGCACCGGAATGGTGGCGCCGAGCACCGCCTCCCAAGGCGCGAGATCCAGATCGTGGTA
>CBRAFO010000172.1:0-5889 GCA_967755175.1 uncultured Opitutaceae bacterium | reverse complement strand
GAATCGCCTGCAAGCAGGCTCCTACATTCAAACACTCATACCCTCAACGTGGCCTAAGTTGCCTCGTTGATGATCACTGAGAGACACGCGGCGAGATCCGCAGTGTTGTCCGGGCGCATCAAACTGCCGCCCAGCCTCGGGTTGATTTCAAAGACCACCAAGCGCCCGTCGCTGCCCCGCGTGCAATCGAAGTTGCATGGGCCAGTATACGCCAGCGGAGATAGAAACGTTTCCAACTCGTTCAGCTGCTCGCACGAAAACTCCATCCGACGCAGGCTTCGTGGCTGCCCGGCCCGCCTGATCGGGTGATAGCCTGCGTCATTGGCATATGCCACATGCCAGAGAATACGCCCTTTGACGCAGACGCAGTGGACCACGTATTCGATGTCAAAAGGGACCAACGACTGGATGACGCAAGGATGGCCGGCGAACGGATCTCGCGACAAAAGGCTCTGCGCCTGTTCGCGCGACGCGGTCACCTCCACACCCAGGCCGCCGTTCAGGTTGGTGCGCTTAAGGACGCAGGGGAACGTCGCCTCCTCGATTGACGCGAAGTTCACCGGACACCAGTTCGCGAGTTGCCGTTGCTCAACGTAAGCAGCGAAACGCCTCTTGTCGCCGAGGGTGCCCAACGCCTCCGGATCGGGACACAACGCCGCATAACGTAGTGGCCGCTCCGCGATATTATTCTCCATGAGCGGGATCACCACCGTGCGCCGTCCCCACCGCACCGTCAGCGGAACGCGTTGCTCCGGAGAAGAAAAGTGAAGCACCGCACTTACTCCCGGCACCTCCGCCCACACCGGTGCCGAAGAGGCCAACGCGTTCATCCAATCCGGGCTATGCACGCCCCAAATCACCACCACCACCTCTCGCCGCCAGTCCTTACGGCCCAGCCACGGAACCCAACGCTGGATCAAGCCGAACCACCCCATTGGTCTGCGCACCTCACGGCCAAGAGCGATCATGCAAGATATGGCATCTCGTTAACGAGAATCAGGGAGCACATGCGGGCCAACTAGATAGAAGCGGTAATCGAAGGAAAGAGGCAAATACTAGCCCATCCAAAACCCGCCGCTCTCCGGCCTCGTGTGCCTCCTCCCGTGTCTCGAAAAACAAAAAGCCCGCAATCTGATTAAAGATTGCGGGCTACCAAAATGGCGTCCCCACGGGGATTCGAACCCCGGTGCCCACCGTGAAAGGGTGGTGTCCTAACCGGGCTAGACGATGGGGACGTAAAGACCGAGAGGGCGAGACCGTAGGCCCCGCCGCAGTTCGTGCAAGCGTTAATTTCAACCTGTTTTTCGCCTTTCGCTCACCACCTCCTCCGGCTTCTGTCCTTCGCTTCCGCCATGACCTCCGCCCAAATCGCCGCCGCCCTCCCTGCCCGCGCCGTCACTTCCATTGACGGCCTTCCCTTCCCTCGCATCGCGTCGGGCAAAGTCCGCGAGATCTTCGACCTCGGCGACGCCCTCCTGCTCACCGCCACCGACCGCCTCTCCGCGTTCGACGTGATCCTCCCCGACGGCATCCCCGGCAAAGGCATCATTCTTACCCAGATGAGCAACTGGTGGTTCGCCCAGACCGCCCACCTCCTGCCCAACCATCTCTTGCCCGACCAAGCCGGCGAATTCGCCCGCCGCGGCATCGCCGACCGCGACCTGCAACTGCGCTCTATGATCGTGCGCAAGCTCAAGCCCCTCACCATCGAGTGCGTGGTGCGCGGCTACCTCGTCGGCAGCGGCTGGTCCTCCTATCAGAAAACCGGCGAAGTCTGCGGCCATCGCCTCCCCGTCGGCCTGCGCCAGGCGGACAAGCTCCCGCAGCCGCTCTTCACTCCCACCACCAAGGCACCCAAGGGCCAGCACGACGAAGCCATTAACGACGCCCAAGGCGCGGCCGCCGTCGGTGCCGCCCTCTACGAGAAGGTCAAGGCCACCAGCATCGCCCTGTATTCTCTTGGACACAACAAGGCCCGCGCCGCCGGTATGATTCTGGCCGACACCAAGTTCGAGTTCGGCACCGACGATGCCGGTAACCTGATCCTTATCGACGAGGTGCTCACGCCCGACTCCTCCCGCTATTGGCCCGCCGATCAATACCGCCCCGATTGCTCGCCCCCTAGCTACGACAAACAGTTCGTCCGCGACCACCTGCTGGCCATCAAATGGAACCAAACTCCCCCCGCGCCAGCGTTGCCCGCCGAGGTAATTGAACGAACTCAGGTAAAATACCTGACGGCGCTCAAGAATCTTCTCGGCTGAGTCCGGGGCGGTCCCAAGCTGCCCGCTTTCCGCCTCTATGAACACCTCCTCCGCGATCTACATCGGCACCGACAGCGGCGCCACCACCTCAAAAACCGGCGGCGTCTGGGCCGACGGCACGCCCATCTCGACGAAGCTCCGCCAAAGCTCGACCAACTCCCAAGACGGCACCGCCGCCGTCATCAAGGGCTGGGTCGAGGGCGTCGAAGGCTTTCTCGCCGACAACCAACTCACCTGGTCCCAGGTCGCCGGCATCGGCCTCGCCCTGCCCGGCCCGTATCAAAGCTACGGCGTGCTCGACCGCTCCGCCAACCTGCCGCTCGCCTTTGCCGGCTGGAATTTCCACGCCGACTACTCCGCCGCCATCGCCGCAAAAGCCGGCCGCGCCATCCCGCTCGTCGTCGGCAACGACGGCGACCTCGGTGGCGTCGGTGAAGCCGCCCGCGTGCGCGGAGATCAAACCGCCTCCGTCGTCCTCCTCGCCCCCGGCTCCGGCCTTGGCACCGCTTACATCGATGCACGCGGACTCCCGCTCTCTGGCGACCACCTCGCCGGTATGGAAGCCGGCCACATGCCCACGCCCCTGCACCTGCTCGGCGCCGGCTTGGACAAAACCACCCCATTCTCCTGCGGCTGCGGACGCAACTGGGGCTGTATCGAAGCTTACACGACCATCTCCGGCTTGCCCCAATACATCGCCCACCTGCTGCCCAAGTATCCCGGCCACGCGCTGGCCACGTCCAGCGACTCGCCCAAACACCAGGCGCTTTCACTGCGCGGTCTCGCGCAAAAAGGCGACGCACTCGCGCTGGAGATTTTCGACCTTCAGGCCAAGGCCCTCGGTCTGCACGTGGCCAATCTCGCGATGGCGCTCGACCCCGGTTTCGTCGTGGTGGGCGGCGGGCTGATTGACCCCGAAAGCACCACACCCGAATTCCGCGAGCGTTATCTGGAAGGTATCCGCAAGGCCGCCGCTCCGTATCTCTTCCCCGCGCAGCGCACGTGCATGAAAGTTTCCGCCGCCTCGCTCGGCGAACTCTCGCAGGCCATCGGTGCCGCCCTCGCCGCGCTCTACACCGCAAACGCGAAGTAAGCGGCCGAACGTGGGAGCGAGCTTGCTCGCGATTCCGAAAACCTCGCGAGCAAGCTCGCTCCCACATCGGATCAACCGCCTCTTTCCGGTCGGGCTTTACGACTGCCCGCCCGCCTGCACACCTCGCGTCGCCCCGCGGGCGGCGCGCACCAATTCTCGCCGCAACCAATCGAGCGCGGCAGTGATCGCGCGGCGATTCACCGTCGCTCGCGGGCCCGGATAGTGGAGCTTCTTCGACCACACGCCGTGCGGCGAATGCAGCGCGATGTAGATCGTGCCCACTGGGTTTTCATTCGTGCCCCCGCACGGCCCTGCAAAACCCGTGATCGCCAGCCCGTAGTCGGCACCCAGTCGCTCGGCCGCGCCCACCGCCATCGCCACCGCGTTCTCCGCCGAGACCGCGCCATGCTGGGCCAACAAGCACTCCGGCACATCGAGCAACTGCATCTTCGACTCGTTCGAATAACACACGCAGCCGCCCGCAAAAAACTTCGACGCGCCGCAAATCCCGGTGAACTCGCTCGCCAGTAACCCACCCGTCGCCGTCTCGGCCACCGCGAGGGTCATGTCCTGCGCACGCAACAAATCTCCGGCGACCTTCGCCATCGAGTCCGCGCCGTAACACATAAAATCCTCGCCCAACAGCGCCGCGCATTCGGCCGCGATTAGGTCGAGCTGCGACAGCGAAAGTTTTCCGCTGGGCGAACTCACCCGCACGTCCACCTGCCCTTGGTGCGCGCAAAACGCGATGCTCAGCGCGTCGCCATAACGATCAAAAATCGGCTGCAACTTCATCTCCAACGCCGACTCGCCCACGCCCGCACTGCGCACCTGCACATACGCCTCGCGGTCGAGCAACCAGCCGCGTTTCACGAGGCGCGGCACCACCTGCTCGGCAAACATCGGCTGCAATTCGTTCGGCGGCCCCGGCAACATAACGAGCACCTTGCCACCTTGCTCCACCCACAAGCCCGGTGCGGTTCCATGAGCATTGGGCAACACTTCGCCGCGCTCGAAACAATACGCCTGCTTGAGATTGTTGTCCGTCATCTTGCGGCCCAAACGCGCAAACCGCGCCTCAATCGCTTTCACGATTTCGGGGTTAAACACCAGTCGCTGCCCCAGCACGCCGGCGATAGCCTCGCGTGTGCGGTCGTCGCACGTTGGCCCGAGTCCACCGGTCGTGATCACCACATCCGCGCGAGCCCAGCTGTCGCGAAACTGCTCCGCAATCGCCTCGGCCTCGTCGGTGATGGTCACGTTGCGCTGCAAGAGCACCCCGCGCCGGCCAAGTTGCGCGCCTATATAGGTGAGATGGCCGTTGGCCGTGAGACCAAGGAGCAACTCGTCCCCGAGGGTGAGAAGCTCATAACGTTTGGACAAAACGCTGCCGGACGGAGCGATGTTTTCGGAAACCATACTTGCGATGCGGCAAACTAGGCTAAACTCCTCCAAAATGCCAGCATCCGACCCCGTAAACCTGAAAGAGAAGGTCCGCCAGCTCTCGGAAAAGCCCGGCGTTTACTTGATGAAGGATCGCCTCGGGCGCATCATTTACGTGGGCAAGGCCAAGGCGCTGAAGAAACGCGTGTCGTCCTATTTCACGCCGTCGCGCGCGATGACGTTTCACCCAAAAATCCGTGCGTTGATCGAGATGATCGCCGACTTCGATGTCATCGAAGTGAAATCCGAACCCGAGGCACTGCTCCTCGAAGGTAAGCTGATCAAGCAGTGGAAACCGAAATACAACACCGACTTCATCGACGACAAACGGTTCCTGCTCGTTCGTGTCGATCTGTCGCAAGAACTGCCGCGCTTCGCCCTCACTCGTTTTAAAAAGGAAGACCGCTCGCGCTATTTCGGTCCCTTCGCGCACAGCGGACTTCTCCGAAAAACCCTCGCGCAGATGCGTCGCCAGTTCGGCATTCTCCTCGGCGATGCCACGCCGCAGCGCCTCCCCGATGGACGCTGGCAACTCTACAACGACGTGCGTCAGGAGCTTTACGGTTTCACCAATGAAACCACCGCTGTGGATTACCGTCGCCGCGTCGAGGACGCCTGCGCCTTCCTCGATGGCAAATCCCGCGAATGGCTCGAAGCACTGCGTGCCGAGATGATGGCCGCGGCCGATAAACACGAATTCGAAAAAGCCGCCGAGCTGCGCGACGTGGTGTTCGCGTTGCAGAAAACCCTCGCGAAAACGCGCACGTTTGAACGCTTCGATCCCACCGCTCCCGCGCCCGACGAAGAAGCCATGCGCCTGCTCGGCGAAGCGCTCGGCATGGAGAAAACCCCGCGCACGATGGAGTGTTTCGACATCTCGCATATCAGCGGAACCTTCGTCGTCGCCTCGATGGTTCACTTCGCCGAGGGGCGTCCCGACAAAAACGAATACCGCCGCTTCCAGATCAAGAGCTTCATCGGCAACGACGACTTCCGTGCGATGGAAGAAGTGGTCGGCCGTCGCTACCGCCGCCTGAAGGAAGAAAACAAACCCATGCCCGACCTCGTGGTGATCGACGGCGGACGCGG